>NZ_CP095741.1:4810000-5091598 GCF_023078475.1 Luteibacter aegosomaticola | reverse complement strand
CGGGTATTCTTTGCCACAGCGTAGAGGGGCGCTTGCGCGCGGGGTGGACGATGAAGTCTACCAGCCTTCCGCCCCCACCCCGGCATCGGCCCTGGCCGCGGCCTGTTGTCATCCTTTGGCCAAGCGCTTGACATCCTTCGGGAATGTCCCGCATACTTTTGGGCCAATTTTAATCTTCATCCGGATGTAAGCGCCATGAAGCGTACTTTCCAGCCCAGCAAGCTCAAGCGCGCCCGTACGCACGGCTTCCGCGCCCGTATGGCCACGGCCGATGGCCGCAAGATCCTGAACGCCCGTCGCGCGAAGGGTCGCAAGCGCCTGATCCCGTAAGCGGTTCGCTGGTCGTGCGTGCCGCAGCCATGCCGCGCGATGCGCGGATACGCCGCGCCGCCGACTTCGCAGCCCTGCGAAATGTCAGCGGTCGCCTCGGCGGCCGCTGTTTTCTTTTGCGCTTCGGAAATAACACGGCAGATACCGCCCGGCTTGGCCTGGCGATCTCTAAGCGCTGCTCCAAGCGCGCCGTGGACCGCAACCGCATCAAGCGGCTCGCGCGCGAGGCGTTTCGCCGCGCCCGGCCCGACCTGCCGCCCGTTGATATCCTTGTGATGGCCCGCGATAGCGCCGTCCAGGTAACGGGTGCCGCCCTCCTCGCGGAGCTGGATACCCTCCTGCGCCGCATCCGGCCGTTGAAGCCCGAGGGTGCCGACGGCACAATCGCGCGTTGACCTCTTTCTTGCCCGCCTGCCCGTCCTCATATCGGCCGCGGTGCCCCACGGATCTGGCTTAAGCTAATGAATCAAACGCGTACGCTCCTCTTCTTCGCGCTCATGTTCGTGGCGTACATGCTGTTCACCCAGTGGGAGCAGGATTACGGCCCGAAGCCGCCTGCCCAGCCGGCCGCCGCGGCTCAGGTCGATGGCAAGCCGTCCGCTGATGGCAGCGTGCCCGGTGCCTCCGGCCCGGCCAATGTTCCGGCCGATACGTCGGCCACGCCGGCCGGCAAGGCCGAGCTCGTTACCCTGCAGAACGATGTGCTCCGCCTCACCATCGATACCCGTGGTGGCAGCATCGTCCGTTCGGAACTCCTGTACTACCCGAACGTGCCGGTCACCAAGAATGACCCGACCCCGCCGCCGGTTCGCCTGCTGGATGACGATGCGAAGACCTTCTTCGCCGCCCAGGATGGCCTGGTCAGCAGCTCGGGTGCCGCGCCGGACCACCGCGCCCTCTTCCACGCCGAGAAGACCGAGGCCAAGCTCGCCGATGGCGAGAAGTCGGTCAGCCTCGATCTGACCTGGTCGGATCCGTCGGGCGTGAAGGTGACCAAGCGCTACACGCTGAAGCGTATGGACTACGTGGTCGATCTCGACCAGCGCATCGACAACGGCTCGCAGGCCACCTGGACGGGTAACGCCTACCAGCAGCTGCAGCGCGCGCCGGCCGAGAAGGCCAGCTGGTTCAAGGCCTACACCGATCCGGCACAGCACAGCTTCTTCGGCGCTGGCTGGTACAGCCCGGAATCGAAGTTCGAATCGCTGAACTTCGCCGACTTCCAGAAGAACCCGCTGAACCGCCCGATCACCGGTGGCTGGATCAGCATGCTCCAGCATTACTTCCTGGTGGCCTGGATTCCGCCGGCGGACCAGAACGTTTCGTACAGCACCAATATCGTCGACCCGAACTCGGCCACGCCGCGTTACCTCGTCCGCGCCTTCGGCCCGGCGATCTCGGTCGCGCCTGGCCAGGCGTCGGACAGCATCGCTCGTCTCTACGTTGGTCCGCGTCTGCAGGGCACGCTCGATGCGATCGCCCCGGGTCTCGACCTGACGGCCAACTACGGTTGGCTGACCATCATCGCCACCCCGCTTCACTGGCTGCTCTCGCAGCTGCACGCCATCAGCGGTAACTGGGGCGTTGCGATCATCCTGCTCGTGCTGCTCATCAAGACGGCCCTGTACAAGCTCACCGATGCGCAGTTCCGTTCGGGCGCGCGCATGCGCAAGCTGCAGCCGCGGGTCCAGGCGCTCAAGGAGCGCTATGGCGATGACCGCATGAAGATGCAGCAGGCCATGATGGAGCTGTACAAGAAGGAGAAGGTGAACCCGATGGCGGGCTGCCTGCCCATCCTCATCACCTTCCCGATCTTCATCGGCCTGCTCCGCGTGCTGTCGGAATCCATTGAGCTGCGCCACGCGCCGTTCATCCTCTGGATCCACGACCTTTCCGCGCCGGATCCCTTCTATGTACTGCCGGTGATGTACTTCCTCGTGACGCTGCTCACCCAGCGCATGATGCCGACGGCCGGCATGGATCCGACCCAGGCCAAGATGATGAAGGTGATGCCGCTGATCTTCGGTGTCTTCTTCGCCTTCTTCCCGGCGGGCCTCGTGCTCTACTGGACCGTCAACGGTGCGACCAGCCTGCTCCAGCAGTGGTACATCAACCGCAGCGTTGATAAGGCCCACGAAAAGGCACGCACTGCGTAATACGCCATGAGCCACGGCACCGACACCATCGCAGCCATCGCCACCGGCGCCGGCGCGGCCGGTGTCGGTGCCGTTCGCGTATCTGGCCCCCTCGCTCCGTCGATCGCGTCGAGCCTGCTCGGCCGGGAACCGAAGCCGCGCTATGCGCACTTCACCGCGTTTCGCGATGCGGAAGGTGAGCTGATCGATCGCGGGATCCTGCTCTCGTTTCCGGGACCGGCGTCTTACACCGGCGAACATGTCCTGGAACTACAGGGCCATGGCAGCGCGGTGTTGCTCGACGCCCTGCTCCGCCGATGCATCTCGCTTGGTGCACGCCTGGCGCGGCCCGGCGAATTCACCGAGCGTGCGTTCCTCAACGGCAAGCTCGATCTCGCCCAGGCGGAAGCGGTGGCCGATGTCGTCGCCGCGACGTCGGAAGCGGGAGCGCGAGCGGCACTGCGTTCGATGGAAGGTGTGTTCTCCGCGCGCGTTGACGCGTTGCTCGCTGAGCTCATCGCGCTGCGTGTCCATATTGAAGCGGCGATTGATTTCCCTGAAGAAGAGATCGACTTCCTCGCCGATCCGGTGATTGGCGAACAGCTTGCTGCGCTTCGTTCCAGCCTCGATGCATTGCTGATCGAGACGCGTCGTGGCGTTCGTTTGAACGACGGCATTACCGTCGCGATCGTCGGTCGACCGAATGCAGGCAAATCCAGTTTGCTCAACGCACTCGCCGGCGCAGAGCGCGCGATCGTGACCGACATCGCTGGCACCACGCGCGATGTGTTGCGTGAGGCGATCACGATCGACGGTGTCACTCTCGAGCTAGCCGACACGGCCGGCCTTCGCGAGTCAGATGACGTGGTCGAGCGTGAGGGTATCCGTCGCGCGCTTGCGCAACTCGAGCGTTGCGATGTCGCGATCCTGGTCAGCGATGAACAGCACGCCGATAGCGATCTCGCGTTCTTCGAAGGCACGCCTGCGCACGCGACGCGCATTGTTGTCGTGAACAAGATCGATCTTGGCACCGAGCACGCGCATCAATCGCACGCTGCTGGCTATGAAAAACTGTGGCTATCCGCTCGAACCGGCGAAGGCCTCAATGCGCTCCGCGACATGCTCCGCACGCTCGCAACCGCTGGTGCGGGCGATGGCGCTTTCAGTGCACGCCGACGACACGTCGTTGCTCTCGAGCAGGTCGATGCTCATCTGCTTCGCACCGCTGACGCATTGCACGGATCGCATGCCGGCGAACTCGCTGCCGAGGAGCTTCGCCACGCGCAACAAGCGCTCGGCGAAGTGACAGGTGCGTATTCGTCGGACGACCTGCTCGGCGCGATCTTTAGTTCGTTCTGTATTGGAAAGTAGCGACTGACGTATCGATCAAACGATCATGCAAAGTGACCGTCACCGTCAGCGCGCGGCTCGAGATCCGCGCCGCCCAATACGTCCATCCTCCAGCGAAAATCCCGGATCAGCTCGTTCTTGTATCTCGGATGGAAGAAATTCCGAAGAATCTCAAGAACGAGCTCGTCGCGGTCCCGATCAGTCGCGGCGGCGAGCTTATCGAGGTCGGCAATTACCGTAGTGTCTGTGATCGTCATGCGTTCCATCGTGCCTCCTGCACAGCACGACGCATATTAGGCGAAGCCCACGTCGCCTCGTAGGCGTTCGCCGATGGATGCTGCCATCCTTTGACTACATCACTAGCAAGCCTGGGCAGCTTCCTGCGACTCGCTATTCCGCTCAACAGCCACGGAAACGCCCCAAAGCAGCAATCCACCCAGCGCCAGGCCACTTCCCACCCAACCCGGCGAAGTCCAGCCGTAGCCTTGCGAGATCGCGAGACCCCCCAGGAACGGCCCGAGCGCGTTCGCCGTGTTGAACGCCGAATGGTTCAGCGCAGCGGCCAATGCCTGCGCATCACCGGCGACGTCCATGAGACGTGTCTGAAGCACGGTGCCGAGGGCGCCGCTGATGCCGATGAAGAACACGCTGATACCCAGCGTCCACACATTACCGGCGGTGAACGGGAAGATCGCTAGAATGATCAGCGCCCACACCAGCAGCGCGCCCGCCGTGCGCATCAACGCACGATCGGCGAACACCGGCACGACCATGTTGCCGAGCGTCATGCCTACACCGAACACACCCATGATCCAGGGCACCGACGAGAGCGGCATGTGGGTCACGTTGAGAAGGATGTCGGCGAGGTAGGTGTACACCGCGAACATGCCGCCGAAACCGATCGCGCCAATACCGAGCGTGATCCACACCTGCGACCGCTTCAGTGCACTGAGTTCGCGTAGCGGACTCGCATTAGGATTGGCGGGCGTATTCGGTGCGAAGGCGAGCACGGCACTCATCGTGGCAACACCGAGCACAGCGACCAGCGCGAAACTCCAGCGCCACCCAACCAACTGGCCGAGCCAGCTCGCCAGCGGCACGCCGGCGATCGTCGCCACCGTAAGGCCGAGGAACATCTGGCCCACAGCGCGCGTGCGCCGGTTCGCGGGGACGAGCGAACTCGCCACAAGCGCAGCGACGCCGAAGTACGCGCCATGCGGCAGGCCCGCAAGGAAGCGGAACACCAGCATCCAGTGGTAATTCGGCGACAACCCCGTCAGGCCGTTGAACACGGTGAACATCGCCATGAGCAACAGCAGCAGGCGGCGGCGCGGCATGCGCGCGCCTAGCACCGTGATGATCGGCGCACCCACCACCACGCCCAGCGCGTAAGCGCTGATCGCGTGGCCAGCGGTCGGCGCATCGATGCCCAGACCCTGCGCGAACAGCGGCAGCATGCTCATCGAGGCAAATTCCGTCGTGCCGATGGCGAAGCCGCCGACAGCGAGGGCAAGAATCACGAGCCCGACGTGGGGCGCGCGGACGGGTGGGGTGCCCGGATCGAGTGCGGGAGCGGCGGAAGACATGGGGAGTGCGGCCTGGGACGTGGGCGAGCGCCGCCTTGTGCGGCGCAGCAATAGTGATAGTTTACGCCCGTAACGGCCGCCCCGCGCAAGCGCGCACACGCAACTGATGGAAAACCATCACTTTTCAGGTGTGCTGCTGCAGGTACTCGATGAACGCACGGAGGGCGCTGGTGACCCGGCGCTGGCGGGGGTAATAAAGCATGAAGCCGGGGTACGGCGGGCACCAGTCCTCCAGGACCCGGACCAGCTTGCCGGCCTGGACGTACTCATCCACCTGTTCGTCCAGCACCAGGGTGAGACCCACGCCGGCGAGCGCGGCATCCACCGAGACGCAGAGGTCGCCGAAGGTGCAGCGGCCGCGAACATCCAGTTCCAGCTTGGTCTCGCCCTGTTCGAACTCCCATTTATAGAGGCGCCCGCTAGGGAAGCGGAAACGGATGCAGTCGTGTTGCATCAGGTCGTACGGGTGCAGCGGCACGCCGCGACGGGCCAGGTATTCCGGGGCAGCGACGCAGGCGCCCTTCTGCATGCCGCCGAAGGGAATGGCGATCATGTCTTCGGGCACGGACTCGTGGAAACGGATGCCGGCGTCGTAGCCCGCAGCCACGATATCGATCATGCCGTCGTCATCCACCGCCTCGAAGTGGATATCCGGGTAGGTCGCCAGGAACCCCGGCAGGAGCGGTGGCAACAAGAGTTGGCCCGCGGTCCGTGGCATGTTCAGGCGGAGCGTCCCTGCCGGATGGGCCCGGAAGTCGTTCATCTCTTCCAGGGCGTCGCCGACATCACGCAGGGCAGGCTGCAGGCGCTCAAGCAGCCGCTGGCCGGCTTCGGTCAGCGAGACGCTTCGGGTCGTCCGGTGGAACAGGGTGACCCCGAGCCGCTCCTCCAGCCCACGGATCGCGTAGCTGATGGCTGACGTGGACAAGGTAAGCTCCGCCCCGGCCTTCCGGAAGCTGGCGTGGCGAGCGACGGCCGCGAAGGCGGCCAGGTGTGAAAGATTGTCAGGGCGCATGATTATCAAGAATACCTCAACGATACGTCCGAATAATCGCGTTGGCGCGTCGGATTGTTGAGGGTTATCGTTCCCCGCTTTCCCGATTCCCCCTGTAGAGGATGACACCCATGTTCGAAGTCCACGGTTTTGCCGCCAAAGACGCCACGTCGCCCCTCGTCCCGTTCACGTTCAACCGCCGCGATGTCGGCGCGCACGACGTGCATATCGAAGTGCTCTACAGCGGCGTATGCCACTCCGACCTGCACCAGGCCAAGGGCGATTGGGGTAACTCCACCTTCCCGATGGTCCCGGGTCACGAAATCGTCGGCCGCGTGAAGGCGGTGGGTTCGGCCGTGAAGAAGCTGAAGGTCGGCGACTACGCCGGCGTCGGCTGCATGGTCGATTCGTGCCGCACCTGTGAGTCCTGCAACAAGGATCTCGAGCAGTACTGCACGGTCCACACGAGCTTCACCTACAACGGCACCGAGCAGGATAAGAAGACCCCCACCTACGGCGGCTACTCGACCGACATGGTCGCGGAAGAGCGCTTCGTGGTGAAGATCTCCGACAAGCTCGACCTGAAGGCAGCCGCCCCGCTGCTCTGCGCCGGCATCACCACCTACTCGCCGCTGCGCCACTGGAACGTGGGCCCGGGCCAGAAGGTCGGCGTGATCGGCCTCGGCGGCCTCGGCCACATGGGCGTGAAGTTCGCCAAGGCCATGGGTGCGCATGTCGTCATGATCACCACCTCGGAAGCCAAGGGCGCGGACGCGAAGCGCCTCGGTGCCGATGAAGTGCTGGTGTCGAAGGATCCGAAGCAGATGGAAGCAGCCGCTTCTTCGTTCGATTTCCTGCTCAACACCGTGCCGGTCAGCCACGACATCCTGCCGTACCTCTCGCTGCTGAAGCTCGACGGCACGATGGTGCTCGTCGGCGCCCTCACCCCGCTTGATGCGTTCCCGGGTGGCGCGCTGATGCTGCCGCGTCGCACCGTTGCCGGTTCGGCGATCGGTGGCATGAAGGAAACCCAGGAGATGATGGACTTCTGCGCCGAGCACAACATCGTGTCCGATGTTGAGATGGTGAAGATGGCCGACATCAACGAAGTCTACGAGCGCCTGGTGAAGAACGACGTGCGCTACCGCTTCGTGATCGACATGGCGTCGATGCCGAAGAACTAAGTCGCAAAAGATGCGCGCCGCGATGTGACTCGCGGCGCCCTCTGTAGGAGCCCACCCTGTGGGCGACGCCGTTCGCGAAAGACCCACAGACCCTGTGGCGCCATCGCGAAAGATGTCGCCCACAGGGTGGGCTCCTACGGTTTGGGGCCTGGCCGTCGTATGCTCGGGTGATCCACATGGAGCTCATGGATTGAAACGGTTCTTCCGATACGCTGGCTACGTTGCCGCCCTCTTCCTCGTGTTCCTCGTTTTCGTCGCGATCTCCGCGTGGCCGAACATCGGCACCTTGCCGAAGGGTGAGTTCCTCGCTCGCAATGAGCAGTCGCCGGAGTGGCATGGCAGCCAGTTCCTGAATCCGCAGGCGATGTTTTCCAACCTGCACGGCGGCATCCTGCAGATCTTCGAATCGAAGCCAGGCGAGGAACCGGATCAGCCGATACCGACGGTCGATTCATCGGCTACCTACAAGACACCGCCTGCCAGTGGCCTGCGCGTCACCTGGTTCGGCCACTCGTCGATGCTGCTCGAGATCGACGGTACGAACATCGTGGTCGATCCGTTCTGGAGCGAGCGCACTTCTCCGTTCGGCTGGCTGGGGCCGAAACGCTGGTACCCGCCGCCGGTGCCGATCGACCATCTTCCGCGCGTCGATGTCGTGATCATCTCCCACGACCATTACGACCACCTCGACCGCGCCTCGGTGCAGGCGCTGTACGCACGCGGTGCACGCTTCATCGTTCCGCTAGGCATCGCCTCGCACCTCGTCGGCTGGGGCATCCCGAACGATCGCATCACCCAACTCGACTGGTGGCAGGAAGCGAAGGTCGGCACGGTCACCGTCGTCTCGACGCCATCGCGCCACGCGTCCGGCCGGCTCAACCCGCAAAGCGATCAGACGCTCTGGACCGGCTATGCCCTCCTCGGCCCGCGCCATCGCGTGTTCTATTCCGGCGACACCGGCATGAACGACAGCTTCTCCGAGGTTGGCGACAAGTATGGCCCGTTCGACCTCAGCCTGATCGAAGCAGGCCAATACGATGAGCAATGGCCCGATTGGCACCTTGGCCCCGAGCAGGCGGTACTCGTCGACCAGGAAGTGCGCGCCCGCACGATGATCCCGGTGCATTGGGGCCTGGTGAAGCTGGCCCATCACGCCTGGACCGAGCCGCCGGAACGTATCCTTGCGGCGGCGAAGTGCGTGGGTGCGAACGTACTTATCCCCAGGCCCGGCGAGGCCGTGGAACCCACGACGCATCCCGTGGTCCCACGCTGGTGGCCGGAGCAGACCTGGTCCACGGGGGCGCAGACACCGATCATCGCATCGAAGAGCGGCGACCCTGCCCACAAATACGCTTTGCCAGCCTGCCACTGACGGCGGCTTATCCCACCAGGAGCGCATCCCGATGCTTCATCTGTCCCTACGTCGCGCGAGCCTGATCGCCCTCTGTTTCGTTCTGCCGGGCGCCGCCTTCGCCGATGCGAAGGACGATGCCGCCGCGGCGAAGTGCCCCAACGTCGCCGCGTGGCAGACCAAGATGGCGCAAGCGCACCCCGCGCTGACCAGCGAAGGCATCGAACGCGACAACAAGGCAGCGGGATTCTCCGATACCGATCTACGCGATGAACTGAGTAAGCGGTTTGACCAGGACCAATCCGCACGCAGCGCGTGGATCGCCGCACCGCAGGACAAGGCGGCGTTCCAGGCGATGGATAAAGTGGACAAGGACAACCTGGCGTGGATGAAGGAAACCTTCGCCAAAAAGGGCTTCCCGCACGCGAACGCGGTAGGCCTTGCCGGCGTGAGCGCGGCCTTTACCCTGGTACAGCACGCGACTTCCGATATCCCCTTCATGCAGTCGATGCTGCCGCAAATCACCGCGCGCGCGGATGCCGGCGAGTTGGCCAAGGGTGACGTGGCGATGCTGACCGACCGGCTGCTCCGCCATGAAGGCAAGCCGCAACGTTATGGCACGCAGTACACCACCACTAACGGCAGGGACTTCGCCAGCATGAAGATGGACCCGGTGGAAGATCCCGCACATCTCGATCAACGCCGTGCGTCGATGGACCTGATGCCGAGCGCCGACTACCAGTGCATGCTCAGCGTCTACTACGCTCCCGCGCCGAAATAACCGCTACTACAGGGTTAGGGATTCCCAGTTGAGGTTGAAGCGGGCCAGATACTTGCGCAGGCGGTCGGCGTCGTTGGTGCTGGAGCGCTTTGCACGTGAGGCGGCGAATAGTTGCCGCCCCGCGTCGGAAATCGTGCGCGCGCGGCGGCATACCTTCACCACCTCAGCCAGCTGCACACGATCGAACAGGTCAACCTCATCCAGCGCATCACCCAACAATTCGCGTAGTCCATCGACCTCGCCGCCATCGTGGCGCCAAAGCCTGCGCAGGCGTGCAATTTCTTCATCGACGCTGGCTTCGTTGATGCGGCCGGAAGGCGCAAGCGTTGCCATGCGTGTCACCGACGCGCCCAGGTCCCGGAAGTTGCCCGACCACGGTGCGTCCCCCGACATAGCGAAACCGAGGTAGCGCGCCCGCGCCTCCTTGTTGAACGTGACGCGACGGTTCTCTTCGCGCGCATAGCGGTCCAGCTCGTAATCCAGGTTCGGCTCGATATCCTCCATGCGCTCCGCAAGTCCGGGGAGATGGAACGACCAGATATTCAGCCGCGCATACAGATCATCACGGAAGCGCCCTTCCGCAACGCGTTTGCCGAGATCACGATTGGTACCGGCGATCAGTTGAAAGTCGCTGGCCACTTCGCGATCGCCACCCACGGGCAGGAAACGCTTGTCTTCGAGCGCGCGTAGCAGCATCGCCTGCTCGTCCGCGCCGAGCTCGCCGATTTCATCAAGGAACAAGAGGCCCTTGTCCGCGCTGCGCAACAGGCCCGCGCGCTCGCCGGCCGCACCGGTGTAAGCGCCTTTGACATGGCCGAACAGCGCACTCATCGCACCATCGCCGCGGAGCGTCGCGCAGTTCACCTCGACAAAGCGTCCGCTCACCTCGCGCCGCGCCTGCTTCAACTCGAACAGACGTCGGGCGAGCTGGCTCTTGCCCGCACCCGTGGGGCCCATCAGGAGGATCGGCGCCGCGGATCGGCTGCCCACGGTCTCGATCTGATCGATCATGCGGTTGAACGCGGGATTGCGCGTAGCGATACCGCTCTTCAGGTGCGTGCGGTCTTCCTGTTGCTCGATCTGGAAGCGTTGTGTGAGGCGGTCATACCGGGAGAGATCGAGATCGATCACGCTCAACTCGCCGACGCTCGCCGTCACCCCCGCGTGGCGCGGTGGCGAAGCCTGCAGCAGGCGGCCCGGCAGGTGGCGGCTCTCGGTCAGCAGGAACAGGCAAATCTGTGCGACGTGCGTGCCGGTCGTGATGTGAAAGTAGTAATCCTCGTTCTCGAGGTCGAACGGATACGCGCGCGCAAAGGCGTACAGCGTTTCGTACACCGACTCGAAGTCCCAGGGATTCTCAATGTAGGTGTCGTGCACCTTCACCGCGGTCTCGGGCGACACCTGGGCCAGATCTTCAACGACGCGCTTCAGCGTCCGGGCCGCGCGGCGCTCGTCCGCGAGCAGCTCGATGCGGCCGATCAGGAAATCCTCGTGCATGCCCAGCGACACCGTGGGACGCCAGCGTTCCCAGCGCTCGGGCTTATCGCCCGCATCCAGCTGGGTGCCGAGAAAGCCGATGACCACCTTGGTCTTCATGGATCAATCCATCTAATAGACGATACGGCCATATCGTATTTCATCGCCACGGCTGTGGGTGAATTTAGTACCACGAACAATAAAAATGATCTTAGGCAGTGACTTACGAATTTGACCACGGCGTTGGCACGGCTCCTGCTCTATCCATCCCGTAACCGGCCTCCACTCGCAGCCGCTCTCAGCCAGTCAGCTCACGGACGAATCGGGCGACAGGGATGTCTCAGGCGTGGCGCGATGTTTTCTATCCCGGCGGGAATGGGCCCGCCGGGAGGGCAGGCCGGATCTTTTTATCTGTGTTATCAGGACGAACACCATGAGCACCAACGCATACGACGTCATCAACGAGCCGGGCGCCAAGCCGATCAAGGCCTGGACCCGTGGCGTGCCACTCGAGGACGAGGCACGTCAGCAGCTGATCAACATCGCCAAGCTGCCCTTCGTGCACGGCTGGCTGGCCGTGATGCCCGACGTCCACCTGGGCAAGGGCGCCACGGTGGGGTCCGTCGTGCCGACGATCGGCGCGATCATTCCCGCCGCGGTGGGTGTGGACATCGGCTGCGGCATGATCGCGACCCGTACGACCCTCATGGCTTCGGACCTGCCCGATGACCTGCGTGGCCTGCGCCATGCGATCGAAGCGGCCGTGCCGCACGGCCGTACGCTGGGCCGTCGCGACAAGGGTGCCTGGGAAACGCCGCCGGAAGCCACGGTGTCGGGTTGGAGCGAGCTGGTGACGGACTTCAAGCTCATCACCGACAAGTACCCGAAGCTGGCGCGCACCAACAACCTGCACCACCTCGGGACGCTCGGCACGGGTAACCACTTCGTCGAGGTGTGCCTCGACGAGGCCGACCGCGTCTGGTTCATGCTGCACTCGGGCTCGCGTGGCGTGGGTAACGCCATTGGTACGCACTTCATCGAGCGTGCCAAGGAAGACATGCGCCGCTGGATGATCAACCTGCCCGACCAGGACCTCGCGTACCTGCCGGAAGGCAGCGAGCACTTCGGCGACTACGTGTTTGCCGTGGATTGGGCGCAACGCTATGCCCGCACCAACCGCGCGATCATGATGCAACATGTGATCGATGCGGCCCGCAAGGTGATCAGCAAGCCATTCGAGGCCTGGGCCGAGGCGGTGAACTGCCACCACAACTATGTGAGCCGCGAGCACCACCTTGGCAAGGATGTGTTCGTCACCCGTAAGGGCGCGGTGAGCGCGAAGAAGGGCGAGTTGGGCATCATCCCGGGCAGCATGGGTACGCGCAGCTTCATCGTGCGTGGCCTTGGTAACGATGAAAGTTTCCACAGCTGCAGCCACGGTGCGGGTCGTGTCATGAGCCGTACGCAGGCGAAGAAGACGATCTCGCTCGAGGAGCACCGCAAAGCTACCGCCCACGTGGAGTGCCGCCGCGACGCGGATGTGATCGACGAAACGCCGGCCGCCTACAAGCCGATCGATGCGGTGATGAAGGCGCAGGAAGACCTTGTCGAAATCGTCCACACGCTGCGCCAGGTGGTCTGCGTGAAGGGTTAAGGAACGTAAGGAAGTAAGGACATGATCGAGATTGATGGACAGGCAGGCGGTGGCCAGCTACTGCGCACCGCGTTGGCCCTTAGCCTGTGCACGGGAGAGCCGTTTGCCATGGAAGGCATCCGTGGCAAGCGCTCGCGCCCCGGCTTGCTTCGCCAGCACCTCACCGCGGTGGAAGCCGCGCGGGATGTCGGCGCCGCGAGCGTGGAAGGGGCGGAGCCGGGCTCGCTGTCGCTCCGCTTCACGCCACGTGGCGTGAGCGGCGGTACGCGGCGCTGGACGATCGGCACGGCTGGCTCGACCACCCTGGTGCTGCAAACGGTGCTGCCCGCGCTGTGGATGCATGGCGTGGCCGCGTCGCTCACCATTGAAGGTGGCACGCATAACCCGGCAGCGCCCTCGGCGAACTTTATCGCCGAGGCGTTCCTGCCGGCCATGGCGAAGATGGGCCTCGACGCTTCGTTCGCGCTCGACAGCCACGGTTTCTACCCGGCGGGTGGCGGCTGCATCCGCTGCGACGTCCGCGAAAGCGGGCGTCCTGCGGCTGTGAGCCTGGCCCAGCGTGGCGAGATCGTGGAACGCCATGCCGAGGCGATCATCTCCGCTATTCCAGCGAAGATCGGCGAACGCGAGTTGAACGTCGCCCGCGCACGGCTTGATCTCGATGAGGGTGAAGCCTCACTGCACGACGTGCGCGGCGCCCATGGACCGGGCAATGCGCTGTCCATTCGCTACCGGTCGGACGATGGCATCGCGGCGGTATTCACGAGTTTCGGCGAGAAGCGCGTCACGGCAGAAGCCGTGGCAGAGCGCGCGTGCGCGGAAGCGCGGGCATGGCTGGCCGCGGGCGTGGCGGTGGATAGCCACCTGGCCGACCAGCTCCTGCTGCCGATGGCGCTCGCCGGCGGTGGCAGCTTCACCACGCTGGCCCCTTCCGACCATACCCGTAGCAATGCCGCGTTGATCGAGAAGTTCCTGCCCGTGGAGTTCAGCTTCCACGACGAGGGACGCGGCCGTTGGACCGTGGCCGTCTCCGACTAAGCCGGCATCTCCAGCCGCATGTTCGCCGCGCTCAGCGGCTCGCCGGTCACCCGATCGATCACGACAGGCTCGACCCGCGCACCCGTCTTCGGGTTCACCAGATGACTCAGCTTGCCGGCGCCGTTATGGCGCCGGCCCCATTCGCCCATGGCGGCGAGGATCGGCAAGAAGTCCACGCCGGCCGGGGTGAGGATGTATTCGTCGCGCGGCGGGCGCTCGCTATACCGCCGCTTCTCCAGCACGCCAGCCTCGGTCAGGGCCTTCAACCGCCGCGAGAGGATGTTCGGGGCGATGCCCAGGCTTGTCCGGAACTGATCGAACTGGGTCATGCCGCGGCTGGCATCGCGCAGGATCAGCGCGCTCCAGGTATCCCCCACGAACGCCAGGGCGCGTGAGATCGGGCAGGTGCCAACAGAGAGTTTTTCGATGTCCATTGCAAAATGATAGTAGCGTCACTATCGTATGGCAACCTAGTTACTATCACTATGCAATCTACCCATCCGGAGACACGTCATGAGCACTGAATCCAAAGGCACCGCCATCGTCACGGGCGCTTCGTCGGGCATCGGCGAGATCTACGCCGAGCGCCTGGCCGACCGCGGCTACGACCTCATCCTGGTCGCCCGCCGGCTTGACCGCCTGGAGGCCCTGGGCCGCAAGATCACCGAGCGCACCGGCCGCAAGGTCGAGGCCCTGCAGGCCGACCTGACCTCGCGCGCCGACCTCGCCAAGGTCGAAGCCCGCCTCGCCAGCGATGCGTCGATCACCCTGCTGGTCAACAACGCCGGCATCTCCCTCGATGGCAGCGTGCTGGAGAACAGCGCCGCAAACATCGAAAAGATCCTCGCCATCAACACCATCGCCCCGACCGTGCTGACGGCCGAGGCGGCCCAGCAGTTCGTGAAGCGCAACAAGGGCGGCATCATCAATATCGCCTCGGTGCTCGCCTTCGCGCCGGAGCTGTTCGACGGTATCTACAGCGGCACCAAGGCGCATCTCGTGAACCTGACCCTGGGTCTCGCATCGCGCCTGCAGGGCACGAACGTCCATGTCCAGGCCGTGCTGCCGGGTGCCACCAAGACCGAAATCTGGGAGAACTCGGGCAAGGATCCGGAAGCCCTGCTGCCGGGCATGGTCATGGAAACCGCCGACCTGGTGGATGCCGCGCTCGTCGGCTTCGATCGTGGCGAAGTCATCACCATCCCGCCGCTGCATGACGAAGGCCAGTACAAGGCCTACGAAGCAGCCCGCGTCGCGATGGGCCCGAACCTCTCCCGCAAGGAAGTGGCCCCGCGCTACCGCGCCTGACCATGGCCGTGAGGTAACCGCGACAGGGGCTTAGCCGACCTTTCACTCACGGAACGTACGAATGCACGCTAAACTGCGGCATTCGTTACGTTACTTGCGGTCAGGCATGCTCTCGTTCGTGTTCAGCGCCTTCGGGCTCTCCACTCTCTGGCTGCTTCCCCTGCTTTGGCGTGTCGTCGCTGCCCTCGTAAGGCGGCGGCGTCCGCCGACGGTTGGACCGGGCGCCATTCGTTTCTGGGCTGGGTTTGTCCTGGTGCTGCTCGCGAGCAGCATGCTGGAGGGCTTGGTCATTACCCACTTCACGGACGACGCGTCCGTGGGCGGTGCTGTGTGCCGCTGGCTGGGCGGCATCGCAGGTCCGGCCACGCCTGTGGCTGCGGCGATCTCGCTCGCGCTGATGATCGTCGCCCTGCCCTGGTACACCGGCGTGCCGTGGTCGCAGGCGATCGTTGGCCTCAACGGAATTCTCGAGCCGATGGGTGCACTGGCCATTGAAGGCACGCACCGCCTGTTCCAGCGAGGGGCCGCGCGCGCCACCGGGCGTAAGCCTTCGGCCGCCGTGCGCCGCGCCGATCGTGCACCGGCGCGGCGTCGTGCGGCAAAGCCGGTAGCCAAACCCACCCGGAAAACCACGGCAGCGCCGATCGCGAGCGCTTCGCCGCCGCGTCCTGCGCCAGTGCAGCCCGACCCGGTGCGCCCGTCGGTCACCACGCCGGTCATGCCGCGTCATCAGACCAAGCCGGACACGGTGATTCGTGAGCCGTGGCTGGCGCCGCGGGCGATGCAGGCGCAGGTCGAGGCAGAGCGCGAAGTGGCCGCCCCGGTGGAAGCGTCCGTAGCGGCGCGTGAGATCGCTGAGTCGCCCGTGATTCGATCGATTCCCACGGTGCCTGTGATGGAAGCTGCCGCGCCTTCGGTGGGTGAGGCTGATCGCGCGCAAACGCGCTCCTACAGTGGGTATCGCAGTGCGGGTGTGGAGGTTCGCCATCCGGATAGCGGGCATCGCACGGTTGAGACGCCGCCGCCTGATGTGGACGTAGAGCCGGTTTTGCCGGCAGCACCGCCCGCACCGATCAAGCCGGTGTCGCGGTTTGCGATCGCGGCCAACGATTCCTCGCCGACCGAGCAGGTACCGATCAGTCATATCCCAGCGCCGCGTCCGTTGCGTACGGTGAACCACGGTTCGATCAGCCTTCCGCCGCTGACGTTGCTTGCCGCGGCATCGCAGAACACGTTGGCCGTTAGCGAAGAGGAACTGGCTGAAACCGGTGAGCTGATCGAGCAGCGCCTGGCGGAATTCAAAGTGCCGGTGCAGGTTGTGGGCGCCTCCGCGGGCCCCGTGATCACGCGCTACGAAATCGAACCGGCGACGGGTGTGCGTGGCAACCAGATCGTCGCGCTGATGAAGGACCTTGCGCGCGGCCTTGGCCGCACGTCGATTCGCGTCGTCGAAACCATCCCCGGCAAGATGTGCATGGGCCTGGAGCTGCCGAACGAGCAGCGCCAGATGATTGCCCTTTCCGAGATCCTCGACTCACCCGAGTATCGCGAGAGCGATTCGCTGCTCACGCTGGCGATGGGTAAGGGCATCACCGGTGATTCGGTCGTCGCCGATCTGGCGAAAGCCCCGCACATGCTGGTGGCCGGTACGACCGGCTCGGGTAAGTCGGTGGCGGTGAACGCCATGATCCTGTCGATGCTGTACAAGGCCACGCCCGAAGATGTGCGCATGATCATGATCGACCCGAAGATGCTGGAGCTCTCGGTGTACGAAGGCATCCCGCATCTGCTGGCGCCCGTGGTTACCGACATGAAGCTCGCCGCGAACGCGCTGAACTGGTGCGTCGCGGAGATGGAAAACCGCTACAAGGTCATGTCCGATCTGCGTGTGCGCAACCTTGCTGGCTACAACCAGAAGGTTCGCGAAGCCCGCGCAGCGGGCAAGCCGCTGTTCAATCCGTTCCCTGCGCATCCCGAAGTGCCCGAGCACCTCGATACGATGCCGATGATCGTCGTGGTGATCGACGAGCTTGCCGACCTGATGATGGTCGCCGGCAAGAAGATCGAAGAGTTGATCGCACGCCTGGCACAGAAGGCGCGTGCGGCAGGTATCCATCTGATCCTCGCCACGCAGCGTCCGTCGGTCGACGTCATCACCGGCCTGATCAAGGCGAACATCCCAACGCGCGTCGCGTTCCAGGTGTCGTCGAAGATCGACTCGCGCACCATCCTCGACCAGATGGGCGCGGAAAGCCTGCTTGGCCAGGGCGATATGTTGTTCCTGCCGCCGGGTACGGGTTATCCACAGCGTATCCACGGCGCATTCGTCGCCGACGAAGAAGTGCACCGTATTGTTGGCTGGCTGAAGCAGTTCGGTGAACCCGATTACAAGGACGAGATCCTGCAGGGGCCGCCGAGCGAAGCCAGCGACGGCGAGCCGGGCGAGGATGGCGGCGATGCCGAGCTGGATCCGCTCTACGACGAAGCCGCAGCGTTCGTGCTGCGTACGCGGCGTGCGTCCATCTCGTTCGTGCAGCGGCAGTTCCGGATCGGCTACAACCGCGCGGCGCGTTTGGTGGAGGCGATGGAATCCGCCGGCATCGTTTCGCCGATGGGGATCAACGGGCAGCGCGACGTCATCGCGCCCGCACCGCAGGACTGAAGCGGTAGGAGCCCACCCTGTGGGCGACGCCGTTCGCGAAAGAGCCACAGGCCCTGTGGCGTCGTCGCGAAAGATGTCGCCCACAGGGTGGGCTCCTACAGACAAAAAAGCGGGCCTTTCGGCCCGTTTTTTTTATTCCTTGGTGAGAAGCTTAAGCGGCACGGCGATGGACTTATCCACAGTCTGCTTGTCGACCAACTTCTTCGCCGTCTCGACGCCGAGGCGGCCGATTTCTTCCGGCTGCTGCGCGACGGTGGCGGCCATCTGGCCATCCTGCACGGCCTTCTTGCCGTCCGGCGTGCCGTCGAAGCCGACGACCAGCACCTTCTTGTTCTTGCCAGCCAGGGCCTGCACCGCGCCGAGGGCCATTTCGTCGTTCTGCGCGAAGATGGCCTGGACGTCGCTGTTACCCTGCAGCAGGTTCTCGGACACCGAGAGGCCCTGCGCGCGGTCGAAGTTCGCCGGCTGCTGCGCGACGACCTTCATGCCGGTCGTGGCGATCTCATCGTCGAAGCCCTTGCCGCGCTCACGCGCTGCCGAGGTACCGGCCACACCCTGCAGTTCGATGATGTTGCCCTTGCCACCCAGCTGCTTGGCGAGGAAGTCCGCCGCCATCTTGCCGCCGGCGATGTTGTCCGACGCAATGTGCGAAGCGACTTCGGCGCCATCGACGCCGCGATCCAGCGTGATCACCGGGATGTTCGCGCGCTGGGCCGACTGCACCGCACCGGCGAGCGCCGACGAATCCGTCGGGTTCAGCAGGATCACGGAAACGCGCTTCTGGATGAGATCTTCGACGCTCGAAATCTGGCGGGCCGGATCATCCTGCGCATCGACCACGACCAGCTGCACGCCGGACGCATCCGCGGCCTTCTGCGCGCCATCCTTCAGCTCAACGAAGAACGGGTTGTTCTGGGTGGAGAGCGCCAGGCCGATGACCGGCTTGCCACCGGCGGCGCCACCGGCCGTGGACGCGGCGGCCGGTGCGGATTCGCCCGGGCCTTGCTGCGAGCACGCGGCAAGGAGAGTGGCCGCTGCCGCGGCGAGGAAAGTAAGTTTGCGCATGGTGTGTTCCCTCGTGGTGTTCACTGCCGCCTGTCGAGCAGGACGGCGATCAGGATAACGATGCCCTTAACCACCTGCTGATAGAAAGAGCTGACGCCCAGCAGGTTGAGGCCGTTGTTCAGGAAGCCAATAAGCAGCGCGCCGATCAGCGTGCCGAAGAGCCAGCCACGGCCACCGGCGAGGCTGGTACCGCCCAGCACCACCGCGGCGATCGCGTCCAGCTCGTAACCCTGGCCCGCCGTGGCCTGCGCCGAATACAGGCGCGAGGTAAGCACGATGCCCGCGAACGCGGAGAGAAGGCCAGAAAGACCGTAGATGGCGATCTTCATCGGGGCGATACGCACACCGGAGAGGCGTGCCGCCTCTTCGTTGCCGCCGATGGCCACGACGTGGCGGCCGAACACCGTGCCGCGCAGCAGGAACCCGCAGACGACAAACGCGATGAACATCCAGATCACCGGCAGCGGGATCAGGTTGGCAACGTAGCCACCGCCGACCAGGGCGAAGCTCTGGTTCGTCACCGGGATGGGGCTGCCCTGCGTGTACGAGAGCGTGAGACCGCGCAGCAAGGTGAGTGTGCCCAGCGTGGCGATGAAGGGCGCGACCTTGCCCCACGACACCAGCACGCCGTTGATCATGCCGAGGATCAGGCCAAGCCCAAGGCCCGCGCCGACACTGAGCACGATGCCGTGGCCGGACGCCATGAGCCCCGCGGTGATCGCACCCGTGAACGCGAGGATCGCGCCGACAGACAGATCGATACCACCCGCAAGAATCACGAAGGTCATGCCAAACGCGATCAACGCGTTGATCGAGACCTGGCGAAGCACCGTCAGCAGGTTGCCGGTGGTGAGGAAGTCAGGGCTCATCACCGAGAGCACGATGAAGAGCAGCACCAGGCCGATCACCGAGCCGAGGCGCTGGAGCAACGTGCTTGCCCGGCTCCAGTTCATTTGCAGCGTCATGTCACTTGCCTCCGGTCGCGGCGGTCATCACGGCTTCCTGGGTGGCGCCGTGGGCATCAAGCAGGGCCGTCGCATGGCCCTCGTGCATCACCAGGATGCGATCGCTCATGGCGAGCACCTCCGGCAATTCCGACGAGATCATGAGGATGGCCACGCCCTGCTCCGCGAGTTGATTGATGATGTGGTAGATCTCGGCCTTGCCACCCACGTCTACGCCGCGGGTCGGTTCGTCGAGGATGAGGACGCGCGGCTTCAGGGCCAGCCACTTGGCCAGTACGACCTTCTGCTGGTTGCCGCCGGATAGCGCGCGCACATCCAGTTCCATGTCGCGCGTACGGATCTTCAACGCGTCGATGAGGCCGGAGGTCTGCTTCTTCTCGGTGCCGCGATCGACGAGGCCGGCATGCGCGGGGACGCGCGGCAGGCTGACGTTTTCGCGCAGGCTCATGTCGAGCACGAGGCCTTGTGCCTTGCGATCTTCGGTGACGAAGCCGAAGCCCGCGTGGATCGCTTCGCTCGGGCTCTTCGGCGTGACGACCTTGCCGTCCAGCGTGACGCTGCCGCTCTCGAGCTTGTCGAGGCCGAACAACAGACGCGCCATTTCGGTACGGCCCGCGCCAAGCAACCCGGCCACACCGAGGACTTCGCCTGCATGCAGCGCGAAGCTGACATCCTGGACCATGCCGCCGGTGATGTGCTCCACGTTCAGCCGCACATCGCCGATCTTCGGCGTGCGCGTAGGGAAGCGCGCATCGAGCGTGCGGCCGACCATCATCTTCACGACTTCATCGAAGGCGAGGCCAGGCACATCGCGCGTGCCGACGAAGTGGCCGTCGCGCAGGATCGAGATGCGATCGCACAGCGCGAAGATCTCTTCCATGCGGTGCGAGACGTAGACGATGCCGGTGCCCTGCTCACGCAATTCACGGATGAGCTTGAACAGCGTGGTGGTTTCGCTTTCGGTGAGCGCGGCGGTCGGCTCATCCATGATCAGCACGCGGGCCTTCTGGCCGAGTGCGCGCGCGATCTCGACCATCTGTTGCTGGCCCACCGAGAGGCGCTCGATGCGCGTCGCCGGATCCAGCTTCGTCATGCCGACGCGATCGAGCCATTCCTTCGCGCGTGTATCCATGGCCTTGCGGTTGAGCAGGCCGAAGCGATGCACTTCGCGACCCAGGAACAGGTTATCCGCGATGCTAAGCGCCGGGATAAGGTTCAGTTCCTGGTGGATGATGGCGATGCCGTACTTTTCGGCATCTGCGGGCGAGGTGATCGAAACCTGCTGGCCATCTACCTCGATGGTCCCTGCGTCCGGCGCGTAAATGCCGGTGAGGATCTTCATCAAGGTGGATTTGCCGGCGCCGTTCTCGCCCATCAGGGCGTGCACTTCACCGGGGAGCAACTCGAAGTCCACGCCTTCAAGCACCTTCACCGGACCGAAGGCCTTGTGGATGTTGCGCATCCTCACGAGCGGCGTGGCCATCAGAAGGTCACACCGGCATGCAGGATGATGTTCGCGTAAGGCGAGGTCTCGCCGGTGCGCACCACGGCAACGGCGCGTCGCGTCGCGGCTTTGAAATCTTCATGGAAGAGTTCATCGACGGGTACGCCGCCTGCTTCGAGGCGGCCCTTGAGCGCGACCATGGCGGGGTTGTGCGCATGGATCTCGCTGGCAACGGTGGCGCGTTCCACCGCGAGTTCGCCGAACACGGCATCAAACACGGCGGCGAACGCCGGCGTACCCGGTACGACGGCCAGGTCGATGCACGGCACGCCGTGCGGTACAGGCAGGCCGACGTCGCCAATCACCAGCGTATCGGTGTGGCCCATCGCGGCGACAATGCGATTCAGTTCGGCGTGAAGCAGGCCGTGTCGTTTCACGGGTGGCTCTCCAGGAAAGCCGCGACCTCGTCGGCGCGCGGCATGCCGCCCTGCGCACCCAGGCGGGAGACGGCGATCGCAGCGGTGGCGCAGGCTTTGCGCACGGCGATGTCGAGCCCTTCGGCGAGGTACACCGCAAGGGCGGCATTGAAGGTATCTCCGGCGCCGGTGCTATCCACCGCGTCGACCTTGAAACCGGCCTGGTGGCGCGGCTCGTCGTCCTTGTCCTTGAACCACGCGCCATCCTCGCCCCGGGTCAGTACGACCGGGCAAGGGGCCTGACGCATGAGTTCACGGAAATCGGTATCGGGCGAGGCGCCGAGCACCATCGCCAGCTCATGCTGGTTCGGCGTGATAAAGCGCACGCGGCCAAGCCATTCGAGCGGAAGTTTCTGCGCCGGCGCCGGGTTCAGGATGGCGGGCACGCCCTCCTCCTGCGCGATGCGCAACGTGGCGTCGACGGCATCGAGCGGGATCTCGAGCTGGACCAGCACGGCATCGGCGCCGCGGATGACATCGCGCGCGGCCTCCACCTGGGCCGGCGTGACGCGGCCGTTCGCCGCGGGGATCACCACGATGGCGTTCTCGCCACCCGCTACGGTGATGCTGGCGGTACCGCTGCCGATGCCTTCAACGCGGGTGACATGGCTGACATCGATGCCTTCGGCCTTCAGGCCGTCGTACAGCGACTGGCCGAATGCGTCGTCACCGATGTTGCCGACCATGGCGACCTGTGCGCCGAGGCGTGCCGCGGCTACGGCCTGGTTCGCGCCCTTGCCGCCGGGGATGGTGAGGAAACGATCACCAGTGATGGTCTCGCCCGGGCCGGCGAAGCGCGGGGCCAGGGTAACGAGATCCATATTGATGCTGCCGACGACAACGATACGCGTCATGCCACGGGGCTCCGTTGGGGGGACGGGAATGGGGATGGCGCGCAAATATACGCCGTGGATGCGCACGATGCTTTCATGCGCATGCTTTCATCAGCGGGAAAGGCCCTTGGCCTCGAGTTCGGCGAGATAGGCAGGCCAGGCGCTCTCGTAGGCCTGGCCGAGGTCGTACAGGATGTTCCAGCCGAAGATGCCGCTGGCATGGCCATCGTCGAAGCGGATGAGGATGCCGTAGTGGCCGGTAGGCTCGATAGCCTCGATGCCCACGTTGCGCTTGCCCGCGACCAGCACCTTTTGACCCTTGCCGTGGCCTTGCACCTCGGCGCTGGGTGAATTCACCCGCAGGTATTCGTAGGGCAGGCGGAACTGCTCACCGTTGTCGAAACTCACCTCGAGAACGCGCGAGGCCTGGTGCAAGGTGATATCGAGGGGGCGCGGGCGGTTCATTGGAGCCTTTGAGCATTCGTAGGAGCCCACAGGGTGGGCGACATCTTTCGCGATGATCCATCAGGCCCTGTGGCGATGCCGCGAACGGCGTCGCTCACAGGGTGAGCTCCTACGACGAGGTGGTTCTCTCAGGGGGCGTGGCCGAAGCCGCCGCCGGTGCCCTGCTCGAGCGGCGGCGGATCGCCCGCCACGGCCAGGAGCGAGGTGGCGTAAGCGTCTTCCATGCTTACCGTGGAGACCTCATCCCAGCTAAAGAACGACGGCTCGCGCAGCCATTCCGCATCGGGGGTGATCTCCTGCATGTTGAAGCCTTCTTCTTCGACGCTGACGAGGCGGCCGATGTAGCAGACCTCGGCTTCGTCTTCGCTATCGACGTGCACCCCGATGACCGGCGCATGCGCCGCGGCAGCCTTCACCACCTGGGTGATGTCATCGAGCGGGAAGTCGGCGGGCGGCGTCGGGGCAATGCCCTTCAGCGCGAGCGCCTTCTCGAGGAAGCCGGCGTGCTTGTCGGGTGCCTCGAATTCGGAGATGTCGCGGTGCCGCATGATGTACATGCCGTCGTAGCTGACACCGTCGCCGATGACCCACAAAAGGAAGTACTCGCGGCCGACCCCGCCCACGTAGCCGCAGAAGCTGCCGTGTTCGAGTTCGCCGCGCCAGATGCGAACGAGCTGGCCGTTGTCCTGTGCTTCGCGCAGGGACGCCCGCTGGCCGTTCGTTTTGAGTTGGATAACCTTGCCCATAGTGGTCAATAGTTTACCGGAGGGAGGCCCCTCCGGTGTTTAGAGGATGTAAGTTCAGAGGATGTAGCGGCTCAGGTCCTCGTCCTTGACGAGCGAAGACAAGTTTTTATCGACATAATCGGCGTCGATCACGTACTTTTCGCCGGACTTGTCAGCCGCTTCGAACGAGATCCGCTCCAGCAGGCGCTCCATGACCGTGTGCAGGCGGCGGGCACCGATGTTCTCGGTGCGCTCGTTGACCTGGAAGGCCACGTCGGCCAGGCGGTCGATACCCGTCTCCGTAAAGTCGAGGGTGACGCCCTCGGTATGGAGCAACGCAACATATTGCTTGGTCAGGGCGTTGTTCGGCTCGCGCAGGATCCGCTTGAAGTCGTCCACCGACAGCGCATTCAGCTCCACACGGATGGGGAGGCGGCCCTGCAGTTCGGGGATGAGATCCGACGGCTTGGCCAGCGAGAACGCACCCGAGGCGATGAACAGCACGTGGTCGGTCTTGATCGGGCCGTACTTGGTCGAGACGGTGGAACCCTCGACGAGCGGCAGCAGGTCGCGCTGCACACCTTCGCGGCTGACGCCGGCACCGCCCCATTCGGAGCGCTGGGCAACCTTGTCGATCTCGTCGATGAAGACGATGCCGTTCTGCTCGGCGCTATCGACCGCGCGGGCCCGCAACTCGTCATCGTTCATGAGCTTGCCGGCCTCTTCCTCGACCAGCAGGGGGCGCGCCTGGCGGATGGTCATCTTCCGCTTCTGCGACTTCTGGCCGCCGAGGTTCTGGAACATCTTGCCCAGCTGCTGGCTCATTTCTTCCATGCCAGGCGGGGTCATGATCTCCACGCCCACGTTCATGGCGAAATCCAGTTCGATCTCGCGGTCGTCCAGGGCGCCTTCGCGCAGCTGCTTGCGCATCTTCTGGCGGGTATCGCTATCGATGGCGGGGGCGCTGGCGCCGGTATCGTCCCAGCCCGACGGCTGGCGGCGCGGCAGCAGGGCGTCGAGGAGGCGATCTTCCGCGGCATCCTCGGCCTGGCTCTTCACGCGTGACTTGGCCTGCTCGCGGACGAGCTTGTAGGAGACATCGGCCAGATCGCGGACGATCGACTCCACATCCTTACCCACATAGCCCACTTCGGTGAACTTGGTGGCTTCGACCTTTACGAACGGGGCGTTGGCGAGCGTCGCCAGGCGGCGCGCGATCTCGGTTTTGCCCACGCCGGTGGGGCCGATCATGAGGATGTTCTTGGGGGTCACTTCATCGCGCATGCCCGGTTCGAGCTGCATGCGGCGCCACCGGTTGCGCAGGGCGATGGCCACGGCGCGCTTGGCGTCCTGCTGGCCGACGATGAACCGGTCGAGTTCGTTGACGATTTCGCGGGGGGTCAGTTCGGACATCGGGCTCAGAGCTCTTCGATCGAAACGTTGTGGTTGGTGTAGATGCAGATATCACCGGCGATCTTGAGCGCTTTTTCAGCGATCGTGCGGGCATCCATCTCCGTGTTTTCCAGCAGGGCCAGCGCGGCGGATTGTGCGTAGGGGCCGCCAGAGCCGATGGCGATAAGCCCGTGCTCGGGCTCGAGCACGTCGCCGTTGCCGGAGATGATCAGCGAGGCATCCTTGTCCGCCACGGCAAGCATGGCTTCGAGGCGGCCGAGGCGGCGATCGGTGCGCCATTCCTTGGCCATTTCCACCGCGGCACGGGTGAGGTTGTAGCCGTGCTTCACCAGCTTCTCCTCGAAAAGCTCGAAGAGGGTGAAGGCATCGGCGGTGGCACCGGCGAACCCGGCCAGCACATCACCGCGGCCCAGCCGGCGCACCTTGCGGGCGTTGGCCTTCATCACCGTGTTGCCGAGGGTCACCTGGCCGTCGCTGCCGATGACGACCTTGTCGCCGCGGCGGACGCAGACGATGGTCGTTGCGTGCATCGATTCCATGGGGGATTCCTTGTGGGAGACCGCAGAAATGGGGCCGGCCCAGCCACGTGGCAACCCCGGCGAATGCCTCAGGGCTTTGTAGGCTTTCGCCTCGCCCGTGGGTGGGCGGCGTCGTACACCTTGGCCAGATGCTGGAAATCCAGGTGGGTGTAGATCTGGGTGGTGGCGATATCCGCATGGCCCAGCAGCTCCTGTACCGAGCGAAGATCGCCCGAGGATTCCAGCATGTGGCTCGCGAAGGTGTGACGAAGCATGTGCGGGTGCACCCGCTTGGCGTGGCCGCTGGAGAGCTTGGCCATCCGGGCCTGGACGGTGCGCGGGCTGATCGGGCCGCCATCGCGCCCCTTGAAGACCGCCTGTTCCGGAGCCGCACCGCCCAGGGCAGCCAGGGCACGGAGCGCCTGGACGGCAAACCGACCCACCGGGAGCACGCGTGTCTTGTTGCCCTTGCCGAGCACGCGAACCATGCCTTCATCGAGCTGGAGATCACCCCAGTGCAGCCCGCAGAGCTCCGAAAGGCGCAGGCCGCTTGAGTAGAACAGCTCCATCATCGCGCTATCGCGAGGTGCGAGCGTGCCGCCCAGGTTTGTCTCGACGAGCTCCTTGGCTTCATCGGCGTCGAGCACCACGGGCAGTTTCCGGCGCACCTTGGGACCCCGCACGGCAGCAGCCGGGTCGTGGGCCAGCTGGCCTTCCCGGGTCAGGTAGCGGAACAGGGTGCGGCAGGCGGAGAGCAGCCGCTGCAGGCTCGCAGGCTGCAGCCCATCGTCCTTGCCCTTGCCGCTGCCACGGTGGGCCCGAGCGATCATGGTGCGCATGCGATCGGGGCTGAGCTCGTCGAACGAGCCCATGCCTTCGGCTTCCATGAACACCAGCAGCTTTTCGAGATCCCGGCGGTAGGCGGCCAGCGTGTGCGCCGAGGGCGCCCGTTCGGCTGAGAAATGCCGCAGGAAGGCCTCAACGGCCTCGCGCGGGCTCACGCGGCCTTCCGGGCCCGTTCGATCGCCGAGCCGACGGTGGTGGAAATCATGTCGAGGAACAGCGTGCCCATGCCGGGATGGAACCGGTCGGCATCAGCGCTGCCGATGGCCAGCAGGGCATCCGGGCCGATCCGCATCAGGGCCGCGGAGCGCACGTCGGGCGCGGCATCGCCAAACAGGCGGTGCAGCTTGTCCGGGGCGAGCCGCCCGGCTACGGGGTCGGCGTGTTCAAGGAACGAAGCGAACTCCGGCAGGCCGGCCAATCCGCGCGGTTCGCGCAGCAGCCACGGCTCGTCGGGCAGGCCGGCCAGATCGCCGAAGAACACCAGGCGCACCCGTTCGGACTGGAAATCGTCGGTCAGCCGGCGCACCACGCTGCGTACGGTCTCTTCAATGCCGCCGGCACTAAGCAGGGCGAGCATCAAGCCGTGGACGCGGCGCATCAGGCTCTCGTTGTCACCGGCAATGCTGGCGAGGTCGCGCAGCCTGGTTTCGAGCTCGGCGTTTTTCTCGCGCAACGTGCGTAGCTGGTGCACGGCCAGCGACGCGGCGGGGCCGTTGGCGCTGGGAAGCGTGAGCTCGTTGGCCAGCTCGGGATAATCGGTGAGGAAGGTGGGATGCCGCCGCAGGTACGACGCCACGGTGGCTGGCTTGATATCGCCGTCGATCGCGGTGTCGGTCATGGTGCTGCTTTCCTTCGTCATGCTCTGGCGTCGAGTGTGCCGTGTTCGCGCGCTCGCGTCACACTTCGCCTTCGAACACGAACGCGGCCGGGCCGGTCATCCACAGGGTGTGGCCGGGGCCGTGCCATTCGATATCGAGCGTGCCGCCCGGCAGCTCGACCGCCACCTTGGGGGCGGCCAGGCCCAGCGCCTGCGAGACCGCGGCGGCAGCGCAGGCACCCGTACCGCAGGCCTGGGTCCAGCCGGCGCCGCGCTCGTGCACGCGCAGCTTCAGCCGATCGGCGGCGACCCGCTGGACGAAGCCGATGTTGGCGTCCTGCGGGAAGATGGGGTGCGTGGTAAGAAGGGGACCAAGGCGATCGACGCGCGGATCGGCGAGGTCGTCGACGAACACCACGCCGTGCGGGTTGCCCATCGAAACCGCGCCAAAGCTCACCTCTTCGCCCGCGACCTGCAGCGTGTACGTCGCATGCGGTGCATGGTCGAGGGGGATGTGGGCCGGATCGAAATCGGGTTCGCCCATGTCGACCGTGACGGTCGACTCGTTCAGCACCCTGACCACGACCGGGCCCGACGGGCTTTCGAGGCGGACGGGAACGTCGCGCTCGATCACGCCGTCGCGGTAGAGCCAGGCCGCAACACAACGCACGCCATTGCCGCATTGGCCCGCGGGCGAGCCGTCGGCATTCCACAGGCCGTAATAGAACGCCGCCGAGGGGTCACGCGCGGGTTCAATGCTGATCAGCTGGTCGAAACCGATGCCCGTGTGGCGATCGGCCAGGGCCTTGATGCGGGCGGCGTTGGGCACGCGCCCGGCGTCCTCGCGCCAATCCACGATCACGAAGTCGTTGCCGATCCCGTGCATCTTGGTAAAGCGTGACGGCATGGCGGCGTTACTGGTGGATGATGGGGTTGTACGGGGTCATCGACGTGCTTGCCGGGGTCGGCAAGTCCACCGTTGAAGCGCGCGCGGGTTCCACCTTCGGGCTGGTGGCCGATTCCAGCGACTGGCCCTGGTGGCCCTGCGGCGGTGCCGTGGCCGGCTTTGCCGTCGTACCTGGTGCGGGCGGTGGGGGCATGAACAGGTTGCCCTTCTGGCCACAGCCTTCGAGGCTGGCTGCGGCGGCGCAGGCGAGGACGAGCGGCAGGATCAGTCGGCGCATGGGCGTCTTCCCGGAAACGGCGGCCAGTATAGCCCCCGGTGGCCTCAAAGCGCCTTCTCGAGGCGCAGCGCGTCGGCGCCATCGCCGTAGTACTTCGCGTACTCGCCGATGTGCCGGTAGCCCATGCGTTCGTACAGGCGGATGGCAACGCCATTGTCCTTGCGGACCTCCAGGCGCAGCGCGCGACAGCCGCGGAGGCGGGCGGCCTCTTCAGCCGCTTCGATCAACGCGGAGCCAACGCCCTTGCCACGCGCCTGCGGCTTGGTCGCGATCGAGTACAGGCGCGCTACCGTGGTGCCCTTGCGGTAGAACACGACCGCCGTACCGAGGAAGCGGCGGTGGTTCGCACTGGCGACGAGCACCTGTGCGGTTTCGCTATCGAGGTGCTTGCGGTACTGGGCGCGGCTGAGGCGGTCGGTGTCGAAGGTCGCCTCTTCGAGGGCGACCAGATCGTCGAGATCACTGACCTCGGCGCGACGGACGCGTACCGCGGCGGTTACCGGGGGTGGACGCATGCGCTTGGAGACTCCGGCGCGAAGGGTGGGGGGCGGGGCAAGCGCGGCACTGTAGACCCGTGCGCGCGACGGATCAATGACTTTTTCCTTAATCCGCCCCTGAACCGACCGCGTGCCGCCTTGTGCGGCGGCACCGCGCGGAACACACTGCGCCACCGGCGAACATTCGGCCCCGGGCGGGGTCGATCCAGGTATCCGCCGTGGAATCGAGGTCACATGAGCCGGCTCGTCATCGTCGTGGAAAAAGCCTCGGACTGGGGCTCGTATTACCCGTCCGCCGATGTCGTGAGCGCTATGGATTACCTCCGCGAGCCCATCGGCGGTGACGACGAGCGTACCCACGTCATCAACCTGTGCCGCAGCTACAAATACCTGGGCACGGGCTACTACGTTTCGTTGCTGGCCGAGGCCCGCGGGCACAAGGTCATCCCGTCCGTGCGCACGGTGAACGACCTGCGCCGCCGCTCGCTGTATGGCCTGCAGATCGAGGATCTCAACGAGAAGCTCGAGAATTTCCTGCCCGCCCGCGGCCGCGATACGACGGACTTCGGCGTGCTCATGTACTTCGGCGAAACCGCCTACCCTGACCTGCAGGATCTTGCGAGGCAGATCTTCGACCTGTTCCCGTGCCCGCTCATGCGGATCGAATTCGAGCGCGAGCGCATCTGGCAGATCTCCGCGGTGAAGCCCGTGGGCCTGCACACGCTTGATGATGCCCAGGAAGACGCGTTCGCCGCCGCGCTGGAGAAGTTCTCGCGGAAGATCTGGCGCCGCCCTCGCGCGCGCAAGCAGTACCGCTATGACATCGCGATGCTCGTGGATCCGAACGAGGCCATGCCGCCTTCGAACAAGAAGGCGTTGAAGCACTTTATCGAAGCGGGCAAGCACCTCGGTATCGAGGTCGACCCGATCAGCAAGAACGATTACCAGCGCCTCGCCGAGTACGATGGCCTGTTTATTCGTGAAACGACGGCGAGCGATAACCACACCTACCGTTTCGCCCACCGCGCGGAACGCGAAGGCATGGTGGTGATGGACGACCCCACCTCGATCCTGCGCTGCACGAACAAGATCTTTCTGAACGATCTGATGGTCGCGCGCAAACTCGCGACACCGAAGACCGAAATCCTCTACCGCGACGACACTCGCCGCCTGCGCGACCTGCCCGAGCGGCTTGGCTTGCCCATCGTGCTCAAGATTCCTGATGGTTCGTTTTCGCGTGGCGTGGTGAAAGTGGAATCACCCGAGGCGTTGGAAAAGGCCGCAGCGGAACTATTCGCGCATAGCGCGCTGCTCATCGCGCAGGAATACCTGTACACGGAATTCGACTGGCGTATCGGTGTGTTGAATCACGAGCCCTTGTACGCGTGCCAGTACTTCATGTCGCGCGGCCACTGGCAGATCTACAACCACGGTGCGAAGGGCACGGCGAAATCCGGTGGCTTCCGCACCGTGCCCGTGCGCGAGGCACCTTCCGATGTGGTGAAGCTGGCGCTGAAGGCGACGCAGACCATCGGTGATGGGCTCTACGGCGTGGATCTGAAGCAGGTCGGCGACCGGCCGGTGGTGATCGAGGTCAACGACAATCCGTCGATCGATGCGGGTGTCGAAGACGCGTATCTCGGCGAAGACCTGTACCTGCGCATCATGCAGGAGTTTCTCCGCCGGCTTGAGATGAAGCGCTTGGGAATCCAGCCCTAACGGCCGCCTTGCGGCAACTCAGCGGCGTATCAGGCTCGCGAGCAAATCCAGCGGAAGCCGCGGCTTAAGCGTCACGAGCACGCTCATCGGTGCCAGGAGCAACCAGAACACCGGCGTCCAGCCCAACGCATCGCTGCGCCCGGAAAGCGGGGTCAGCAGCAGCAACAGCATCCCGCCGGCCAGCCAGGCCAGGGCGATCAGGGCAACGGTACGGCGCGGGGTCAGCATGTCGTGCATGGAGGGCTCCTTGGAGGATGGCATGGCTGGATCCTGACGCTCCCCCGTCTCACGGACCGCGACCGTTGACCGCGTCTTGACCTTCGTCGTCGCAGCCTGCCCTCATGAAACGCTTCGCTGCCGCAGTGCTTCTCATGGTCGGTGTCGCCGCCGCGGGGTGTGCCGTGGATGCACCGCTCAAAACGGTGGAGCACGTCGACCTTCCCCGCTACATGGGCACCTGGTACGTCATCGGCACCCTGCCCAACATGTTCGAACGCGGCAAGGTGGCCACCGCCGACGAATACCGCCTGCGCCCGGATGGCAGCATCGACAACTGGTACCACTACCGGAAAGGCTTCGATCAGCCAGCCAAACGCTGGCACGGCAAGGCCTGGTTGCCGGACCCGAAGGACCCGAGCCGCTGGAAGGTCCAGCTTCTGTGGCCGTTCCGCTCCGATTACTCGATCCTCGCCCTTTCCGACGATTACCGGGTCAGCCTGGTGGGGCTGCCCTCGCGGAAGCTGCTTTGGGTGCTGGCGAAGGACCCGGTGATCGACGACGCCGTGTACAGGCGCTTGCTGGACGTGGCCCGGGCTCAGGGCTTCCCGGTGGAAAAGATGCGCAAGGTACCTCAGCGGCCGGATGACGTCGGCAAGCCGGATTACCTCTAGGCCTTGGTAGAATCGCCTCGTCGGGCATGCGGTCCGGCGCCTAGCCAGGAGCATCCATGAGCGCTGAAGCGCAACGTTTCGCCGTATTTGGCCACCCGATCGCGCATTCGCTTTCGCCCGAGATCCATGCGGCGTTCGCGAGGCAGTTGGGCATCCGCCTTGAATACACGACGATCGATGCCGCGCCGGCCGAGTTTGAGGCCGCCGTTCGCCGCTTCTTCGCCGAAGGTGGCGTGGGTGCCAACGTCACCTTGCCGCACAAGCACGCCGCGTTTGCCCTGGCGGATGAGCGCAGCGAAGCCGCCATGCGCACGGGCGTGGCCAATACGCTCACCCGCCTGCCCGATGGCCGAATCGCCGCCCACAACACCGACGGTGGCGGCTTCGTCCGCGATATCACCGAACGCCATGGTTTCGACCTGCGTGGCCACGATGCCCTGCTCCTCGGTGCCGGCGGCGCGGCCAAGGCCGTGGCCTGGGCGCTGATGGATGCCGGTGTGCAGACCCTGACCATCGCTAACCGCACGCCCGAGCGGGCCGACGAGATCGCCGACGCCATTGGCGAACCGGCGCGTTGCCACACCCGTTATTGGGATGGCCTGGAAGGCGAGTGCTTCGACCTCGTGGTCAACGCCACGTCCATCGGCGTCACCGGCGGTGATTTCGACCTGCCGATGTCCATCGTGCAGGACCACTCGACCGCTTACGATCTTTGCTACGGCGCGGCTGCGGCCGGCTTCAAGGGCTGGGCCGTGGCTGCAGGTGTGCGTCCCGACTGGTTCCGCGATGGCCTGGGCATGCTGGTGGAACAGGCCGCCGACGCCTTCGAACGCTGGCACGGCCAGCGCCCGGACACCGACCCGGTGTACCGGGAGCTTCGCCAGCGCTACTGATGGCCCTCGCCTGCCGCCCCGGCTGTGGCGCCTGCTGCATCGCTCCGTCGATCAGCTCGCCCATCCCGGGCATGCCCCACGGCAAGCCGGCAGGCGTCCGCTGTATCCAGCTAAGCGATGACAACCGCTGCAAGATCTTCGGCCACCCTGAGCGGCCGAAGGTTTGCGGTGGGCTTCAGCCGGAAGCCGCCATGTGCGGCCCGGATAGGGAGCATGCCGTGGCCTGGCTATCGGCGCTGGAGCGCGCGACCGCCGCCTGACCTCACCGGGGCATGGCCACGGCGCCCTGCGTCGAAGGGCAGAAATACGTGGCGCGGTATTGGTAGCTCGCCTTGTCGGCGTCCTGCTTCGCGAGCACCAGATGGATCGTATCCACGGCCGGGCGCGGGCAATCGCGACGGGCAGCCGCCAGGCACGGCGTATCGCTGATCGCGTCTTCGACGCAGGAGACCGCGATCGGTCCGGCCGGCGGAAGGGTGGCGACTTCAGGGGCGGGCGTAGCGGCGCAGCCGGCAAGCGCAGCCAGCGCGAGTGTGGAACTAAGGACGCGGAGCGGGAAACGCATCGGGCACCTCCATGAGCCGGAGGCTAGGCTCGCACAATGACGCGTTCGTTTCAGCGAACCAGTTGGCGAACCCCAAGCGCCAGAATCACCGAGCCGCAGACGCGGTCGATGCCTTTCTTCCAGTGGCGATACCGCGATGCCACCCGCGGCGTGGCAAACAACACCGCCACCATGGCGTACCAGGTGGACGCGACGACGGCCACGGTGGCGAGCATGCCGAAGAAGGTGGGGGCATTCACGTGGGCCGGCGCGGCGGCGGCAAACACGGCAGCGAAAAACGCCATGGATTTGGGATTGGCGATATTGGTCGCGATGCCGGCACGGAACGATTGCCAGACGGTGGGGCCGCCTTCGTTCACCCGAGCGGTGCTGGCGCTCCCTGCCTTCACGATCAGCCGGCCACCGAACCAGATGAGGTAGGCGGCGCCCGCGATCTTCACCGCTAGCGCGATCCAGGGGAACGTGGCGAACACGATACCCACGCCGAGGATCGAGCAGGTGGCCCAAAACAGGTTCACCACCACGATACCGGCCACCATCGCCAGCGCATCGGCGGTATTCGTCGAAGCCGCCTTGTGCGCCACCGCCACGAAGTTGGGCCCGGGAATGACGACGCCCACGATATAGACGGAGAACACGACAGCGATGGCGTGGATATCGAGCATGCGCCCGATGGTACGGCAAGTCCGGGCCGCCCGATCCGGCTGTCGCCTAGTTGCAACAAAGGCCGGGGAAGATGGCGAGCCCGCAGGGGCCGTCCGACAGGGGGCCGGCCTGGTTGCGGGCTGCGTTACGGAATTCCCCCATGATCTCCGCCTCCCGGTTCGCCGCGGTACCCCGCCGCGCGATCATCGTCGTTGCTGTCACAGCCGTGTTGCTCGTGGCAGCCGTTGTGCTGACCATTCGCCAGCAACATCAGCTTGCCGAAGCTGAAGCCCCGACCCAGCTTCCTGAGCCCCCCGCGGCGACGAGCTCCTCGCCCGAAATCACCATCCTTCTCGGACTGGCTCGCGACGCCACGAAGGAAGGCCGGCTGGTGGCGCCGCAGGGTAACAACGCTTATGAGTACTACCTCAGTATTCTTCAGCTCGATGCGAACAACGCGACAGCCAGCGACGCGCTGCGCGAAACGCTTCCCTTCGCTTCAAACACGATTGAGCGCCAGATCAACCGCCGTGAGCTCGAAGAGGCGCGCCGCGAGATCGCCCTGATCCGCGACTTCGACCCGACCAACTACACGCTGATCATCCTCGGCGCCAAACTCGACGCCCAGCAGCAGGTCGTGACGGCGGAAGACGAGGCAAAGGCTGACGCGATCCGTAGGAAAAACGGAAGCTGATATTCAGGAACGAGTCGGCCAAGGTCGTACATGCTGTTCGGGCGTCCAGTGAAGGGCGCCCATGACATCAAGGCAAGGAGCCTACCCATGAAGTGTCACGCGATCGGCCTGCTGGCCATCATCGCCCTTTGCGCCCCGGTCATCACCGCTGCCAAGCCAGCGACCTATGGCTGCGACCGCGCGAAGCCCGAGGCCATGCTGAACTGGCTTCAGAAGATCCGGCCGACACTCGACCACGCACGTGTCTGGCTTTCCTCCTGTACGCATGTCGTCGGCCCGGACGAAGTCACCACGCGTGAACTGCGTACGGACAATAGCCGTCTGTTCCCGTACTACGACGAAACCCGTCTGCGCATCATTGGTGGCGAGTTCCGCTAACGCGCCACCATCCCCCGGGCGCCCCACGACGGGGCGTCCATCTCAAGGCAAGGAGCCTACCCATGAAGCGTCACGTTCTCGGCCTGTTGGCCATCATCACCTGTTCCACCCCGTTCGCCGCTTCGGCGATGTCCACTCCGGTGGCCTGCGACCGTAACCACCCGGAAGCGATGCTTAGCTATCTGCACAAGACCAAGCCGACCCTCGAGCAGGCGCGCGCAGCCCTGCCGTGCATCTTCATCGTAGGCCCGCGTGACGCCACGACGATGGAGATCCGTCGGGACAACAGCCGCCTGTACCCGACCTACGACGAGACCCGCCAGCACATCGTGGGCGGTTCCTTCCACTAAAGGCCCAGGCGAAGCCCGTGCCCGGTGGGTTTTGCCTGCCGGGCACTGGTTCATGGTTCGTCGCTGGACGGTGTCCTATGATGCGGGCTCCCCCAAGGCAAGGAGCCTGCCCCATGTACCGCATCGGAACCCTTTTTTTCATGGCTATCCTTGGCGGCGCTGCCCTCAGCGCATGCCAGACCGCCCCGGCCACCACACCGTCGGCGCCCGCGCCGGTCAAAGGCTTCGTCACCGATGAAAAGGCGTTCGATGCCTTCATCGCCACCAAGCCCACGGCCGAGCAATTCAAGGCCGCCTACCCCGACGTCCTGCTGGTGATGCCGAATACGCCCACCACCATGGAAATCCGCATGAACAACAGCCGCTACTTCCCCCAATGGGACGAAGCCGGCCACATCACCGGCGGAAAGTTCCAGTAGGAGCGCACCCTGTGCGCGACGCCGTTCGCGGTACCGCCACAGGGCCCCTTCCCAAGGGCTAAAATCGCGGCATGCCTACTAACATCCGCCCCTTCAAGGGCATGCTCCCCCGCCTTGGCGCCCGCGTCTACGTGGATCCTGCCGCCACCCTCATCGGCGATGTCGAACTGGCCGATGATGTGTCGATCTGGCCAGGTGCGGTGGCCCGCGGCGATGTGCACCACATCCGGATCGGTGCGCGCAGCAATCTCCAGGATGGCGCCATCATCCACGTGACCCACGATGGTCCTTATAGCCCTGGCGGGTTTCCCACGATCATTGGCGACGACGTCACCATCGGCCACGGCGCGGTCATCCACGCCTGCACCATCGAGGATGGGTGCCTTATCGGCATGCATGCCACGGTGCTGGACGGGGCCGTCGTAAAGAAGAACGCCTTTGTCGCGGCGGGCGCGCTCGTGCCGCCGGGTAAGGTCGTCGGCGAGCGCGAATTGTGGGTGGGCAACCCGGCGAAGATGGTCCGGGTGCTTAGCGATAAGCAGGTGGAGCAGCTGTATTACTCCGCCGCTAACTATGTGAAGTTGAAGGATTCGTACCTGTCGGAAGGGTAATGTGGGCGCCAGGGGTAAGCGAAACAGGGGCTTAGCGGCCCTTTAACTTACTGCTTGATTTGGGCTCGTGGGGGCACCACGCTGGGTGTCGAACGAGGAGACACCCATGGACAGCACCACCAATCCCCTTCTTGACCCCAGTGGCGAACTGCCGGCGTTTTCCGCCATCCGGCCCGAGCATGTCGAGCCTGCCATCGACCGGCTCATCGCGAACCAGCGTGCCGGCATCGAACAGATCACCGCCGCAGGCGCCGCCCGCGATTTTGACCACGTGATCCTGGCCCAGGAACGCCTGGACCAGGCGCTGTCCCGCGGCTGGTCGCCGGTAAGCCACCTGCACTCCGTTGCCGATAGCGACGCCTTGCGCAAGGCGCACGGCGCGGCTGAGGAGAAGCTCACCGATCATGGCATCGAAGTGGGCCAGAATCGCGAGCTCTACGCCGCGACCCAGGCAGTTGCTGATCGCGGCGATTTCAACGACTTGCCGGCGGCTGCCCGCGCCGCGGTCGAGCACGCGCTGCGCGATTTCCGCCTCTCAGGCGTTGCCCTCGAGGAACCGGCGCGCACGCGTTTCCGTGAGATCGGCGTGGAGCTCTCCAAGCTCACCACGGAATTCTCGAACGCGGTGCTCGACGCCACCGAGGCCTGGCACAAGCACATCACCGACGAGCGCGACCTTGCCGGCATCCCGGCATCCGGCCGTGCCGTGCTGCGCGAGTACGCGCGCGAGCAGAACCTCGAGGGGTATCTGGTCACGCTGAAGCAACCCAGTGTGCAAGCCGTGCTCACCTACGCCGAGAACCGCGACCTGCGTTTCGACGTGTATTACGCGTACCAGACGCGCGCATCGGACCAGGGCCCGAACAAGGGCAAGTTCGATAACTCCGAGCGCATCGAGAAAATCATCGCGCTGCGCCACGAAGCGGCGCAGCTGCTTGGTTTCGCGAACGCGGCTGAAGAATCGCTTGCCACCAAGATGGCGACGTCGCCGCAGGTAGTGCTCGATTTCCTGCGCGACCTTGCGGCGAAAGCACGCCCGCGCGCCCGCGAAGAGCTCGCGGAACTGCGCCGGTTCGCTACAGATACGCTCAAGATCGACAACCTCGAGCCCTGGGACGTCGGCTTCGCCGCCGAGCGCCTGCGCCAGGAGCGTTACGCGCTGGACGAAGAACAGCTGAAGCCGTACTTCCCCGCACTCCAGGTGGTGCAGGGCCTGTTTGACGTGGTCGAGCGCTTGTACGGCGTCACGTTCTCGAAGCGAGACGACGTCGACACCTGGAACAAGGACGTCGCCTACTACGACCTCCGTAACGCGGACGGCACCGTCTTCGCTGGCGCGTACGTGGACCTCTATGCGCGTTCGGGCAAGCGCGGTGGCGCATGGATGGACGTGTGCGAAGCGCGCTTCCGCGATGGTGAACATCTGCAGCTGCCGATCGCTTTCCTTACCTGCAACTTCCCGCCGCCGACCGATGGCGCCCCGGCGTTGCTCACCCACGACGACGTGCTGACCCTGTTCCACGAATTTGGCCACGGCCTGCACCACATGCTCACCGAGGTGGACGTGCCCTCGGTCGGCGGCATCGATGGCGTGGAATGGGATGCCGTGGAACTGCCGAGCCAGTTCATGGAGAACTTCGCCTGGGATCGCGAGGCGCTGCGCCTGTTCGCGAAGCACTACCAGACCGGCGAGGAACTTCCCGACGAGCTTTATGAGCGCATGCTCAAGGCGCGTCACTTCCACACGGGCATGTTCCTCGTCCGCCAGCTGGAGTTCGGCCTCTTCGATTTCCGCCTGCACCTGGAATACGACCCGGTCCGCGGCGCCCGTCCGATGGAAGTGTTGGAAGAGGTCCGCAAGGAGGTCTCCGTCCTGCATCCGCCCGTCTGGCAGCGCTTCCCGCATGCGTTCACCCACATCTTTGCGGGTGGGTATTCGGCGGGTTACTACAGCTACCTGTGGGCCGAGGTCCTGTCGGCGGATGCGTTCGAGCCGTTCGAAGCCGCAGGCGTGCTGGATCGCGCCACCGGTGAGCGTTTCCGGAAGGAAATCCTGTCCGTGGGCGCCACCCGCCCGGCTCTGGCGTCGTTCACGGCCTTCCGGGGCCGCGAACCCCAGCCCGAAGCCCTGCTGAAGAGCTACGGTCTGGCCTGACCGCCCCTGGAAACCCGCCTGACGCCGGGCCGTCACGCGGGTTTCCTTTACAATGGGGCGATGAAGATCGCTTCCTGGAACGTCAACTCCCTCAAGGTCCGCCTGCCCCACCTCCAGCAATGGCTGGGTGAGGCCGCGCCGGACATCATCGCGTTGCAGGAAACCAAGCTCACCGACGACAAGTTCCCCGTCGATGAGATCGCCGCGATGGGCTACCACTCCGTGTTCTCGGGGCAGAAGACCTACAACGGCGTGGCCATTCTTGCGAAAGAGGCGCTCACCGATGTCGTCACCGATATCGAAGGCCTTGATGATCCGCAGCGGCGGATCCTGGCGGCGACCGTCGGTGATGTCCGCGTCATCAATCTTTACGTGGTGAACGGCAAGGCGCTCGGCGACGAGAAGTACACCTATAAGCTGCACTGGCTGGCGAAGGTGCGCGATTTCGTAGAGAAAGAGCTCGCAGCGCACCCGAAACTCGTGGTGCTTGGCGACTTCAACATCTGCCGCGACGACCGTGATGTGTACGATGCTGCGTCCTGGGGCGAGGATATTTTCTGCTCGCCACCGGAGCGCGCCGCGCTGCAGGCCATCTTTGATACCGGTCTCCACGACAGCTTCCGCCTCTTCAGTGAAGAAAGCGGTCTCTTCAGCTGGTGGGACTACCGTCAAGCCGCGTTCCGGCGCAACATGGGGCTGCGGATCGACCTCATCCTGATCAGCGATGCGCTCAAGGCCGTGGCTACCTCGTCCATCATCGACAAGGTGCCCCGGAAGTGGGAGCAACCGTCCGACCACGCGCCTGTCGCGCTGGAGTTAACGCTTTGAACGTACCTAAATCCGAATGGCCCAGCTCCCTGGATGACAAGGAACTGGAAGAACTCGATACGTACCTGCGCACGCACGGTAACGAAGGCGATCTCATGCTCGATGGCGTGCATGGGCTGCTTTCGGCCGTCGCGGTGGGCCCGCTCGAGGTAAAGCCCGAGGAATGGCTGCACGAGGTACTCCACGACGCGTTCGAGGATGAGGACCAGGGCAACCGCGTGCTGGCGCTGCTGGCCAAGCTCAACGATTCGGTCACGGCCGAGCTCGACGTGGATGCCTACGAGCCGATCCTGGGCGAGGTCGATACCGAGGAAGGCCCGATGCTCTCGGCCGCTGGCTGGTGCGAAGGTTTCAGCCGTGGCATCGATATGCGTGCGTCGCTGTGGGAAGCCCGCCTGGCCGAAGATCCGGAACTGATGCAATTGCTTGGGCCGATCATGGCGCTGGCCGTCGATGAAGGCGTGCTCCAGGCGGATGCCGAATTCGAACGGCTTACCGACGAGGAATACGATGAGTGCCTGGGGCAGCTGCCCGCGGTGCTCCGTGCCGTTGGGGATTACTGGCAGGAAAACGCACCGACGGAAGCGGAGCTGGCCGCGATGGCCCAGCCGCGCCGTGAAGGCGAGGAACACCCGCCGCGTCAGCGCGCCGGACATTGGGTGCACTGAGGTAACCGGGATCGCGCTTCCGCGCGATCGGCCTGCCCCGAACGCATCGTTCACCGCGCAGGCCTACCGGGGCGCCCGCGAACGCGCCATCTTGTGCGCATTCCACGACCACCCCGGAGCCCACCATGACTACCCGCAGCATCGTCCGCCGCGTCCGCGGCATGGATACCGCCGACGGCGCCGGCGTGAAACTCAAGCGCGTGATCGGCCAGCCAGCCCTCGACATGCTCGATCCGTTCCTGATGCTGGACGAATTCCGTTCGGACCAGGCCGGCGACTACATCGAAGGCTTCCCTGACCACCCGCACCGCGGCTTCGAAACGGTGACCTACATGCTCGCCGGGCGCATGCGCCACGGCGATAACAAGGGCAACACCGGCGATCTCGGCCCGGGTAGCGTCCAGTGGATGACCGCGGGCAGCGGCCTCATCCATTCGGAAATGCCGCAGCAGGAAGAAGGCCTGATGTGGGGCTTCCAGCTGTGGGTCAATCTGCCTGCCGCCGACAAGATGACCGCGCCCCGCTACCAAGACATCCCGCCGTCGGACATCCCGGTGGTGCAACCCGCGGCCGGTGTCACCGTGAAGGTGGTCGCAGGCGAACTGGCTGGCGCGAAGGGTCCGGTCTCTGGCATCGCGACCGATCCGGTGTATCTGGATATCGCGCTTGAGGCTGGCGCGGCGTTCGAGCTGGCGCTGCCCGAGGGTCATAGCGCCTTCGCCTATGTGTTCGATGGCCAGGCGGCGAACGTGGCCGGGCAGTCAGTGACACGTGGCGAGCTGGCAGTCTTGTCGAAGGGTGAGACGGTGGCCTTTGCCGCGACAGAGCCTGCCCGCGTCCTGCTGGTCGCCGGCCGGCCGCTGGCCGAACCGGTGGCCCGCTACGGCCCGTTCGTGATGAACAGCCCCGACCAGATCCACCAGGCCATCGCCGACTTCCGCGCTGGCAAGTTCTGACCCCGGCTCTTGTAGGAGCGCGCTTGCGCACGATTGCGCGCAAGCGCGCTCCTACAAGCGAGCCTGAACAAGCTCGAGAAGTTCCCCCGCCCGTTTAAGTCTCGGACTGGAATGGGTTTGTAGGCTTGAGGCCATTCGCATTCGCGAGGCCTTCATTGCCCATGCGCTTTCTCCTCACCGTGGTTCCCCTGACAGCTGCCCTGATCATCGCGGCGTGCTCCCCGGCCGCACCGCCGGCGCCGCAATCGACGGCGGCGCCCTCCTCAGCGCCCGCGGGTTCCGCGGAGGCAGCAGCGACGTCCGCCGAACCGGGCAAGACCTCGCCCGCAACCGCGGCGCTCGGCACGGCCGACTGGTTCGCGTGGGTCGACAAGACCCTCAATGTGAGCGACGACGGCCATGGCCCCCAGCCGAATACCCCAGCATGGGAAGCGGCCGTGAACGCCAAGCTAGGCCAGGAAGCGCCGCAGGCTTCGCCGGGCTCGACGGAATGGCAGCAGGCCGTGGATGCGCTGTTGCGCACTCGGGTGGTGACGCACTGACGTAAGTGCGCCCTCGTGCATGTATCGCCAGATCCGATCGCGCGCAAGCGCGCTCCTACAGGGGCGTTGTTAGTTTGGTTTTGCCCTTTGGGATCTTGATGTCGCCAGAGGGGAGTGAGAGGACGAGGCCGCCGGGTGGATCGATGGGCTGGGTGAGCGTCAGCGTTACCTGGCCGTTCGTGACCTTCAGCGTGTAGCCCAGCTTGCCGTACGGCGTGCGCAAGTCGTGCACCGCGATGCCTTCGCCTTCGAGCCAGGCAGGCTGCACGCCAGCCGCCAGAACGACGGCCTGGTCGGCGTCGCGATCGTAGGCAAACAGATCGAGCGCCGAGCGGACGTAATCCGAGGCGATCCACGCGTGGGGCATGTCGCCGACGAAGCGTGGCTTGCGCGGATCGCGGCCGACCACCTCCGCCCACTGGTTCCAGGCCGCCGGACGGCGGTCCGCGAAGAAGAAGGTGAGCAGGTCATTCACCCGCGACCGCCAGCCGAGGCGGACGAACGTGGCAATCGTGCGGACTTCGTACGGCGTGTAGTCCTCCCACGCCAGCGTGCCATCGCGGCGCGCAACGAAGGCCTCCCAGTACTTCTCGAACGTCCGCTCGACCAACGGCTTCGGCAGGCGCGCACCTTCGCCACCCGGCGACAGCGCGATGGTGGTCGAGGTCGCATCAAAATCGCCGAGCTCGGCGGCACCCGGGATGAAGTCGATCCCGCGGGCCTTCACCGCCGCTTCGATCGAGGCGTGCAAGTCGTCGCGGAACTGATCGCGCGATGCCCCAAAGCGTGCGGCATCCTCGCCCTGGCCTAGCGCCGTTGCGAGTTCCGCTGCATCGTCATAGCCCTTCAGTGCCCAGAAGTCGTCCCAGTACGAGTGCATCGGCTTCGCCGAATAACCCTCGTGGCTGATGGATGCCGGCATCAATCCGTAGAGCGCACGATCGGGGCCGTCCAGGCGTGACGGCGTGCGCTCGCTGTCGCGCAGCGCGTCCATGTAGGTAACGGCGCGGCGGACATGCGGATACAACGCCTCGACCGCGGCGCGATCGTGCGTGTACCGCCACAGCTCCGCGACGCTGAAAATCAGTTCGCCATGGCTATCGTTCTCAGGTACGGGATCGGAGCCGCGTGCGTCGACGCAGCAAGGCACCTTGCCGTTCGAGAACTGATGCGGCGCGTACCAGTTGATGAACTCGCGGGCGACATCCTCGTGCCCGGTGCGGAGCAACCCCTCCAGCATCATCGCGCCATCGCGCACCCACGTCCGGGAATACGAGCGCGTGCCGGGCTGCAGGGCGGGTCCGTCACGCGAGATCAGGATCTGCGCCACGCCACTCTTCATCGTGTCGACGATCGCCTGCGCCACCGCTGGCACCCGCACATCCACGCGATCCAGTTTCTCGCGCCAGGCGGCCGCCACGGCGTCAGCATGCGTCGACAGCCACGCGGAAGCATCGGCCGGCATCGCCACGACATCATCCTGGCGTACCGGTACCACGAGACCCAGGTCGACGTGCCCATGCGCAGGCACGTGCACGGGATAAACGAACGCCCCCTGCGCAAACCCCGAGTCATCATGCAGCGCCACGTCACCCGAGGCTTGCGACATCCCCGTAGGAGCGCGCTTGCGCGCGACAGCCCCCAACGAAAGACTCCCAAGCGGCGCCCCACCCTCCACCCGCTCCATCAACATCGCCGGCAGATTCGCCGAACCAATGACATCCGCAGGCTTCTGCAACGGGATGACCTTACGCGCACCATTGACGGTCAACGCGGCCCCGTCCCAACGAAGGTCACGAATCGTCGCGATGCCCCCGGGCGCATTGAGGAACTGCGTCGGCGGATTCACCTGGAACGGTCGCGCGGCGAGCAGCAAGGTGACGTCGCGCGCCGCATCGCTGTCATTGCCTACCCGATAGGAAAGCACCAACTCCGAGGCACCCGGCTTACCCTGGGCGAATGCGGTCGTGACCAGCGTGAGTCCGTCCTTGCGCCACGCCACCGAAGGCATTGGCAGGTAGCGATCGCGCAGCGACTGGGTTGCGGTGACATCGGCCCAGGTCACCAGCTTGCCGCGGTCGAGCAGGAACGGCTCGATGGAAAATCTGCCGCGAGTGATTTCGACCGCGCCATCCTCGGACATCAGCGCCGAATCGCGACTCCCGCCATCCACGCCCACGATCGTCCAGTACGACTGCTCGCCGGAAAAGCCGCGTGGATAAAGGCCACGTCGCACGGCCTTTGCACGCTGTTCAAAGACAGCATTCGGCGTGGGCGGTGGCACCAGAACCGCCTCGGGCTGGCGCGGCACCAGGGTAAGGTTGTCGAAACACACCTCGCCCTTGTCCGGACCCATGCCCGGCTGGGCTTCCTTGTAGACAACGAACTCCACCTCGCGCGTGTGCCGCAAGGTGCGATCCTTCACGGGCCCCCAGGCGAATTCCACCTGGCGGCTGCTCGCTTCCACCGTCTGCCATTGACTCGGCGGCACGAAGCCCGCCTTCTGGAACCACCAGACGTTATCGCCGGTGTCGTCGATCAGCTTCAGCTGCAAGGTATTCGCCGGCATGTCGCCGCGCACGTCAAAGCTCAGCGCGAAACCCGCGGGAAAATCCACGGGCAGCGTCTTACGGATCGACGCCGCGCCGGAGACCCCGTTGAAATCGAACGCAAGACACATAGCCTTCCCGGTCTTGCCGGGAACCGCACGCAAGGTGGCCGACACATCATCGGTATGCGTCGCCCGCCAACCGCTCACGCTATCGAACGCATCCAGCGTCGTCGCCCCCGCGCTCGACGCGACAAAAAGCAAGACCAGCCCTTGTAGGAGCGTGCTTGCACGCGATCCCCTCATGGTAGGAGCCCACCCTGTGGGCGACGCCCTTCGCCGAAGAGCCACAGGGCCTGTCGCGTTGGGGCGAAAGATGCCGCGCGCAAGCGCGCTCCTACAGGGGGCTGCCATAGACTTAACCTTTGACGCTGCCGAGCAACAAGCCTTCGAGGTAATAGCGCTGCAAAGCGAGGAACAGAACAAGCACCGGAAGGATCGTAACCACCGAGCCCGCCATCATCAGCTCACTATCCTGCACGTGCTCACGCGACAGCGAGGCCAGTGCGATGGGCAGCGTGTAGTGCTCCTGCCCGGTAAGCGCGATCAGCGGCCACATGAAATCGTTCCACGCGGCGAGGAAGGTGAAGATCGCCAGCGTCACCATGATCGGCTTGAGCAACGGCATGATGATGGTCGCAAAGATGCGGAACTCGCCGGCGCCATCGATGCGCGCCGCTTCCATGAGGTCATCGGGGATACCGCTCGCGTACTGGCGCACGAGGAACACGCCAAAGATCGTCGCCAGCGCCGGCACGATGATCGCGCCGTAGGTGTTCACCAGGCCCATGTACTTCAGCAGCAGGAACAACGGCAGCATCGCCACCTGCGCGGGAATCACAAGCGCACCAAGCAGCAGCTGGAACAGTCGCGCGCGACCCTTGAACTCCAGCTTGGCAAATGCGTACCCAGCCATCAGGTTGAACGCGAGCGAGATCACGGTGATCGATGTAGAGATTAGCAGGCTGTTGAACAGGTAACGGCCCATGCCCGCGTTGAGGAACAGCTGCCGGTAATTGGCCAGCGTGGCATGCGTCGGCAACACGGGCGGCGGGAGCGAGCTGGCCTCACCCTGTGTCATGAACGACACGGAGACCATGTACAACAGCGGCGCAATCGCTATGGCGGCGGCCGCGAACAGCAAGCCGTTGATGATGGCCTTGGCGATACGCGGGCTCATGCCGGCTCTCCCCGCTTCGACAGGCGAAGCATTGCGGCGGTGACCGCGAACATGATCACGAACAGGATGAAGGCCACGGCGGATGCCGAGCCCAGGTTCCACCACTTGAAGCCTTCTTCGTACATCAGGTACAGCACCGAGGTCGTGCTCTGCAGTGGGCCGCCTTCGGTCATCACATACGGCTCGGCGAACAGCTGGAAGTAACCGGACACGGTGAGGATGCTCACCATGAGCATGGTCGGCTTCAGCATGGGCAGCGTGATATGGCGGAACTGCGCCCACGCCGACGCGCCATCGATGCGCGCCGCTTCGTAGAGATCCGCCGGAATGGCCTGCAGGCCGGCCATGAAGATAATCATGTTGTAGCCGAAGTTCTTCCACACGGCGAACAGGATGATCGTCGGCATCGCCCAGTGCGGATCGCCCAGCCAGTCCACCGTCGGCATGCCGATCGAATCCAGCGCGTAGTTGATCAGGCCGTACTTGGTGTTGAACAGGTAACGCCAGATCACCGCCACGGCCACCACGGTCGTCACGACGGGCGCAAACAGCGCGGTGCGGAAGAAGGGCTTGAACCGGGCCAACGGTGAATTAAGCAGCATGGCCGCGCCAAGGGACGCGCCCAGCGAGAGCGGCACGCCGACCACTACGAAGTACACCGTGTGACCCAGCGCCGACCAGAACAACGGGCGCTGCAGCAGCAGCCAGTAATTCTCGAGCGCCACGAAACGCAGGTTGCGGATATCAGCCAGCGCGTAGAGATCGAAATCGGTGACCGACAGCACAAGTGCCGCGACCACCGGCAACAGGAAGAACAGGCCGAGGATGATCAGCGCGGGGGTGATGAAGAGCCAGGCGGCGCGGGTCGTGTTCATGGGCTTGCCTTGTGGCCGTGGTCGAGCATCCAGCGGCGTTTCTCCAGCAGGCGATCGGCACGGCGGTCGATTTCAGCAGCGGCCTGATCGATGGTGAGATCGCCATGCGCGGCCTGCGCAGCCACCAGCTGCATCTCCGTTACGATGCGTTCCCACTCGGCGACAGGCGGCGTGGCCTTTACGCGTTCGAGCTGGTGGCGGAACGCCGTGGCCTTGTCGTCATCGCGCAGCGCGGGGGATTCCCACGACGAGCGGCGCGGCGGCATGTCGCCGAGGATCTGGTAGAAGCGCTCCTGGATCTGCGGGCGCGAGAGGAACTCGATGAGCGCCCACGCATCGTCCTTGTGCTTCGACTTGCGATAGATCACGAGGCTGGAGCCGCCGGCGTTCGAGGCGCCAGGACCATCGGGCCCCGGCAGAGGCGTCGTGGCCCAGTCGCCCTGCTGCTCCGGCGGCAGCCGCTTGCGGAACTCGGCGATATTCCACGGGCCCGAGAGGTAGAACGCGTAGAAGCCCTGGCCAAATGCGGCCCACGGATTGCCGATGCCGACATTGGTCATCATCGGCGCCTGCTGTTCCTTGAACAGCGACACGTAGAACGCGAGGGCCTTCTTGAAGCTGGCACTGCGGAAGTTGCCGTAACGGCCACCGTCGCGCAGCAGCGGCTCGGGTTGCTGCAACGCGAACGCAAGCAGCTGCTCGAACTCATTGGTCGGCAGCAGCACGCCGTACGTCTTGCCCTTCGGCTGCGCGATCTTCGCCATCATGGCCTGCCACTCGGCCCAGTCACGCGGCGGGTGGTCGTAACCGACCTTTGCCAGCATGTCCTTGCGGTAGAACAGCAGACGTGTGTCCACATACCAGGGCACGCCGTACAGCGCGCCGTCGATGACATTGGTGGACCAGATGGCCGGGAAGTAATCGTTCTTGTCGACCACCTTCGACGCATTCACTCGAGTGTCGAGCGGCTCCAGCGCATTGAGCGCCACCATCTCGGGCACCCAGGTATTACCCAGCTGGGTGATGTCCGGGGTGGAGTCGCCCGCATAGGCGGTGAGCAGCTTCTGGTGCGCGGCGGTCAGTGGCAGCTGCTGCACGGAAACGTGCAGGCCCGGGTGTTCGCGTTCGAACTCGGGCAGCAGCTTCTGGACCGCCTCGCCCTCGCGTCCGATCGTCCAGAACTCAAGCGTGCGCGTGCCCGCAGGCTCCTTCGCGCACGAGGACAACGCCGCGCCGGCAAACACCAGCGCGGCGGTAAGACCTACCCGGGCAACGCGCATCACCACAGGCTGGTAGCCGTCTCGGCATCCAGCCAGCCACCGGTGAAGCCGGCGCGCTGCAGGCCCTTGCGGATATACGGGTTCTTCTTCATCACGTTCCAGACGAACTCGCTGCGGTAGTTCTCGATCATGAGCACGATCGGGCCCTGGTCGATGCCCAGGTGCACGGTATCGGCCCAGCCGAAGCCCGGCACGATCTGGCCGGTGCGCAGGTCGGTGCGCGTGTCGAAGCTGAGGTTGAAGGCATCGACAAAGCCGTACTTCGTGTAGATGTACTGGCCGTACTTCTTCTTCATCTCTTCCAGCGCGGGAATCACGATCTCCGGCGCGAAGGCGATCGAGCCACCCGCGGCCGTCGGCACGATGGTGCCGTCATCGGAGATGTAGTCCAGGCCGGCGCCACGCGCGGTATAGCCCTGGAAGGTACGCTCCTTGTCACCCTGCTTGATGATCAGGCCGCCAGGGCCGTTCGAGGCGGTGAGGCCCCAGATGTTCTTGCCGTAACCGGTCCAGCCGCCCGGGTTGGCGACGGCGTAGGCCTGCTGCGAATACGTGGCGCGGCGGCTGTTCTCGAAATAATCCAGGCCCTTCTCGCGGTTCCACGCATCGTTGATGCCGCGGAAATCGATCCACGTGTGGCTGTACTGGTGGCCGAACATCGGCGCGAAGTTCAGGAAGGTTTGGCCGTGGAACGCGCCCCAGGTCTTGTCATAGGTCTTCGTCCAGGCGGCCCAGGCATCCTCGCCCACCGGATGGGTCGGTGAGCCGAGCGCCATGATGTAGACCATCATGCCTTCGTTGTAGCCTTCCCAGTCGTGCGGGATGGTCTTGCCGCCCGGGGTCCAGCCCATGCTGATCAGCGGCGCGTTGTGCTGCAGCCAGGTCCAGTCCACGCGGCGGTAGATCTGGTCGGCGAGGTCGCGGATTTCCTTTTCCTTCGGCGTGTCGTGGTCGAAGTAGCTCTGCGAGAACAGCACGCCACCCAGCAACAGGGTGGTATCCACCGAACTCACTTCCACCCAGCGCGCGAAGCGCTTGCCGGTCTGCATGTCGAGGAAGTGATAGTAGAAGCCGTGGAAGCCGGTGGCATCGTCTTCCGAATCGTTCTGCGCGGACTCGTTGAAGAATTTCAGCGTGGCCAGCGTGCGGTCGATCGCCTGGTCGCGCGTGATGTAGCCACGCTCCACGCCGACGCCATACGCAGTGAGGCCGAAGCCCACCGAGGCGATCGAGGCGAAGGAGTTGGTCGGGTAATGGTCGGGGATGAGGCCGTTCTCGGGGTTGCCGCTATCCCAGAACCACTGGAAGGTGCGCTTCTCCAGGTCGGCGATCATCGGCGGAACGGGATGGAGGTCCTTGTCCAGCCGCTGGGCCGTGGCCGTGGGTTTGGCTTTGCCTGGGTGTTTCGCGCTCTCCTTCGCCATGGCAAGGGGGGCGGCACAGGCCAGCAGGGCGCCGAGGGCGAGGGAAAGACGCTTGAGAGTGGTCGGCTTCATCGCGGGGAGGGTCCTTGGGTGTCATCGAGGCTAGCGCGAACCGAATGGGGACGGCTCGCGGGTGCCGGTGGCCCGCCTAGCGTAAACGTTTACGGCGCTGGACCAAATAAAAGTCCCCGAAGGGACTTCCATCGAAACAAAAGAGGCGTCCACGGGGAGACTCGTGGACGCCAAGGGTGGCCCGGGCGGAAAGGGGAGCCTCCCGCCCGGGCCGGGTTGCAGCGTTAGAACTTCAGGCCAACCGTGAAACGCGCCGTGCGCGGCAGGTACACGATGTTGCCCTTCTTGTTGTAGGTGACGGGGTCGCTGTTCAGCACACCACCGCTACCCCAGTTGACGTTGTAGTCGGCGTAGTTATGCCAGTTGAACAGGTTCAGGATGTCGAAGCGGGCGTAGATCTTGGTGTCGCCGCTGATGATGAAGTCCTTGGTGAACTGCATATCGATATCGCGGTAACCCCAGATATCGCCGCCCACCAGGAACTTCGAGCCACTCGGCGTCGCCGCCATCGGCACGCAGCCGGAGCCATTGGCTTCGAGCTGGCCGTAGCAGGCACCGTCGTTCTTCGGCAGCGGCGTGGCCAGGGTCAGCTTGATCGACGCGTTGATGCCCCACGGCAGGTCGAGCGCACCGGTGGCAACGAGGCGATGCTTTGCGACCGCGTTCGAGGTGATGTACGGGTAGTCACCGATCGTCGCTTCGTCGAACGAGTAGTGCTCGTTGATGTCGCGGTTCTGTTTGGCGTGCGAGAACGTGTACGCGAAGCTGGTGCTCCAGCCCGATTCCTTCGTGTACGGCTTCTGCGCCGACAGCAGCACCTGGGTGGTGCGGGTCGAGATGCCGTTATCACCCAGGATCAGACCGCCCACGTTCGGGATCGGGTAATCCCACGGCTGGCTCTTGTTCTTCCAGAACGAGCCATCCGGGTAGCGGTTGCCGAGGGTGAAGGCGAAGCCGTCACGGCTGAGCACGCGGGTCACCGTGGCATCGGTCTGCCAGTCGCCAATCGTGTTCGACATACCCAGGCTGAACTGGTCGCTGTACGGCGCCTTCAGCTTGTTGTTGAGCAGATCCACTTCCTGACCGGAGTTGCCGCCGACCAGGTAGTTTTGCAGCACGTTCTGGCCGTTAAGGAACTCGGGGTTCCAGGGCACGCAGGTCGACGAGGTGGTGTCGCACGGATGGCTCGGGATGTTGAAGCGCAGGGTGGTCTGCGGCAGCGACTGCTTGGTGACTTCCGTCTGCAGGTAGTCGAACAGGTTGCGGTCGTAGGCGCGACCGGCACCGCCGTGGATCACGTGCTCTTCGTCAGCGAACAGGTCGTAGGAGAAGCCGAGACGCGGCTGCCATTCGCCCTTGAAGTTCTTACGGTTGTGGCCGTTGCTGACGTAATCGTTGAGGTTCACGCCGCCAGCCGCCAGCGAATCGGCGTAGGTCTGGCCCGGCAAGGCGCCGGCGTACGGGTTCTGCGAGTTCAGCGCATCGAGCACGCGCTGCGAGGTCACGAAGTTGGTGTACGACGGGTTCGCTTCGTAATCCCAGCGGACGCCGAGGTTCAGGGTCAGGTGATCGTTCACCGACCAGTCGTCCTGGGCGAACACGCCGTACTGGCGAGCGTGGGTCTTGGCCACGCCGTCCTGGCCCGGGAGATTCGAGGCGTAGAAGACCTGCCACGGCTCGGCTGTCGTGCCGGTCGGGTTCACGTCGTAGTAGAACTGCGGGCTCTGCGCCGCTGCGTCGGAAGCCTTCAGCTCAACGGCCTTGAACTTGTAGCCGAACTTGACGACATGGTCGCCCTGCCACTCGAGGTCGTTGAAGGTGAAGGTATCCGACACGCTCGGACCTTCCTGGCTCTTGTTCTGCGTGGAGCGCGGGTCAGCCGAACCGGTAGCGATGATGGCCGGGTTGTTGGGATCCGGCTGCCAGGTGTACTGGTAACCGTTGCCCGCGAATGCCGGGTTGGCAGCGATGTACGCGTTCTCGTACGAGAAGATCAGCTCGTTGTACCAGCTGTCGGCACTGTGCGCCCACTTGAAGTTCGCGCGAGTGTCGTGGTTCTCGTTGTTCACGGAGGCCGACGCCGTGGTGCCGGTACCGGTGCCCGAGATCTGCGTTTCACGACGGACCTGGGTGCTGATTTCGATGCGGTCGCGATCGGTCAGTTCCCAGTCGATCTTGCCGAAGTACAGCTTCTCGTCGAAGTTGAGGTTCGAGGAGCCCAGCTCCGACTGCACGCTTGCCGGCAGCAGCGGGGTCACATCGCCAGCGTAGTTCACGCTGTTCGGGACCACGGAGATCGGCGTATCAAACTTCTTCTGCTCGAAGGTCAGGAAGAAGTGCATCTTGTCCTTGATGATCGGGCCGCCGATGGCGAAGCCGTATTCCTTCGATTCCGAGTCCGTCTTACCCGAGGTCTTCTCGATCGGGGTGCGGTTACGGAAGGCATCGTTGGTGTACGTGCCGAACACTTCACCGTGGAACTCGTTCGTGCCCGACTTGGTCTCGGCAGTGATCGCAGCGGACGACACCTGGTCGTACTCTGCCTTGTAGTTGTTGGTGATGACCTTGTATTCACCAATGGCGAGCTGAGGGAACGGGTTGCCCTGGCTGTTGTTCTGGCCGGAGACGCCGCCTTCCTTTACGTAGCTCTTCTGGCTCACGCCGTCGATGTAGACGTTCGCGGAGCTGGTGTTCATGGCGCCGCCGCGCAGCGAGGTGTTGCCCTTCGCATCGACGTTGAAAACCATGCCCGGCACGGTGTCGGCGAACTCGAGGAAGTTGCGCGATGCCTGCGGGATCGTGGCAATCTCGTGCAGCGAAATGGTGTTACCCACTTCCGGCGTACGCACTTCCTTCAGGGTGGTCGCAGCCACGCTCACGCCTTCGAGCGACGTCGCGTTGGCGCTGGTCGCAGCCGGTGCGGCGGTCGAGGCAGCGAGGTTGAGCTGGGCGGTAGAAGCGACCGTCAGCGTGACGTTCTGCTGCGTACCCGGGCCAGCGTCGACCTGGTAGGTCGCCGGCGGCAGGCCGTTGAGCGTGTAGCTGCCATCGGCACCCGCGGTGGTCTTGCGGGTAAGACCCGTCTGCGGGTTGAACGCCGTGACCTGTGCGCCCGGCGTGGCCTTGCCGCGCAGGGTGGCATTGGCGGACTGCGCCATCGTGGTGGTCGGTGCAACGACCGCGACGATGGTGGCGGCGATGATGCCGCACAGCAGCTTCTTCTTCATCTGCTTCGGAGCTTTCATGGTACCCCTCTCTCCCAATCCTGATTCTCTGTGTGTGTGTCCCCGGTCCGGCTGGGCATGGGTACGACGGTCGACCTTTCGGTCGCGTCGCAGTGGTCGTTGCCACCTGTTCAAAGGCGATCTACCCCGTACCCCCGCCCGTTCCGCGTTCGGACCGAATGGTTCTCGCTGTCCATCAATGACGCCGTCCTGGATTCCAGCCACGGCCCGGCAAGCCGCGTAATGCATTCGACGGATCAGTTCGTCCGTCGACGTCCCTTGTCGCTGGCGCCGCAAGAGGCGCGTACGACGAGTTCGGTGCCAATGACGCGCGGCTCAGGTGCGGCGTCATCGGGCGATTCGATCATCAGGGCCAGGCGCTCAAGCGCCGATTCGCCAAGCTCCGCGATGCGCACGCGCACCGTGGTGAGCGGCGGCGAGACATAACGCGCCATCGGGATATCGTCGAAGCCGGTGACGGCGATTTCGTCAGGCGCATGCACGCCTGCCTCGGCCAGCGCGGAGAGCGCGCCAATGGCCATCATGTCGTTCGCGGCGAAAATGGCATCGGGACGCGGCGACATCGCCAGCACTTCCTGCGCCATGCGGTAACCGGATTCTTCGCTGAAATCGCCTTGCAGCACGGTGGCGGTATCGCCGAGGCCTGCGGCAGCGAGCCCTTCGCGATAGCCACGGGCACGCTCCTGCACGTCGTGGTTCACTTCCGGGCCGGCAATGAACGCAATGCGCTTGCGGCCGCTGGCGAGCAGGTGTTCCACCATCGCCTTCGCACCACCGAAGTCATCGACATCGAGGGCGGCGTGGCGCTCGGAGCGCACGTGGCTGTTGATCAGCACCGTGGGCAGCACGATCGGGAGATTCTCGTCGAGGAACGCGGCGTCGGCATGCGGCGACATCACCAGCAAGCCGTCGACGCGGCCCTGCATGGCGCGCAGCGCGATAGCCGCCTCGGTGGCATCGCCGTGCGAGCTCGACACCAGCAGGTACAGGCCGCGCGCACGCGCCGCCAGGTCGATACCGCGGATGAGTTCGGAGAAGAACGCGCCGTGCAGATCGGGCAACAAGGCGCCGATCGTCTGGGTGCGGCGGGTGATCAGGCTGCGTGCCGCGCTATGCGGGACGTAGCGCAGGCGTGCCGCTACCTCGCGGATGCGCTTCTGCGTTTCGGCGGTCACACCGCCATGGCCATTCAGTGCGCGGGAAACAGAGGCCACGGATACGTTGGCCATCCTCGCGACGTCTTTGATCGTCACACTCACGTAGTCATCGCCCTGCTCCCCGGCCCCACCGGGGTTCGACGGCGCGGAACGTAAACGTTTTCACCAGCCGTGTAAAGCCTGTTAAATCAAGGGGTTGTTGCACTGCACGAGTAAACGTTATTACGTGCAATACCACTTGAGGTGGCTTAGTAAAAACTTATTTAAAAACGGCGTGTTGGGTGGTCTACACTGAACTTTTGCGGTGCAGCACGAATCTTTGCGAAACGTTCACCTTTTTGAATGGCTGCCTACGCAGCTAAACGCCGAAGCGAGGCTCTCCGGAGTGAGTTCTTGCGGGGGTGAATGGGAGATCGGGACGTCGCCGCTGGATCAGCCAGCGCGACTTACCTGCTCGTCCAACCAATGTGAAACGTCGGCCGCCGAAGGCGCATCGGCCGCGAAAAGCAGCCGGTACATCATCGGCGCGACGATGCCGTCGATGATGGCTTGAGTGGCCAGCGGGGTGTCCCCGCGAGCCAGCGCCCTTTCGCGGAGCAGGTCCAGCTGGGTGGTGCAGTAAAGCAGGCATCGCCCGCTGTTTTCCCCATTCGTGGCGCTCAGCACGTCGCGCAGCATCGTTCGGCCCGGGCCCGACGACATCTCGTCCCGGTATTGCTCGAGCCACGTGGCCAGGTCGCTGCGGTAGCTGCCGGTATCGGCTGGCTCGCCCTCGGGGTGGAGCTGCTCCACCGCCACATCGGCCAGCAGCCGGGAGAGATCGCCCCAACGGCGATAGATCGTGGAGGGCGTGACACTGGCGCGGGCGGCGATGGCCGGCACGGTCACTGCCTCGCGCGGACCCTCTGCCAGCAGATCACGTACCGCCTGGTGGATGGCGGCCTGGACGCGAGCGCTACGACCGCCCGGACGGGGGCCGGCGGCGCGGCTGGGTGAGGGTGCAATGTCGTTCATGGCTGCCTATCATACTCCTAAAGGCTAAATAGTTGCTTTAGCGCGCGTGCGGCGTAGACTAACGCTCATTCTTTGCTTTTAGGCAAACCCATGAACGCCCTCGCCGTTCGCCGGCCCATGGCCGTGCATACCTTTACCCTCATGGCATTCATCGGCGCCTCCACCGCGCCGACGCCGCTCTATCGCCTGTACCAGGCGCAGTGGCATTTCACGCCCACCCTGCTCACGGTGATTTTCGCGGTGTATGCGTTCGCCCTGTTGGCGGCGCTGCTGTTCGCCGGGCGTCTTTCCGATCACCTGGGGCGTAAACCGGTGATCACGGGCGCCATCGTGCTCGATGTCGTCGCGATGCTCGTCTTCCTGTCGGCGGCCGGCCCTGCCTGGTTGCTGGCGGCGCGCGTGGTGCAAGGCGTCGCCACGGGTGTGGCCATGTCGGCCCTTCCTTCCGCGATCCTCGATATCGACCGGCAGCGCGGCGCCACCGTGAACAGCATGGCGCCGCTGATCGGCATGGGTGCTGGTGCGTTGGGCAGCACGGCGCTGGCCGTGCTCGCGCCCGCGCCGCTGCAGGGCGTGTACCTCGTCGTCATCGGCGTGTTGGTGCTTGCGCTGGTCCTGACGCGTGGCACGCCTGAGACCGCCACGCCGAAGCCCGGCGCCGTTGCCAGCCTGCTTCCGCACGTTGCCGTACCCGAACGTGCCCGGCCCGCGTTGCGCGCGGTGACACCGCTTAATGTCGCCCTGTGGATGCTGGGCGGGTTCTATCTGTCCTTGATGCCGTCGCTGGTGGCGAAGACGACGCACTCCACGTCGCCCTGGATCGGTGGGCTTGTAGTTGCGGCGCTGATGCTCAGTGGCGCGGCGGCGGTCCTACAGGGGCTGCGCCACCCGGCGATCCGCTCCTTGAAGCTGGGTGCCGTGATGCTTGCTGGCGGCCTGCTACTCGTGCTCGTCGGCGAAGTGATCGGTTCGGGCGCCTGGTTGCTTGGCGCGTCGATCATTACGGGTGCGGGCTTCGGCGCCTCGTTCCTTGGCGCCGTTCGCAGCGTGATGCCGCGCGCCGAACCGCATGAGCGCAGCCGGCTCATGGCCGCGTTCTATATCCAGAGCTACCTGGCTTTCAGCGTGCCGACCATCGCCGTTGGCGCGCTGGCACAGCACTACGGTCTGTCGGCGGCGATCCATCTGTACGGCGGCGTGATCGTGGCGCTAACGCTTGCCGGGCTGGTGTGGATCACGGCGCGTGCGCATCACGTGCACGCGCCGGTGACCCCGTAAGCGTCTTAGCCGGCCGGGTGCGCGAGGGCGTAATCGATCGCCGCACGCACGGCAGCTACCTGCGCATCGTTGCATTCCTTCGGCGTGGCACGCGGGCTGTCCGGATACACCTCGGTGGTGGTGCAGTAGCGCGCCGGGGTGATGCCGGCGCACAGGCCGAGCGGCTTCAACGCATATTCGATGACGCCGTGCGCGACTTCGGGTGAGCCGATGATTTCGCCGTTGGCATCCGCCGGCGCGATGTGGGTGACCTTGGCCACCGCTTCGATCACCGCTTTCTGGAACTCGGGCTGCGGCTTGTCGGCGTCGTCGACGAGGTAGAAACCATCCGGCACTTCGCCCGGCTCGTACTCCTTGCCATCGCGCGCGGAGAGCGCCGGGCGGAATTCGGATTCGTCCGTATCGGTGGTCTCGTGCAGGTCGATGTGCATGAGCACTTTGTCGGCGATCGGTGCCAGCAGGCTCACCAGCGCCGCCGACTCCGCCGCCGGGCTGCCTTCACGGAAATTGCGGTTCGGGTCGATCGCATCGTAGTTCCAGCGATGGATGCGCTCGTAGGCCCACGGGCTGACGCACGGTACGACGAGTACGTTGGCGCGGCCGGCGTAGTCGTTGCCGTGTTCGCGCAGGAACTGCAGCGCACCGTGCACACCGCTGGTTTCATAGCCGTGCACGCCGCCCGTTACGACCATCACCGGCAGCTCATCGCGCCAGTCGCGAGTGCGTAGGGCATGGAAGGTGTACGTCTCGCCGGCATAGTTCACCGAGCCATAGTTTTCGACATCGAAGGCGCCGCTCAGGCCATCGATCGCCTTCTCCACTTCGTCCGCGTAGCTGCGCTGTTTCGCCTGGGTCGCACGCCACGCTGTGAACTCAGCCGGGCCCCAGGGCTGGCCGGGGGTACCGATGGGATAAGGCGCGGGGTGGTTCATGGCGTTGGCTTCTACGGCTGCGGAAGGCCCGATTGTATACGCCGGAGGGAAGTCTCAGTCCGCGTGGAGCGGCGCTGTCGTGGCACCGACGGCGTCGCCAGCGCGCGATACCTGGTTAAGCATGAAGACGCGGCTCAGGCGGAAGCCGAGGCGTTCGTAAAGGGCGATGGCCGACTGGTTGCCGCCGAACACGTGCAGGAACGGGATCTCGCCGCGGCGTTCGATCTCGTCGCGTAGCACGTTGATAAGCAGGGCGGCGAGGCCGCGCCCGCGCTGGGCCGGGTCCACGCAGACCGCGCTCACCTCGGTATAGCCAGGCACGCGCATGCGTTCGCCGGCCATGGCGATGAGCTTCCCCTCTTCACGTAGCCCGATATACCGGCCCATCGCGTTAGTGCGGCGAGCGAAGGGACCAGGTTTGGTTAGCTGGGTGAGTGCGAGCATGTCGTCGACATCGGCGTCGGTCAGCTCAAGGATCCCCGCGCCGAAGCCTGCGGCCGGATCAATGCGCGACTCGGCGACCATCTGGTGCACGGCACCTAGCGGTGTGGAGCGCAGGCCGGGTGGCAGGGCGAGTGGCTCGCGCGAGAGGACGGCGGCGATCTCGCCCGGGCGCATCAGCTCGGCGAGGGCATCGAAAGCTTCCGGCAGCTCCTCCGCGACGGCGGCGAAAGGTGCCACATCCGCCTGATAGCGCCGGGCCAGCACGTTGGCTTCGCCAAGGTGCGCCTGCCGCGTGCCCAGCGCCTGCCAGATCGGGGTGGAAAGCTCTGCGTGCGGTTCGTTGCCCGGGTCGCTCACCATCCACCTCCTCGATCAGTCGCACACCGTGCGTGGCTTCTGCATTGTAACCGCCGCGGCGTATAGTGCCGCAGGCTCACAGGGGATGGATCATGCCGGCGCACCACAGGTGGTGGGTGGGTGTTGTTTCTTTTTTGTTTCTCGCCAGCGCTACGGCCGGCGAACTGCACGACATACCTGGCCCCGCGCATCGTGGCGATTTCGTGAATGGCCATGATTTCAGGATGACGCCCGTGGTAGCGGTGGACGCTTCCGGGCAACCCATCACCGACATGCCGGCCTACCGCCTCGGTTACCGGGATACCGATGGAAACTGGCAGGAGGTAGGTCCGCCGACGCCGGTCGATATCACTATCCCCCCCGATTTGCGCGACCGGCTCATGCTCGTCTTCACGGGAGCCTGGGCGTTGATGCCGCGCGGGTGGCGGCCCAGCATGGTTATGCTGACCAGCAATAGCACGATGGGTATCGAGTTCGATGCGCCCGGTGGTTCGGCACATGGTTGGCTGTTTGACGGGATGGTTTTAAGCGCGTGGAGCGCGATGGAGGAGGCCGCGCCGTTCTTTCCGCACGTGCGCAAGGAAATGCTGGCCAATGACATGGCTCAGCCAGGACAGCGTTTTGCGATGCGGGAGCACGTGGTCCGTCTCTCGCACCCTGATGCCTGCACGGCCATCTACGATTACGTTGAGAAGGATTCCCCGCTGGTGCATGCGTGGATGAACTTTGTCGGTATAGAAAATGGAGAGCTCTATACCTTCGCCATCGACATGCCCGAGTCGGACAAGCGATTGCGTGATGCCGTGTTCGCGTCGCACACGACGGCGCAGGGGCCGTGCCCATCCAGTCGCCAAAAGGCGGGCCCGTAGCGATCAGCCTTCGGGCACGGCTGTCGTCGACCCGCGTGCGCGCGGTGCTTTCGCTGCCCAGACGCTGCACGGATCCCCCGCGACCGCCCGCCGCCGCGTCGCCACGGCCAGCCAGCCGAAGCCCGCGCCCATCGCCATGGCCACCAGATCGACGCCGAGTACCTCGTAACGGCCCTCTGCCAGGGTGCGGCTCAGCCGTTCGCCGTGCAGCGCGATGTCGAGTACACCCACCGCGACCGATGTCACCGCCGTGGCCCACAACAGGTCCACAGCGGCCTTGGCCGGCCGCCGCCAGAACGTCCAGGCGATGGCGGCGAAGAAGGTGATGAAACAGACCGGTTGCACGACATGGGTAGGTTCGGCGCCCAGGTACGGCGCGAGGTGATTGGCGATGAACATCACCGAGATGGCGAAGCAGGTGCCGAGGCAGACACCGACCGTGGCTGTCGCCATCGCGCGCACCTTCATCGGCTGCTCGGCCTGGCGGCGCTTACGTCGGGTTTCGATGTAGAGCAGGTTGCCCGAATAAAACAGGAAGGCGCCGGCCAGCCCCAGGACGAAATAGAGCCAGCGGAGCGAGAGGCTGCCGAACGTGCCGAAGTGCAGGCCGAAGATCGCCGAGTACGTCGCATGGTTCGCATCGCGCGCGCCGGTGAGCTGCATGTTGATGATGCGGCCGGTGCTCGCATCGAGCGCGACCATGCCGTACTCGCCGAGGGTTTTTTCCGAGGTGCCGCGCACTTCCGCCGCCGCGCCCGGCTGGCCGTAGTGCACGTAGCGCATGTAATCAGGTTCGAAGTTGGCGGCACCGGCGGCGATCGCCGCCTTCCGTGCGATGGCGCCAAGTTCGGCCGGTGCGAGCATCGGCACCGTGCCGTCACTCTTCGGCGCGGCCGCGGTCATCGCCGCCGTATCCGGCAGCGCACTAGTCATGCGTTCAAACGCACTCATCAGCTTGCCGTCGAAGATCACCGTATTGAACGCCATCAGCGCCACCAGGGTGAGGCAGAGCAAGGCGCCGGTCACGGCAAAGATGATGTGGAAGGGCAGGCTAAGGATGCCGATGACGTTGTGGGCGTCCTGCCACAAGCGTTTCAGGTTGTGACCCGGGCGTAGGGCGAACAGTTCGCGCAGCAGGTTCGGCAGGTGGATCAGCACGCCGGTGAGCAGGGCCAGGCCATAGATGACGCTGACGATACCCATGAGGTAGATGCCGATCTCGGGAATGCCGAGGTCGTAATGCAGTTCGTAGACGAAGTCGGCGAGGCCGTGCTCGTGATCTTCCGCATCGTGCGCACCGGCATCGTCGATGGCCTGGGTCATCCAGGTGCCATCCTTCTCCATCCAGTACGCCGACACCTCGTGCGAGGGATGGCCCGCCGCATAGGTGACGCCGATCGATTCGCGCGCCGCCGGGTGCTTCGCCACGATGTCGGCCATCATCGCGCCGGCCTTGTCCATCACCTGCGCATCGGCCAGCTCGGCCTTCGGGAGGGCCCAGACATCAATCGGGTCATGGAACATGGTGATCGCGCCCGCGTAGAACGCGATGAACAGCGCGAAGCCGGCGAGCAGGCCCGTCCAGGTGTGCACGGTGGTGAAGGTGCGGAGGGTGCTGGACTTCATGGCTCAGATACCGGGCAGGGTGTGCTTGGCGAGGAACAGCGCGGCAAACGCGCCCACGTTGGCGATGGCCAGCCAGGCCCATGCCCTCACCCCGGTGCGGAACATATAAGTAGCGGCGATCACCACCGTCCATAGCGGGAAGAACCCCGCGAGCCAGGGGATCAGCACGGACTCGGTCGACCCTGGCCACAGGTAGGCACCCAGCCCGACGATGGCCATGCACAGCGGCAAGCCCAAGAGAATTCCGGCGAAGGTCTTGGCAAGCATCAGCGGGGTTTCCGTTCGGCTGCCGGTTTCAGGAGCCAGAGCACGTAGGGGAACACCACCGCGCCGAACATCAGGGCGGTCAGCGTTGAGAAAATTCCCGGAAGCGTGGTTTCACCGGCCACCCAGCAGACCAGGGCCAGCACCGTCAGCACCGCCGCTACCAGCTTGCCGCCACGGCCCAGCGGCCGCGCCAGCGCGCGCTGGTTGCGGGAGGAAAGGTAAGCGAGCGCCATGGCGGCGAACGCCAGCAGGCAGCCAAGGACATTCATGGCGCGACCGGTCGGGTGAGTTATTGATAATTGTTATCATTTGCCGCTGGCGGGTCAAACCCGTTGGCCCCGCGCCATGCCGCTTTCCGGCTGGCTCACACGCTGGCTGGTCAAAAAATGCCCAGCGCTCAAGTTTTGACCAACCCATCCGCTAACTGAATATGGGGGTTTGGTAAAACTAGCGTTAACCCCTCTCGTTAGTTTAGAGTTAACCCCTCATTCGATCAGCGTGGTGCGCGATCTCGGTGCGCCGCGAGACAGGAAAACAGCGTAACTACTTGATGTAAATGCCATGTTGACTATCGCCCTCCTCAGCACCGTCCTTGTCGCCAGCGTCCTCACGGTCGCCTCGTTCAAGCGTGTGCCGGAAGGACAGGTCTTCAGCGTGCGTCGCATCGGTCGTAGCCCCGCCCTCCTGTCGGCCGGCACCCACGTGGTGCTGCCCTTCCTCGATCGCATTACCCACAAGATCGACCTCGGCGGCCAGGTGCTGCGCTTCGAGGGTGGCACTGTCTATTGGCAGGTGCTCGAGCCGGAAGCGGCCGATCCGGTGATCGATGAAGCCCCGGAACTCATCCGCAGCAACGTTGTTGCCGCCCTGCGCGATTCCGCCACGGCCCACGCCGCGGATCGCCGCGCGGTCGGCACCCAGCTCAAGCACGCCGTGAATGGCTCGCTTCGCGCCCGCGGCATGCTGGTTACCCGTGTCGAGCTCGACGCGGCTTAAGCACATAAGAAGAGAACGCGTGTGCGTTTTTTAGAAGGCGACGGCAACGTCGCCTTTTTTTATGTCACGGCCGGATGCGCGCATCGAACGTGAACTTGCCCAGGTTCTCGGCTTTCAGCTGATCGGCGTGAGCGTGCAATGGATTGATGAGGATGTTCTGCTCGAGTGGCACGACCACCGAGGGCACGGCGTGCAGGCAGCTGCTGCCGCGCTTGATCCAGTCTTCGCCAAAGCGTCGCGCCGTCAGGCCAGCCGGTTCGGCATCCCAGCCAGCGGGAGCCGTATCCTGGTTAATCGCTTCGCGGGCATCCCATACCGGATCGGGCACGGCGATCCGGATGATGTAGCGGTTGAGCGGTATGGGTGCGCGGGGCAGGTGGACCACCACCTCGAGCGCGGCCAGGGCGAGCGACGTAGCCGCGTACACCATTGGCGTGCCTTTCTGGTTCCAGCGGCCGCCGGTGAGTTCGGCACCCTTGCCGGTCATATCGTCAGCTGTATATGCGGCGGCCTCGGTGGCGATCCGCCACAGGAACACCGTCACGCAAACGCCCCGGACTGCATCTGCCCGACCAGCTGCAGGACCGTCTCCTGCCCGTACGGGTTATCCATGAAATCGAGCGGAGGGTGCCCGCCCAGCGCGGCGACCGGTTCGCGCAGCCAGACGCCCACCCACTCGGCGGTGTCAAAGTCCTTCAGCTGCTCCGGGTCGCCACTTTCAGCGAGAATGCGCTCAATTTCGCCGACGATGCGCGCCAGACCGAGCGCTACGGCGCTTTCCCCGCTCGACAGCGCTTCGTGGTTCTTTGCCTTGCGGGTAAACGTGCTGCGTGCGATGCCCATCGAATCGGTGAGCACCGATTGATCAATGGCCAGGTCATGAGCCATCTGCTTCACGAACGCGGGCGACAGGCCCTTCCGGACCATGGTCGACTTTTCGCTTGGCGAACTCAGGGCGATCGAGCGGTACTCGATGTTCAGCCGGTACATCGGGCTGCTATCAGCGACGCTCCGAACGCGACGCGCCCGGGTCTTCGTGCCTTTCTTCTCGCTCTCGGCCATGGTTGCCAGCTCCGTAAGCCATTTGAGTGTTCAATATAGCTCATTTAAGCTTCGTGTGGGTCGTGGTGTGCCCGGCTGCTTACGGCGATAATTTCCGCTTCGTAGACGATGTTCAGGCCATGACTGCCCGCGACGACCTCAAATCCCTGCTCGAACGCGGCATTGCCCAGCTCGACGTGACCCTGCCCGAAGGCGCCGTGGAGCGCCTGCTCGATTACCGCGAGCTGCTCGAGCGCTGGAATTCGGCCTACAACCTCACCGCGATCCGCGAGGACCGGGCTCAGATCAATCTCCATCTGCTCGATTCCCTGGCCATCCTTCCCTACGTACATGGCCGTTCGCTGGCCGACCTGGGCACGGGCCCCGGCCTGCCCGGCATCCCGCTGTCGATCGCCGAACCGGCGCGCGAAGTGCTGATGGTGGATTCGAACGGGAAGAAGGTGCGCTTCCTGCGCGAGGCCATCCGTTCGTTGAAGCTGGGCAACGCGAAGGCGCTGCAGAGCCGGGTGGAAGACGTGGAAGGCACCTTCGAGTGCATCACCGCCCGCGCGTTTGCCTCACTGGCCGACATGCTCGGCTGGGGTGGGCACCTGCTGGCGCCGGGCGGAACCTGGCTGGCGATGAAGGGGAAGCATCCCGAGGACGAGCTGGCGGGCGTGCCGGCGGGCTTCTCGGTGGAGGCTATCCATACGCTTTCCGTGCCGGGGGTCGACGGCGAGCGGCATCTGGTCGTTATCCGGCGCGATTGAGCGTCGGCGCTGGCGCAATCGCGTGCAAGCGCGCTCCCACGGGAGTGGCCGCATGGGGTGGCCTGCAGGGTTTACGCGCTAGATGCTACGCTAGCGCCCCTTCCGTGCACGGTAGCTAGCGACTTTCCATGGCCCGCATCATCGCAGTCGCCAACCAGAAGGGCGGCGTCGGCAAGACCACCACCTCCGTGAACCTCGCCGCGGCGCTTGCTGCCGCGAAGCGTAAGGTGCTGCTTGTCGACTTCGATCCGCAGGGCAACGCCACCATGGCGTCGGGTGTGGATAAGCACGAAGCCAAGCCCAACGGCTGCGAAGTGCTGCTGGGTGAAGTCGGTATCGCCGAGGTGCTGGTCCGTACGGAGGCCGGTTACGACCTGCTGCCGGGCAATGGCGACCTCACCGCCGCCGAGCTCAAGCTCATGGACGGCATGGCCCGCGAGCAGCGCCTGAAAGAGCAGCTGGCCAAGGTGGCCGACCGTTACGACACCATCCTTATCGACTGCCCGCCCTCGCTGCACCTGCTGACGCTTAACGCGCTCACGGCGGCCGATGGCGTGCTGATTCCGGTGCAGTGCGAGTACTTCGCGCTCGAAGGCCTTTCCAGCCTGCTGGATACCATCTCGGCCGTGCGCCAGCGGCTGAACCCGGCGCTGGAAGTGGAAGGCCTGCTGCGCACCATGTACGACGTGCGCAACAACCTCGGTAACGAGGTCTCGGCGCAGCTCACCACGCACTTCGGCGACAAGGTGCTCCGCTCGATCATTCCGCGCAACGTGCGCCTTGCCGAGGCGCCCAGCCACGGCCAGCCCATCCATCTTTATGACCGCGGTTCGCGCGGCGCCATCGCCTATATTGGCCTCGCCGGCGAGATCATCCGCCGCGAACGCGCCCTGGCGGGTGCCATCGCCGGTAGCGCCGAAACCGGGGAAGCCTCGGCGGACGCCACCGACGCGACCCCGACCACGCCTTAAGGAGCCACCATGGCAGCAGCGAAAAAACGTGGCCTCGGCCGTGGCCTGGATGCCCTCCTCGGCGGCGGCGCCGGTCCGGAAGCCGCGCCCTCGGTGATCGAGCAGGAAGGCGAGCTGCGCACGCTGCCCATCCACCATATCCAGGCGGGCAAGTACCAGCCGCGCCGGCACTGGAACGATGAAGCGCTCGACGAACTGGCCGCTTCGATCAAGGCCCAGGGCCTGATCCAGCCGGTAGTGGTCCGTTCCATCGGCAAGAACAGCTACGAACTCATCGCCGGCGAACGCCGCTGGCGCGCCGCCCAGCGTGCGCAGATGAGCGAGATCCCCGCGCTGGTGAAGGATGTGCCCGAGCAGTCCGTGCTCGCCATGGCGCTCATCGAGAACATCCAGCGCCAGGAGCTCACCCCGCTCGAAGAAGCCCAGGCCCTGCAGCGCCTGGTCGATGAATTCGACCTCACCCACCAGCAGGCCGCCGATGCGGTCGGCCGCTCGCGTGCGTCGGTGTCCAACCTGCTCCGCCTCAACGAGCTGCCCGCTTCGATCAAGCAGCTGCTGGACGAGGGCAAGCTGGAAATGGGCCATGCCCGCGCCCTGCTCACCCTGCCCTCGACCATCGCCGAACCGCTGGCGCGCGAAGCCGCCCGCAACGGCTGGACGGTGCGTGAACTCGAGGAAGCCGCGCGCAAGGCCCAGCTGGAGCCGAAGGGCAAGGCCAAGTCGGCCGGCCCGATGGACCCGAACGTGGCCAACCTCGAGCGTGAGCTGGCCGAACGCTTCGCCACCCGCGTCGAAGTGGCCCAGGGCCGCGGCGGCAAGGGCAAGCTCGTCATCCATTACCACAGCAACGACGAGCTGGACGGCATCCTCAGCAAGATCCGCTGAGCCAGGCCGTGGTGTAAGGAAATGGCGAAGCTCCCGGTCCAAGAGGATGTGAACCCGAAGCAGCGCCAGTACGAAGCCATGGTGCGCGCCCTCTCGGCCGACCTCTATCGGTTTGCCTGGTGGCTGACGCGCTCCGAAACGGTCGCCCAGGACCTTGTCCAGGAGACCTTCCTGCGCGCGTGGAAAAACCTCGATGCGCTCCGCGATGCGGAGTCGGCCAAGCCCTGGCTGTTCACTATCCTGCGTCGGGAACACGCCCGCCTTTACGAGCGCAAGCGGCTCGAAATCGTCGAACTGGACGACAACGTCGTCGAAGATGCCGCCTTCGCCAGCCCGGAACGCAGCGGTGACGCCGCCCAGGTTCGCGATGCGATCAGCCGCCTACCCGACAAGTATCGCGAGCCGCTCGCCATGCAGGTACTTGCCGGCATGAGCGCCGACGAGATCGCCGAAAGCACCGGCCAGAAGGCCGGCGCCGTGATGACCCAGTTGTTCCGCGCCCGCCAGCAGCTTAAGCGCCTGCTCGGCGGCCGCGCCGCGGCCGAGGGGGGCCGGACATGAACTGCCTCGAATTCCGCCGCCGGCTGACCACGGAACCGCGCTCGCGCGATCCGGAACTGCTCGCCCACCGCGATACCTGCACCGAAGGGTGCGCCGCCTTCTGGCAGCGTACCCAACGCTTCGAGGATGACATCGAGGCCGCGATGGCCGTGCCGGTGCCCGATGGGTTAGCCGATCGCATCCTGCTGGCCCAGGCCACGGGCGAGCGCCGCACGCAGCTCGGCCACCGCCGCGCGTGGATGGCCATGGCCGCCTCGGTGCTGATCGCCTTCGCCGGCGTCGGCATGCTCTGGCGCTATACCGACCAGCATTCGCTGGCTGCGATGTCCGTGGCGCATATGCCGTATGAAATGGCCTCGCTGACCCTCACGCGCCCGATGACCGACGATGACGTCGAAGCCGGCTTCATCGGCCGCGCTACCCATCTGAAGGGCCCTGCCCCGGCGATGGTCACCTACGTCCACGATTGCACGGTGGGCCAGTACCCGGCCGTGCACGCCGTCACCCGCATGGACGACGAGCCGGTCGTGGCCTTGTACATGCCCGGCAAGATGGATAGCACCCCTGGCACGTTCCACCGTGGTGGCTGGGATGGTCGCGAGGTCCAGCTCAGCGGGGGCACTCTGGTGATCCTCGCCCAGGGCGCCAGCCACAAGGCCATGGATACGGCCGAGCGCGGCTGGCGCGCCGCCATCGACGGTTCAAACCTCACAGCATCCCTGTAGGAGCGCGCCGGGTTAGCGGACCTGAACGAGTGCCGGGGGCGCGGCCTATTGCAACGTCGCATGGGCGATAATGCCGCCCGACTCCTGCTACCCGCCCCGGAACCGCGATGACCGACCTCGCCGTGGTCGTGCCCGTCTTCAACGAGCGCGACAACATCCCGCCCCTCCTCGCCGAGATCGCTGCGGCCCTGCGTGGGCGGATCGACTTCGAAATCATCTACGTCGACGACGACAGCAGCGACGACAGCCTCGCCGTGCTCAAGGCGGCCCAGAAGGATTACCCGGAGCTGCGTGTGCTCCACCACGTGACCCGCAGCGGGCAGAGCACCGCCGTGTGGAATGGCGTGCGCGCGGCGCGCGCGCCGTGGGTCGCCACGCTCGATGGCGATGGCCAGAACGACCCGGCCGATATCCCGAAGCTGCTGGCCGCCCGCGCGGGCGCGGGTGCCGATCTCAAGCTGTTCGCTGGCTGGCGCGTGACCCGCCGCGATAGCTTCAACAAGCGCATCTCCTCGAAGATCGCCAACGCGGTGCGCTCGCGCATGCTCCAGGACAGCACCCCGGATACCGGTTGCGGTCTGAAGCTGTTCGAGCGCGAGACCTTCCTGCGCCTGCCCTACTTCGACCACATGCACCGCTACCTGCCGGCGCTGGTCAAGCGCGCGGGTTACGCCAGCCAGAGCGTGCCGGTGGGCCATCGTCCGCGTACGGCGGGCACCTCGAAGTACGGCATGCTCGATCGCCTGTGGGTCGGCCTGGCCGACCTGCGCGGCGTCGCGTGGCTGATGCGCCGCGCCAAGGTCACGAAGACCGAAGAATTCTAACCCCTCGTAGGAGCCCACCCTGTGGGCGACATCTTTCGCCAAGGCGCTACAGGCCCTGCGGCTCTTTCGCGAACGGCGTCGCCCACAGGGTGGGCTCCTACGGTTTGCGGGGTGCTAGTTCTCGCGGCACCCACTTATCCAGCATCGCCTCGGTGCGCTCGCGCCCCAGTTCAATGAGCTCGCGCGCTCGATAGAACTCGTACACCGCCGAGACATTGCGCGGCAGCTCGACCAGCAGGTCGGGCTGGTACGCGGCCAGACGCAGGCGCGAAAGGTTCGCTTGCATCAGGTCCATCGCCTGCGTCATCAACTCGAACGCGCCCGGATCGCGGCGCAGTTTCGATTCAGCCGAACCCGGCAACACCTTGCCGATGAGCCGGCCCAGTTTCGCCGCATAGCCCTGGTCGGGCACGGCGGTGACATCCTTCTCCGGCGCCTTCTGCAGTTCAGCGGCACCATCCACGCTCACTGCCACCACGTAATCCGCGTCTTCGCGCATCAGCGGCAACACCGGTAACGGATTAAGCAGCGCACCATCGACGAGCCGGCGGCCTTCATGCGCATAGGGCCGGAACAAGGTCGGGATGGCGATCGAAGCGCGGATCGCATCGAACAACGGCCCACGCGTGAGCCACACCTCGCGCTCGCGGTCGATATCGGTAGCGACGGCGGTATACCCGATCGGCAGCTCTTCGATATTCACTTCGCCGATCAGCTCGCGCAGCGCGGCCATGATCCGGTCGCCCTTGATGAAGCCGCCACCGGAGAAACTCCAGTCGACAAGGCGCAGCACATCGAAGCGCGCAAGCGTCGACACCCAATCGCGGTACACGTCGAGCTTGCCCATGGCGTAGATACCGCCGACGAGCGCGCCCATGGACGTACCGGCGACCGCGACGATTTCAAAACCGCGCTCTTCCAGCGCTTCAATGGCGCCGATATGGGCAAGGCCCTTCGCCGCGCCCGCACCGAGGGCGAGCGCGACGCGGGGTTTGCGAGGTTGGCCACTCGTGGCGGGCAGGGCGCCGGGATCGGCGATATCAAAGTCGCTCATGGAACCCTGTACACGATCAGTGGTGGTTACCGTTGTTGCCGTTCTGGTAGCCGGAGAGGGCCAGCTGCAGCAGGATCTTCATTTCCTCGCGCAGCGGCAGCGGTGCGACGATCTCCGCATCCGGGCCGTACTTAAGCACGTCCATCAGCAGCTCGCGCGAATTCGAGTACGGCACCTTCAGCTCATAGCGGCCATCGGGCAGCCACTCGCCCTTCTGCTGCGAGTGCCAGTGCTCATCGGCGACCCAGCGCGCGGCGTGCGAGGAGAAGCGAATGGTCGCCCATGCCTTCGGCTTGCCGGCGAAGATGCCGTAGCTCGACGCCAGCAACTCGTTGAGCTCGGTCTCTTCCACGTCCTTCGCGCGCGCTTCCTGGGCCTGCGGCTCGGCGATGCGATCCACGGCGAAGCTGCGCAGCGCCTCGCGGTCGTGGTCCCACACATCGAGGTACCAGTTATCGCGGTAATGCGTGAGGCGCTGCGGCGACACCGTGCGGCGCGTATCGGAATTGGTGGTGCGGGCCCGGTAGCGGAAGGTGACCTGGCGACGCTCGAGCACCGCGCCCGCCACGATCCGGAACACCTGCTGGTCGAGCTTGCGTGCACCCCAGGAAATCACCCGGATGCGATCCACCGGCAGGGCCTTGCCACTGCCATGGTCCGACAACAGGCGCTCGATGCGCGCCTTGAACGGTGCGAGCGCCCCGGCCAGCACGCCGGGATCGGAACGCCCGATCAGTTCGTTGAGGGCCATGAGGGCAGCCAGTTCATCACTGGTCAGCCACAGGCCGGGTAGTTCGAAACTATCGCCCTCGCCCGCTTCATAGCGGAAGGAAGCCTGGTCGCCAGCCACGCTCTGCACCGGGGCGCCCAGCGCATCGCGCAGGAAGGCCACGTCGCGGTAGAGGGTGGCGCGCGAGCATTCCAGCTCATCCATGAGCCGCGAAAGCGGAACCGGATAATGCGCGGACTTCAGGAGTCGGTGCAGGGTAAGAATGCGCTCGTAGCGGTCCATGGGTTTCGCCGGCAGGTGGAGCTAAGCAAAGTGTGTCCGCGCGGGCGTGACGCCCGTATCTACGCGCAACAAGCATGGCGTTGGCGGGGGCCGTCCGCAAGGGTTGCCGCACTACGCCAGACGGCCAGGTGCCCGGGCCCGGGTGGCCGGCGTTTGCGCCCGGGGCCATTAGGCGCAAAAATGAACCCCTTTGCCATCGCCGAAACCCCCGACCATGGCGCAACCCGACGACGCACCTGCCGTCGCGCTGGGCCCCGATGGCCAGCCGGATGGCGGTTTGCGTGCCCAACGCCTGTTCTCCCTTCCTGCCGTGGTCGTCCAGACCGCGACCGCGACGGGGTACGGCCTGTGGATGGTCCTTGGCACCGCCGTGGCCCTGGGTTCCTACCCGGATGGCCGGGGCGACGTGCTGGTGCCGCTCTCGTTCGGGCTGGTGCTCGTGAGCCTGGGCCTGGTGGCCACGTGCCTACGCCTTGGCTTCGCCCGGGAATGGCATGGCTGGGATCCGTTCAGGCGCATGTTGCCGACCACGGAAGGCATGGTGGCGATGGCGAATTACCTGCCGATGCTGGCCCTGGGTGGGCTGGCGCGGGGGGATAACGATTTCTGGGCCACGCGGCTGGCTGGCGCGGCGCTGATGATCTGCAGCCTCGCCACGCTGATTTACACGGCGCGTGGGCTGGCGCGGGACATGCCGGCACCGCTCGCCTCGGTGGCGAACGCGCAGCCCCTGGGGCGCGCGGTATCCGCCGTGTTCGCAGGCGGGCTATGGTTCTGGCTATGCGTCGCACTACAGAGTGAGACGGTGGTCGGCCCGCTGAATCCCTGGCGGCTCAGCATGCTGGCCGTCGGTCTGGTCCTTGGCGTGATCGAGGGCATGCGTTGGCGGGCCTTGCGCCAGCTGGCGGAAGAGCGCGGCGCAGGCCGGTTCTTCGCGCCGGAAAGCGGCGTGGGCACGCTCCTGGCCTGGTGCTTCGGCATCGCCGTGCTATCCGTAGGGTTGCCTTGCACCCTGCTGGTCTCACACCCGACGGGCCCGCTGGTGGCGGTGGCCGCCGGTATGGCCGCGTTAAGCTGCGTTATCGGTCAATGCCTGGAGCAACGGCTGTATGGGCGCGCCCTGGCCCAGTTCGCCGGGCGCTGAATAAGCAGTCCACCCCCAATACCACTTTTCTTTCCACATTTCGGGTAGACGATGAAAAAGATCCTCCTCGCCTCGCTTGTCCTTGCCGCGCTGCCGTTGGCCGCCCACGCCCAGGACACCTTCTCCACCGCCAACGAGAACGGCGGCGCTGCCCCGAGCTCCGATGCCTCCAAGAACGGTGGCTGGACCGGTACCGGTGAATTCGGCTTTGCCTCCTCGCGCGGCAACTCGCGCACCGAGAACGCCAACGCCAAGCTCGGCCTGGCGCAGGAAAACGAGGTGTGGAAGAACAACTTCTACCTCAACGGCCTGCGCTCGAAGGGCGATGTCTCGGTGGTCGATTCCGAAGGCAACACCATCGACAAGTTCAGCACCACGGCCAACCGCTACGACAGCGGCGCGTCCGTGGGTTACAAGTTCGATCCGCGCAGCTACGTGGTCACCGCGGCGCGCTATGAGCATGACGATTTCGGCGCCAACCTCTGGCAGGGCATCGTCTCGGTCGGTTACGGCTACATCGCGCTGAAGAACGAGCGTGCCGAGCTCTCCTTCGAAATCGGTCCCGGTTTCAAGCGCTACCAGCCGGCGAAGACCACCGAGGACGTGGCCCAGCCCGATGGCACCACGGTCGCCGTGACCACCCAGCCCAACGCGCAGAGCGAAGTGGTCGGCCGTGGCCTGGTGAATGCCAAGTACCGCCTCACCGATAACACCGCGCTGGAAGATACGTTCCTGGTGGAAGCGGGCTCCAAGAACCAGTACTACCAGAACGATCTCGGTCTCTCGGTCAGCATGACCAAGAAGATGGCGCTGAAGCTTGGCTACCAGATCCGCTACAACAGCGACACGCAGCCGGGCACGGTCAGCACCGATAAGCTGATGACGACGAACCTCGTTTACAACTTCTGACGAGCCGTCGCTCTTTCCGTAGGAGCCCACCCTGTGGGCGACATCTTTTGCCTCACCGCCGCAGGCCCTGTGGCGCTCTCGCGAAAGGCGTCGCCCACAGGGTGGGCTCCTACGGGGGATTCCCTTAACGCTGGGGTTTGAGGAACTCGTCGGCGCCTTGCTCCAGCAGCATGGCTGCCACGGTGTGGCCCAGTTCCACCGGGTTATCGCTCGTCAGGTCCGCCTGTGCGCGGATCAGCTCGCCGGTGTGCGCATTGCCCACCAGGCCGTGCAGGGTCAGGCCAAACTCGGCCACCACGCACATCGCGCCGATCGCCACGGCGCAACTGCCGCCCAACTGTTCATTCAACGCCCGCTCTGCATCGATCGCCAGGCGCGTGTCGGCGTCGTCGATCGCCGCGAGCAGTTCGGCTACGTGGGTATCGCCGTCGCGGATCTCCACGGCGATGGCGCCCTGGCCGGGTGCCGGCAGCCAGTCGGGGCTGGCCAGACGGGTGCGGACGCGGCCCCCCATCCCGAGCCGGTCCACGCCAGCGCAGGCCAGCACGATGGCGTCGTAGTGGCCTTCATCGAGCTTGGCAATGCGGGTGTTGATGTTGCCGCGCAGGTCCAGCAACTGCAGGTCCGGGCGCAGGGCACGCAGCTGGGCCTGGCGGCGTAGCGACGATGTGCCTACCCGGGCGCCGTTTGGCAGCTCGGCGATCGTCGAGTAGGCGTTGCTGATGAAGCCATCGGCGGCGTCCGCGCGCGGCAGGATGGCCGAGAGCGCGAACCCGGGCTCCAGCACCGCCGGCACATCCTTCAGCGAATGCACGGCGATATCGGCGCGGCCCTCTTCCATCGCCACTTCCAGTTCCTTGAGGAACAGGCCCTTGCCGCCGATGGTCGCCAGCGAGCGGTCGAGCACCTCGTCGCCGCGGGTCGAGAGAGGCACCAGTTCGACGACCAGGCCGGGATGCGCCTGGCGCAGCAGGGCGGCCACGTGTTCGGCCTGCCAGAGGGCGAGCGCGCTCTTGCGGGTGGCGATGCGAAGCGGTGCGGGCATGGGGATTCCGGAGGGCACGTAGGGCAATACCCTAATTGTCCCGTAAAACGCTGTCGTCGCGCAGCGCGGTCGTAAGCCGCAAGCGGCTTACGAGTCGGCCCGCAGCATCAGCCGCACGGTGGCGAGGTTACGCCGGCTCACCTCAGGCGCGCTCTCCGTGCCGGCCAGCCGGGCGAGGACCCGCCCATCCGCCAGGGTGCGCAGGCCCACCAGCCGGTCGCGCGGCACCAGGCAATTGCGATGCAGGCGAATCACCCGCTCGCCCAGGGCCACTTCGAGCTGGCGCAGGGAATCGTCGATCAGCCGCGAGCCGCCGGTGTGCTCCACGGTCACGTACTTCTCGCCGGCGGTGAGTAACAGTACATCGGCCAGCGGAATGCGCACCTCGTCGCCACCGCTGCGCGCCCGCAGCCAGCTGCCGCGGACGGGCTGCGCGGCCACGAGGCGGGCCGCGGCACGGTCGAGCGCTTCATCGAGCCGCTCCGCGCGCACGGGCTTCAGCAGGTAATCGGTGGCGCCGAGATCAAACGCACTCAACGCGTGCTGCTCGTACGCGGTGCAGAACACCACCTGCGGCCTTACGGGCAACGCAGCCAGCTTCGCCGCCACCGCCGTGCCGGAAAGCCCGGGCATCTCCACATCCAGCAGCAACACATCGGGCCGCTCGCTGGCGCAGGCCGCGAGCGCGGCTTCGCCGTCGGCCACGCTGCCGACCAGCTGCACGTCCGCACGGCGGGCCAGCAGGCTCGCCATGCGCGCGCGGGCCAGCGGTTCGTCATCGGCGACCAGGACGCGCACTCGCTACCTCCGGCAGGAACAGGGTGACAATGAAGCGGCCATCGCGCGCTTCGGCTTTCACCGTGGCGCGCTCGCCGAAATGCAGGCGCACGCGCTCGCGCACGCTACGCAGGCCATGGCCGGTACCGGGCGTCGTCGGCCCGTCGGAAAGCGGGTTATCCACCGTGAGGGTGACGCCGCCCAGCGTATGCCGCCCACCCAGGCGCAGCACGCCGCCTTCGCGCGACGGCTGGATGCCATGGCGGATCGCGTTTTCCACCAGCGGCTGCAACAGCAGCCGGGGCATTGGCATGGCCTCGGGCACGGCGATATCGCGCTCCACGCGCAGGCGATCACCCAGCCGCAGCGATTCGATATCCAGGTAGTGATCCACCAGCCGCCACTCTTCGCCCAGCGTGCCCTGCGCACTGCCCTCGCTACCCAGCGCGGCACGGAACAGTTCCGCGAGGTTTTCCACGGTGCGTTCGGCGGCCACGGGGTCGACCGGGATCAGAGCGGCCACGGCATTCATGCTGTTGAACAGGAAATGCGGGCGGATCCGCGCCTGTAATGCGGCGACCTGTGCCTGAGCGACCGCCTCCACGCGGGCCTGCCATTGGGCGACCACGTAGAAATAGCGCAGCAAGGCGGCCCCCAGCAGCCCGGTCGCCAGCAAGGTATCGCGCACGAACCGGGCGATCGACACGGGGGTCAATCCGGAACCCAGGTTATGGTCGATCCAGGCCACGGTGAGGCTGGTGATGCCCACCATCGCCATGAGCACGCCCCAGACGCCGGCATACGGCAGCATGCCCGGTAGCCGCTGCATCAGCGGCCGCGCCTTGCACAGCACGACCGTAAGCAGCACCGAAAGCCAGGCGCTGTAGAGCACACCGACCGACAGCGAGCGAAGGTGGAGTTCACCGCCCGGGGCAAGCCACATCAGGCAGGAGGTGATCGTGCCCACCACCAGCAACGCGAACAGCGTCGGCAGGCTGCAGAAGTCCGGCAGCGGTGCCGACGCGCGAGGCGTCGTGGGTTGGTCGTGGGTCGCCCTGGGCATGCGGCGAGTATGCCGGATGCCCGGCAGGCCCGCCGCGCGTAGCGTCACGCCTCGGCGAAGATCCCGCTCATCCAGCTACGGATATCGTTGATCTCCGGCAGGCTCACCTGGTGGCCCATCGGGTAGGTATGCCAGTCGATGCGGTGACCCAGGGTTTCCAGTAGCTGGCGCGACTGCTCGCCCAGTGCGAGCGGCACGATCGGGTCGGCCACGCCGTGGCCCCAGAACATCGGGGTCGCTTGGTTCGCCCCGCTACGCTCGGCTTCGATCGTGTCGTGCAGCGGCAGGTAGGCGGAGAGCACCAGCAGGCCGGCGAGCGATGCCTTGTGACGCAGGCCCGCGGAAAGCGTCATCGCGCCACCCTGCGAGAAACCGGCCAGGATAATCCGCGAGGCAGGCACGCCCCGCTCTTCTTCGCGTGCAATGAGCTGTTCGACTTCGCCGATGGAAAGGCGGATGCCCTCGGCGTCCTGCTTGTCGGCGATGGCCAGGCCCTTGATGTCGTACCACGCACGCATCGGCACACCGTTGTTCACCGTGACCGGGCGCACCGGCGCATGCGGAAACACGAAGCGGATGGCCGGCCACGACGGATCGACCAGCTCCGGCACGATCGGCGCGAAGTCATTGCCATCGGCACCCAGGCCATGCAGCCAGATCACCGACCACTCGGGTGACGGGCGGGTTTCGTGTTCGACGGTGGGCAGGGGCATGGGGATCGGTCCGGCGTGGAGAATACCGGGATCGTACCAGTCCCCTGTTAGCGAAACAGATGCGGCACGAAGCAGCTGGTATTCCGCGTGATGCGGTCGTTGTCCTCGCGGATGCCTATGCCGGCGGGCTCATCGCCGACGATCCATGAGCCAACGAGAGCGTGGCGGCCTTCGAATACCGGCAGCGAGGCTAACGCCTGATACACGCGATGCGGTGCGACGACCGCGCCCTGCTGCGCATCGAGGATGCTGATGCCTTCGCCTTCGCGGCCCCAGAACGGCTTGGCCACCGCCTGGCCGGCGATGTCTTCGCGGCGCAGGCTGGCGGGGAGCAGGTTCGGGTGGTTCGGGAAGTATTCCCAAAGCAGAGGCAAGATGGCTTTGTTCGAGAGCAGCATCTTCCACGCCGGTTCGATAAAGCGCGTACGCGAAGGTGCAATGTGCTTCGCGAAGGCCTCGTCGAGCATCCACTCCCACGGGTACAGCTTGAACAGGCGATCAATCGGGCGATCCGCGAGGTCGATGAAGGCGCGGCCGCTCCAGCCGATCTCTTCGATATCGAGTGCCTGCACCTCGTGGCCTGCCTGCATGCAGGTGTCGAGCAGGTAGTCGGTGGTCGTGCCGTCTTCGGGGTTGTCGTAGCAGGCGGCGAAATGCACGCGGTTGCCGCCGCCCACTTTCGGCCAGCGTTCGATCAGCTTTTCATGGATCGAATTGAACTGGTCCGCATCGGGATAACACCCTTCCAGCCAGTACCACTGCACGACGGAGGCCTCGAACAGCGAGGTTGGTGTATCTGCGTTGTACTCGAGCAGCTTGGGCGGCGTGACGCCATCCCATGAAAGATCCATGCGCCCGTAAAGCGACGGCTCGCGATCGAACCAGCTGCGTTCTGCGAGCTTCGCGGCATCGTCGTTGAGGCCTAGTGCGTCGTAGCGACCATCGCGGACAATACGATCCACCGCTTCCAGGCACATCGCGTGGAGCTCAGCCGTCGCGGCTTCGACCTCGTCGATCGCGTCGGCCTCGAACACGTAGCACGCGTCCTCACGCCAGTACGCCTGGCCATCGATGGTGTGAAAGCCGAAGCCGATGGCTTCGACATCAGCCTGCCAGTTCGGCCGTGGCCGGATGGATTCGCGGCGCATCAACCACCCCGTGAACCGACGCGGCCGCTCGAGCCAAAACCGCCGCGCGAGCCGAAGTCGAAACCGGTGGGACCGTGGCCGGTAAAGCTGCTGCCACCGCTCGCGGCGCTGCGGTTCGAACGACCGGGGCCCGGATCGCCGGCTACGGTGTTCGTGCGCCAGTCGCTGCGGTACCACGGCCCGTAGTAGTGGTAGCTGCTGCCGCCGTAGCCGCCGCTGCTGCTGCCCTTCGGCTGCTCATACGTGCACTGCCCCGAGACGTAGTCCTGCTCGCAGTCTTCCTTGCTGGCGTAGCTGTTGCGCTGGACGTCGGTTTCCGGCCAAGCGGCATAGCCGACCAGGCCCATCACGCCGACGACCACGGCCGCCGAGCGCATCCGTTTCCCGCGTTCGCCGAAGTTGAACAGCGGTTCCGGCTTGCCGTTGGGATAGAACGACGGATGCCGGTAGTTCGCTGGCAGCGGAGGCTTTTTGGGCGTCTTCGCGATGGCTTTCGAACTCGACTGGCCCGACGCGGGCTTCTTCCCCTTGTTCGCCATGGCCGCTACCTCAGTAGGTCATGGCGGCGGCGTTGAGCGCGCCGACGCAGGTGGCGACCGTGGCCACGAACAACGCGACCGAGCACAGGTTCGCTTCGATCTTGCCGCGCAGGTCGCGCACCACCATGCGGAGCACGAGGTGGGTCAGCAGTTGCACGACCCAGGCCACCAGTCCCCAGAGGGCGAGGTCGACCAGGTTCACGCTATGCGCGATGGCGCTTGCCAGTGGGAGTACGAAGCCGATGGCGGCACCGGCCAGGCTGATCGCCGCGGCCAGGTTGCCCTCGCTGATCAACGCCATCTCACGCTGCGGCGTGATCCAGATGTACGTGACGATGAAAGCGATGAAATAGAGGATGCCCAGGCCGAGGTAGGCCACGAAAGCGGGCAGGGTGAACAGGTCCGATGCGAACACGAGGGCTTCCTTGGTGGGTCGCGGCTCCCCATGGCCGCGGCGCCACTATACACACGCCGCGACGAACTGAGCGCGTAGCCAATCCAGGCCCTGGTCGTGCTGGCTGCGCGGGTGCCAGGCCATGGCGAGAGCGAAGGCCGGCAAGGCGAACGGAAGCTCGACCAGGTCGACGATGGTGCGGTAGCGCTCCAGCAGGCGGCGCGGAAGCGTCGCCACGCTATCTGTCTGCGCGAGTACCAGGGCGACCTGGTTATAGCTGGGAACGGCGATGGTCACGTTCCGCTCCCGCGACAGGCTGGCAAGCACGTCATCGACGGGACTATGGAAGTGGCCGCGCTGGGACACGATGACGTGGGATAGCGTGCAGTACTCGTCGAGCGTCGCGGTCTGCGTACCGCGCGGGTGACCGATACGCTGTGCCATCACGAACGGGTCGCTCCTGAGAAAGCGCGCCTTGAGCGCCTCCGGGACTTTCACCGTGTCGCCGAGGAAAAGGTCGACCTCGGAGCGCGCCATGCGTTCGACGAGGTTGGCATCGTTCGCGGGAACAATGGCGATCTTCAGGCGCGGGTTACCGAGGCGGCTTATCGCGGCGACCACGTTCAAGCCGGCGATGGTAAACACGCTGTCGTTGGTCGCGACGACAAAGGTACGCTTTGACGTGAGTGGATCGAAGGCGGCGCCATCATCGACGGCCACCCTGAGTTGGGAGAGGGCCTCGCCTAGCCGCGCATGGACGCCGTGGGCGCGCTGGGTCAGCACCATGCCGCGGCCATTCTCGGAAGGCACGAGTAGCGGGTCACCGAACATGTCGCGCAGGCGGGCGAGCTGGCCCGAAAGTGCGGACTGGCTTAGGTTAAGCCGCGCCGCGGCGCGCGTGACATTGCGTTCTTCCAGCAACGCATCGAGCGAAATCAGCAATGGCAGGTCCGAGCGCTTGATATCCAATTTGGCGATACCTCCTATCGGGAATACGGGCTCACGGGCCGGGCGATGCGGAGCGTAGATTGCCGGCATTCCCTCTTTCCAGCCGGTGAGTCACATGCTCCAGTTTTCTTATCATCCCACACGCACGCGTCGCGGCCTGCTGAAAGCGTCCGTGCTCGCACTGGCTCTATGGGCAGGCATGGGCACCGCGCTGGCGGCCGATCAGCCCGCGCAGGCGGGTGTCTATCGCTACAAGCTCGGTGACTTCGAAATCACGGCGCTGAGCGACGGCACGGTCCCGCTGGATATGCACAAGCTGCTCAAGGGCGCGAGTGCGTCCGAGATCGATGCGGCGTTGGCGTCGTCGTTCCACGGCAATCCGGTCGAAGAATCGATCAACGGCTACGTGGTCGATACCGGCTCTCGCATCATCCTCATCGATACGGGCACGGGCGATTTCTTCGGCGAAGGCCACGGCAAGCTGGTCGCACGGCTCAAGGCGGCTGGCTACGAGCCGTCGCAGGTGGACGATATCCTGGTGACCCATCTGCACACCGATCACAGCGGTGGCCTGGTTCACGATGGGAAGATGGTGTTTCCCAAGGCTGTCGTGCATATCGGCCAGGCCGATGTGGACTTCTTCATGGCGCCGGCCAACCAGGGTGGCGTAGGCGGCTATGACAAGTCGTACTTCGTGCAGGGCACGGCAAGCCTGGCTCCGTATAAGGCTTCGGGCCACCTGGCGCCGTTCAAGGGGCCTACGCAGTTCGTGCCCGGCATTACGGGCATCCCGACTCCGGGCCATACACCCGGCCACGCCTTCTACCGCGTGGAGAGCCAGGGGCAGTCGATGACCTTCATCGGCGACGTGGTCCACGCCGAGTCGATTCAGTTTGCAAAGCCGGCCATCACGATCAGCTTCGACGTGGATCCCGCGAAAGCGGCGGCACTGCGCGCTGCGCAGTTCGATAAGTTCGCAGGCTCACGCGAACTGGTCGCTGGCGCCCACCTGCCGTTCCCAGGCATCGGCCACGTGCGGCGTGAGTCGACGGGCTACGACTTCGTGCCCGTCGACTACGCGGATCGGGACGGGCAGTAATGCCCGTTCCGCTTACTCGCCCAACCCCAACTCGTTCGCGAAGAACGTCATGGACAGCGCGGCATTACCGACACGCTGGCTGAAGGGCGCGCCGATGCCGTGGCCGGCATTCATGCGGGTGAGCAGCAGCACCGGGTTGCCCGAGGTGCTGGCATCCTGCAGCGCGGCGGCGAACTTGCGCGACTGCCACGGGGCGACGCGCGGGTCGTTGGCACCCGTGGTGAGCAGCACCGACGGATAAGCCGTGCCCTTCTTCACGTTGTACAGCGGGCCGTAGGCGCGCATGGCCTTCGCCACGGCGGGATCCTTGACCGAACCGTACTCGCTCTTGTTGTACGGGCCGTTGGCGAAGGCCGTTTCGTGGCGAGCGATGTCGTAGATACCGACCATGGCGACCACCGCGCGGAACTGCTCCGGGTGCTGGGTGAGCGAGGCGCCCATCAGCAGGCCACCGTTGCTGCCGCCCAGGATGCCGAGGTGCTTCGTGTCGGTCCACTTGTTATCGATGAGTGCCTGCGATGCCGAGAAGAAGTCATCGAACACGTTCTGCTTGCGCGTGCCCTGGCCCTGCTCATGCCACTGCTCCCCGTACTCGTTGCCGCCGCGGATGTTCGCGTAGGCAAGCACGCCGCCGCGTTCCAGCCAGGCAAGGCTCGGGCCGATGAACGAAGGCGTCACCGGGATATCGAAACCGCCGTAGCTGTACAGGATGGTCGGGCGCTTGCCGTTCGGGGTGATGCCATCCATCGAGATCACGGTGACCGGGATCTTGGTGCCGTCCTTCGACGTGCCCTCGATGCGGCTCACATGCACCTTCGAATAGTCGGCGGCCGGCTTCACTTCGAACACGGTCTTCAGCGAGCCGCTGGCGCCGTCGTATTCCGCCCAGCGGGTCGGCTGGGTCCAGCCGCCGTAGGTGATCAGCGCCTTGTCCTGGCCCTTCTCGGCAGCGACGCCGCCGATGGTGATGCCGGTGGCGGGCAGCGGCAGGCGGCGCACGAAGGCGGCCTTGGCGTCGTACTGGTCAGCCCACCAGTCCGGGCCGGCGCTGCGCACGACGAGGAAACCGCTGCCGATCGGCGTCACGCGCTGGATCGCGCCCTCGCCCTGCGGGAGCACGTCGCTCTGCTTGCCGGCCGCGTCGAATGCGACGATCTTGCCGCGCGGTGCGCCGGCGAAGGTCACGACGTACAGGTGATCGCCGACCCAATGGGCTGAGCGGACATCGGCCTCGTGACCGAGCACCTTCTTGAACGCACCATTGCCTTCGCGCAGGAACACTTCAGCTGAGCCGCCGTCGCCTTCATTGGCGAGCAGCGCGGTGGCCTTGCCGCCGTTACCCTCGAGCAGGATGTATTCGGCGATGGGCGAATAGCCCTTGCCGAAGACGACGGTGTCCTTGTCCTGGGCCTGCCCGATCACGTGGTGGGCCAGGTAGGCGTCGAATTCCTTGAGCGGCTTGTCCTTGGTCGGCGCATCGAAGCGCGCATAGGTCACGCCCTTCTCATCCGCATCCCAGGCCAGCGCCTGCGGGGTGGTGCCGCCACCGGCCCAGGCCAGCGCATCGCCGAGCGCCTTGCCGGTCTGCGTATCCAGGATGTGGATGGTGGTGAGCTCGCTACCGCCCTCGGCCGTGCCGTAGGCGAGGTAACGGCCGCTCGGCGAGGGCCAGTACTCGGTGATAGCGGTGTTGCCGTCGCCCTTGTTCAGATCGACCAGGGTGCGCACCGGGCCGTCCGGCCAGGCCTTGGCGACCAGCACCGGCTGCGGCTGGGGCGGGGTGTTTTCGAAGTAGAAGAGCGTGCCGCCGGCCAGCTCGGGTGAGGAGCGGGTGGTCGAGGTGATCGCCAGCTCGCGGATGCGGGCGGTCAGTTCCTTGCCGAGCGGCGCCTTGCCGATGGTGGCTTCGGTGTAGGCGTTCTGCGCCTCGATCCACTTGGCCACGCCGTCGCCGTCCGGGTTTTCCAGCCAGCGGTAGGCATCGACGATGGGCGCGCCACCGAGGGTGTCCTTCACCTCGTGCTTCGGCGTGGGCGGCGGGGTGGTCGTCGCGGCGTGGGCCGAGCAGGCGGCGAACAGGCTCAGGGCGAGCAGGCGGGGGGCGATGGCACGCATGGGGCAACCTCGTGGGCGGGATTTCCCGAGCGTAACAAACCCATGACGCCTGGCACCCCTGCCGCCAGTTGGGTTGGCACAGCAGTTATCCTCAGGGGATTTGCTGCTGCCGGAACCGCTCATGCGCACGCTCGCCACCGCCCTCCTCGCTGCCCTGGCCGCCGCGCCGGCCCTTGCCGCGCCGCCTCCGCCGCTGGATATGGAAACGATCATGGCCGATCCGGACTGGATCGGGCAGGCGGTGGAAGATCCGTACTGGAGCGTGGATGGCAGCCAGGTCTATTACTCGCTCAAGCGCGATGGCAGCCCGGTGCGCGAGCTGTACCGGGTGCCGGCCGCGGGCGGCGCCGCGGTCAAGCTCGACCCGGCCGGGATGGCGTCGGCCGATGGCACGAAGCAGGTCTTCGACCATGAGCACCGCCACGTCGCGTTCCTCCGCCACGGCGACGTGTTCCTGCGCGACCTCGGTACCGGTTCGACGGTCCAGGTGACCCGTTCGGCCAAGCCGGAAACCTCGCTGCACCTCTCGGCCGACGGCCGGTTGCTCACCTGGCGCTCCGGCGATGACTGGTTCGCCTATGCGACCAGCGGTGGCCCGGCATGGCAGGCCGCCGTGGTCTCGGCGAAAGACGACCCGAAGAACGACAAGCGCAGCGATCTCGAGGACCAGCAGCAGGCCCTGTTCTCCACGCTGCGCGGCATCAAGGCCGATGACAAGGCGATGAAGGACGATGCCGACGCCCAGGCGGCGGCGGATCCGTCGCACGCGCCGCAGACCTTCTACATCGGCAAGGACGTGGCCGTCGTCGACAGCTCGCTCTCGCCCGATGGCCGCTACATGCTGGTGGTGACGAAGGCGAAGGACGCGGACGGTGGCAAGGTCGCCGACCTCACCCATTACGTGACCGACTCCGGTTATGCCGAGCCGGAAGCCACGCGTTCGTACGTCGGTCGTAGCGACCCGTCGCCGCAGGCGCTGAAGCTGCTCGATCTGCGCGCGCATGCCGTCTACAACCTCGATACCACCGGCCTGCCCGGCATCCACGACGACCCGCTCGCCGATATCCGCGCGAAGACCGTGGCCGCCCTGCGCAAGGAAGGCAAGGACGACCGCGCCGATGCGCTGGCCGCGCCGAAGACCCGTCCGGTGATCGTCAACGCCGAATACAGCCCGGGCATCGTGTGGAGCGATGACGGCCACGAAGTGGCCGTGCAGCTGGAGTCGGTGGACAACAAGGATCGCTGGATCGCCACGGTGGACTTCGACCGCCACGCGCTCGTCACCCAGCACCGCCTCAGCGACAAGGCCTGGATCAACTGGGACAACAACGATTTCGGCTTCCTACGCGACGGCCGCACGCTGTGGTACCAGAGCGAAGAGAGCGGCTACGCCCACCTGTATACCCGCGCGCTGGGTGGCAAGGCGGTGGCACTTACCTCGGGTCACTTCGAAGTGGACCACCCGGTGCTCAGCGCCGATGGCAAGACGTTCTACGTGCGCTCAAACCAGGTGGCGCCGTATAGCTACGACATCTACAAGGTCGCGGTTAGCGGCGGCGCCCTCACCCGCGTGACGAAGTACGAAAGCCTCGATGATTTCGCGCTCTCGCCGAATGGTCGTGAGCTGGCCGTGCTGCATTCCTCGCCGTACGTGCCGCCGCAGCTTTCGACGGGGTCTGTCGACGGCGGCACGCCGCGTGAACTTACCCACACGGTGAAGCCTGCCTTTGCCGAGCGCGCGTGGATCGCGCCGAAGATCGTGCAGGTGCCCTCCTCGCACGGCGCCGGCACCATCTACGCGAAGTTCTACGGCCCGGCCGATGCGGCCCAGGCCGCCTCGCGCCCGGCGGTGCTCTTCGTGCATGGCGCGGGCTACCTGCAGAACGTGCACCTCTCTTACCCGTCGTACTTCCGCGAGCAGATGTTCCATAACCTGCTGGTGCAGCGTGGCTACGTAGTGCTCGACATGGATTACCGCGCATCGAAGGGCTACGGCCGCGACTGGCGTACGGCGATCTACCGCAACATGGGCCACCCGGAGCTGGAAGACCTGCTCGACGGCAAGGCCTGGCTGGTGAAGAACCAGGGCGTGGACCCGAAGCGTGTGGGCATCTATGGCGGCAGCTACGGCGGCTTCATGACCCTGATGGCGCTGCTGCGCGCGCCGGGCGAATTCGCTGCGGGTGCGGCCCTGCGCCCGGTGACGGACTGGACCTCGTACAACCACGATTACACCGCAGGCATCCTCAACGATCCGCAGCTGGACCCGGAAGCCTATGCCACCAGCTCGCCGATCCAGTACGCCGACAAGCTGCAGGATCCGCTGCTGATCGAACACGGCCTGATCGACGATAACGTGCTGGCCAGCGATTCGATCCGCCTGTACCAGCGCTTCATCGAGCTGCACAAGAAGAACTTCTGGATGTCGCTGTACCCGATGGAACGCCACGGCTTCGTCCATCCCGATTCCTGGCACGACGAATACCGCCGCATCGACGAGCTGTTCCACGACCGTCTGGGGCAATAAGCCCCACCCCGTAGGAGCCCACCCTGTGGGCGACATCTTTCGCGACAGAGCTGCAGACCCTGTGGCGACAGTACGAAAGGCGTCGCCCACAGGGTGGGCTCCTACCAAGTTCGTCGGGCCTGAAATTTACGCGGACTTTACGGCGGGCCCCGGGCCCCTTACACCGTAAATATTCGCGGGAGCGAAAAATACGCACCGTCCTTTCATGACGGAACGCTCCCGTGGAATTCCTGTACGTCCTCCTCATCGTCGTGCTCACGGCGGTGACGATCGGCTTCCTGATGATCTGCGACCGGCTGGGTCGCCGCTAAGGAAGCCGCCATGTCGCTCATCTATATCGTTGCCACCGTGATCGCCGTGGCCCTTTGCGGCTACCTGTGCGTCGCCCTGTTGAAGCCGGAGTGGTTCGAATGACCGCGAACGACTTCTTCCAGATCGGGCTATTCCTTGCCGTGTTGCTGGCGCTGGTGAAACCGGTGGGTCACTACATGGCCCTGGTGTTCGCCGACGAACCGAACCGCGTGACCCGCTTTGGTGCGCGCGCCGAACGCGTGCTCTACCGCGTCGCCGGTATCCGTGCCGATGAAGACATGGGCTGGAAGCGCTATGCGCTGGCCATGCTCGTCTTCAACGTGGCTGGCCTTGCCGTCGTCTATGTGCTCCAGCGCACCCAGCAGTGGCTGCCGCTGAACCCGCAGCACCTGGCCGCGATCACGCCGGATTCGGCGATGAACACCGCCATCAGTTTTGCCAGCAACACCAACTGGCAAGGCTATGCGGGCGAATCGACCATGAGCTATCTGACCCAGATGCTGGGCCTGGCGGTGCAGAACTTCCTCTCGGCTGCTACCGGTATCGCGGTGCTGATCGCCGTCGTCCGTGGTTTCAGCCGGCGCGGTGCACAGGCTGTGGGTAACTTCTGGGTCGACATGACCCGCACCACGCTCTACGTGCTGGTGCCGTTCTCCATCGTGATCGCGCTGCTCCTCGTATCGCAAGGCGTGGTGCAGAGCTTCGCGCCGTACGTCGACGCGCAGATGCTCCAGCACGGCACCCAGCAGCTGCCGCTCGGCCCGGTGGCCTCGCAGGAAGCGATCAAGATGCTCGGCACCAACGGCGGTGGCTTTTTCAACGCCAACTCCGCGCATCCGTTCGAAAACCCCACGCCGTTCGCCAACTTCGTCGAGATGCTGGCGATCTTCCTGATCCCCGCCTCGCTCTGCTACACCTTCGGCAGCCTGGTCGGTGACCGCCGCCAGGGCTGGGCCATCCTCGCCACGATGCTGCTGATCTTCGTGCCGCTCGCCGTGGGCCTCGTCGCTGCCGAACAAGTCGGCAATCCGGCGCTGCACGGCCTCGCTGTCGATGCGCAGGCCTCGGCCACGCAGGCCGGCGGCAACATGGAAGGCAAGGAGACCCGCTTCGGCATCGTCTCGTCGGGCCTGTTCGCCGCCATCACCACGGCCGCTTCGTGCGGTGCGGTGAACGCGATGCACGATTCGCTGACCCCGCTCGGCGGCCTCATTCCGATGTGGCTGATGCAGCTGGGTGAAGTGATCTTCGGCGGTGTGGGCTCTGGTCTGTACGGCATGCTCGCCTTCGCCGTGGTCGCGGTGTTCATCGCAGGCCTGATGGTAGGCCGCACGCCGGAATACCTTGGCAAGAAGATCGAAGCCCACGAGATGAAGATGGCCAGCCTGGCCGTACTGATCCCGTGTGCCCTCGTGGTCATCGGTACGGCCATCGCGGTGATGTCGCCGGCCGGCAAGGCGGGCGTGGCCAATCCCGGTGCGCATGGCTTCAGTGAAATGCTTTATGCCGTGACCTCGGCCGCCAATAACAACGGCAGCGCGTTCGGTGGCCTCTCCGCCAACACGCCGTTCTGGAACGTGTTGCTCGGCATCTGCATGTTCCTGGCCCGATTCCCGCTCGCCATCGCCATGCTCGCCATGGCCGGTTCGCTGGCCGCCAAGCGCCATACGCCGCCCTCCGCCGGCACCTTGCCCACGCATACGCCGTTGTTCGTCACGTTGCTTGCCTGCGTGGTCATCGTCGTCGGCGCGCTTACCTTCCTCCCGGCATTGGCCCTGGGGCCGATCGTCGAGCACCTCACCGCCGTCACGGGGCACTGATCCATGACTTCCCATGCCCATACCCCGCGCGGTTTCGATCGCGCGCTGGTGGCACGCGCCCTGCGTGACGCGTTCACCAAGCTCAATCCCCGCCTGCAGTTCCGCAACCCGGTGATGTTCGTCGTGTTCGTGTGCAGCGTCCTGACCACCCTGCTCTGGGTGCAGGGCCTGTTCGGCCACGGCGAGGCACCGACGGGCTTCATCTTCCAGATCTGCCTGTGGCTCTGGTTCACCCTGCTGTTCGCGAACTTCGCCGAAGCGCTGGCCGAAGGCCGCGGCAAGGCGCAGGCCGACGCCCTGCGCGGCTCGCGCCGCGATGTGGCGGCCAAGAAGCTCACCGCGCCGGATCGCGAGGCGCAGATCATCTTCACGCCGTCGAGCGAGCTGCGCACCGGCCACCACGTGCTGGTCGAAGCCGGTGACATCGTGCCGGGTGACGGCGAGATCGTGATCGGCGCGGCCAGCGTCGACGAGAGCGCCATCACCGGTGAATCCGCACCGGTGATCCGCGAGGCTGGCGGCGACCGCAGCGCCGTCACGGGTGGCACCCGCGTGCTATCCGACTGGCTGGTGATGCGGATTACCAGCAACCCGGGCGAGAGCTTCCTCGATCGCATGATCGCGATGGTCGAAGGCGCCTCGCGCCGCAAGACCCCCAACGAGATCGCACTGACGATCCTGCTGGCGAAGTTCACCCTGATCTTCCTGCTGGCCTGTTCCACGCTGCTGCCGTATTCGATCTACAGCGTGGAAGCCGCCGGCAGTGGTAACCCGATCACGCTTACCGTGCTCGTGGCCCTGCTGGTCTGCCTGATCCCCACCACGATCGGCGCCCTGCTCTCGGCCATCGGTATCGCCGGCATGGATCGCATGATCCGCGCCAATGTCATCGCTACGTCGGGCCGTGCGGTGGAAGCCGCGGGCGATGTGGACGTGCTGTTGCTCGATAAGACCGGCACCATCACGCTTGGCAACCGCCAGGCCGTCGCGTTCCACCCGGCGCCGGGCATCGAAGAGCGCGAGCTCGCCGAAGCCGCCGACCTTGCGTCACGCGCCGATGAAACGCCGGAAGGCCGCAGCATCGTGGCGCTCGCCGAGTCGAAGTTCAGCATCGCGGGTCGCTCGCGCCGTGACGAGGCCCGCGCCGAGTTCGTGCCGTTCACTGCGCAGACCCGCATGAGTGGCGTGAACACCGGCACCCGTCATATCCGTAAGGGCGCGATGGATGCCGTCGAGCGCTACCTGGATAGCCAGGACAGCCACATGCCGCCGCTGGTGAAGCGCATGGCCGAAGACGTCGCCCGTCGTGGTGGCACCCCGCTCATCGTGGTCGATGGCGCGCTGACTCTCGGCGTCGTCGAGCTCAAGGACATCGTGAAGGACGGTATCAAGGAGCGCTTCGCCGAGATGCGCCGCATGGGTATCCGCACGGTGATGATCACCGGCGATAACCCGCTCACCGCTGCGGCGATCGCCGCCGAAGCCGGTGTTGACGACTTCCTTGCCGAAGCCACGCCGGAAGCGAAGCTGCAGTACATCCGCGACATGCAGGCCGAGAACCGTCTGGTCGCGATGTGTGGCGACGGCACCAACGACGCGCCGGCGCTCGCCCAGGCCGACGTGGCGGTGGCCATGAACAGCGGCACCCAGGCGGCGAAAGAAGCCGGCAACATGGTCGACCTGGATTCGAACCCGACCAAGCTGATCGAGGTCGTCGCAATCGGCAAGCAAATGCTGATCACGCGTGGTGCGTTGACCACGTTCTCGATCTCCAACGATATCGCCAAGTACTTCGCGATCATCCCGGCCGCGTTCGCCACGACCTACCCGGCGTTGAACGCGCTGAACGTGATGCACCTGGCGACGCCGCAGAGCGCGATTCTGTCGGCGGTGATCTTCAACGCGCTGATCATCATCTTCCTGATCCCGCTTGCCCTAAAGGGCGTGGCGTACCGCGCGCTTGGCGCGGCCGCGCTCCTGCGCCGCAACCTGCTGGTCTACGGCCTGGGCGGCGTCATCGTGCCCTTCATCGGCATCAAGCTCATCGACATGTTGCTGGTCCTTTGTGGGCTGGCCTGAACCGAGGTTCCCCATGCATACCGTGAAACTCACCGTGCTTATCGACGACCCGGGCGACATCGACATGGAAGTGCGCCTGGTGGCACCCGAAGCGGCCACCGCGGCGACCAGCGCGGCCATCACGCCACTCAAGCCGCGCGTCGTCACGACCACGACCACCACGCGCGATGCCGTGGCTGATGACTACGCACTCGGCGGCTACGCCGGTATCTGATCCCGTTTTTCCACACACACTCTCACACAAGGCGTCCCGCGAGGGACGGTTCACGATGCGCACCACTCGCTATGCCTACCTTGCCGCCCTGCTCGCGGTTGCCCCGGTCTCCCAGGCGCTCGCCGCCAGCAGCGATGACTGCTCCCAGAGCTTTGCCAGCCGTTTCGCCGCGGCCTACCGCGAGGACGCCCAGCCGGCCGATCCCAACGCAGAGGCGCCGGCACGCCGCGCCATGCCCTCGCCGTTCCCGTCGCTCCCGTTCCCCTCGGCGGAATGGCAGCTCGGCGGCGTGGCCTACCCGATCGGCGTACCCAACCTGAATTCGCAGTACCCGCTGGAAAAGGCGATGGCCTGCAATGCCTTCGGCAAGTGGATGAAGGACAACCGCATCGAGATCTACGGCTGGATCAATCCCTCGTACAACGCGAGCAGCTCGGCCAACACGAACTACCCGCTCTCGTATGCCACGCGTCCGAACCGCGTGGAGTTCAACCAGGCGCTGCTGCGCATCGAGCGTATTCCAGACACGGTGCAGACCGATCACCTGGACTGGGGTTTCCACCTCGATAACCTCTACGGTTACGACTACCACTACACGACCATGAAGGGCGTCTTCAGCAACCAGCTGCTGAACAACCCGCGCGCCAGCCAGCCGTTGAACGGCAAGACCTACGGCTACGATCCGATGCTGTTCTACGGCGATATCTATATCCCGTGGGTGGCAGAAGGCATGGTGGTACGCATCGGCCGCTACCTGTCGCTGCCGGATATCGAAGCGCAGTTCTCGCCGAACAACTACCTGGTGACGCATTCGGTGCTGTACACGGCTGACCCGTATACGCAGATGGGCATCATGACCACCACGCGGCTCAACCAGCAGTGGACGATCCAGCTGGGCATCAACGGCAGCAACGATACGGCGGTGTGGAACCACAGTGCGCGGCCGACGCTGCAGGCCTGCGTGCGCTGGGTGTCGGCCGATAACAACGACATGCTGTATCCCTGCGTGAACAACTGGAACACCTCGGACTACAACTACAACAACGTGCAGATGTACGTCGCCACCTGGGGCCACCGCTTCAGCGAGAAGGTGCACATCCTCACCGAGGGTTACTGGATGTACGGCCGCAACATCTCGGGCTTTGGCCCGGATGGCGAGCCGGGCGTCGTGGGCTCGTCGCCGTATCCGGGCAAGGCAGCGGAATACGGCGTGGTGAACTACATCAACGTCGAGATCAACCCGACCAACATGCTCTCGTTCCGCAACGAGTGGTACAACGACCAGAAGGGCCAGCGGACCGGCTACGCCACGCGCTACACCACGCATACGCTCGGCATGACCCATTGGGTGAGCCAGGATCTGGAGATCCGCCCCGAGCTCCGCTACGAGCGCTCGTACGATGTCGACGCGTACGACCACGGTAACAAGGGTTACCAGCTCACCGCGCTCGTCGACGCCATCTGGCATTACTGAGGAAAGCGGCCATGGGTACCCTGCTGCGCAATGCGCTTGTCCTGCTTCTGCTGCTTACGGCCGTTACCGGCATCGCCTATCCGGTGGTGGTCGGTGGTCTCGGCCACCTGTTGTTCTCGCATGAGGCGGGGGGCAGCCTGATCGAGAAGGACGGGAAGGTGATCGGCTCGTCGCTCATCGGCCAGACCTTTACGGCCCCGGGCTATTTCTGGGGCCGCCCGTCGGCCACCACGCCGGATCCGTATAACGCCGGTGCGTCGGGCGGCTCCAACCAGGGGCCGTCGAACCCGGCGCTTACCGAGGCCGCGAAGCAGCGCATCGCCACGCTGCACGCCGCGGATCCGGCTAACACCGCGCCTGTGCCCGTGGATCTGGTGACGGCCTCCGGTAGCGGCCTCGATCCGGAGATCAGCCCGGCCGCGGCCGAGTACCAGGTAGGCCGGGTAGCCAGGGCGCGGCATATGGAAACGGAGAAAGTGCGCGAGCTGGTGGCGGCGAATATCAAAGGCCGCCAGCTAGGCGCCCTCGGCGAGCCACGCGTCAACGTGCTGGAGCTAAACCTCGCGCTGGACCAGGCCTCGCGGTAACCCCGCCCTGTAGGAGCCCACCCTGTGGGCGACATCTTTCGCGATAGCGCCACAGACCCTGCGGCGGCTGTACGAAAGGCGTCGCCCACAGGGTGGGCTCCTACGGGAGGAAACGGGCCAACGCCGATATGACGCGCAGCCGGCCGTTAGACGCTATCACCCGCGCCTCTACTCACCCTGTATCGTTCGCCCCATGACCGACACCCGCGACGCCCGCGCCGATGCCTTGCTCAACGCCGTGAAGGACGAGGGCGGTCAGCGCCTGAAGATCTTCCTCGGCGCGGCCCCGGGCGTGGGCAAGACCTACGCCATGCTGTCCGCCGCGCGCGATCTGCGCCGGCAGGGCATCGACGTGGTCATCGGCTTCGTCGAGACACACGGCCGCGCGGAGACGGCCGCGTTGCTGGAAGGCATCGAGGTCTTGCCGACCCGCACGGTTCACTACGCGGGCCGCGACTTCCAGGAGTTCGACCTCGAAGCCGCGCTGGCCCGCAAGCCGGCCGTGCTCATCGTCGACGAACTCCCGCACACCAACCTGCCCGGTGGACGGCATACGCGCCGCTGGCAGGACATCGCCGACCTGCTTGATGCCGGGATCGAGGTGTACACCGCACTGAACGTGCAGCACCTCGAAAGCCTCAACGACCAGGTGCGCCGGATCACCAACGTGGCGGTTCGCGAAACGGTGCCGGATGCGTTCCTGGACCGCGCCCGCGACATCGTGCTGATCGACCTGCCGCCGCGTGAACTGATCACCCGGTTGAAGCAGGGCAAGGTGTACGTGCCGGAAACGGCGGCGGTCGCCCTGGATGCCTTCTTCTCGCCCACCAACCTGGCCGCCCTGCGCGAGCTGGCGGTGGAGACCGTGGCCCACCATGTCGACAGCGACCTGCGCGAACACATGCTCGCCCGCGGTGGGGCCATGCCTGTGCGTCGCCGGACCATGGCGGCGATCGATGGCCACGCGCAAAGCGAATACCTCGTGCGCATGACCCGCCGTATCGCCGAGCGTCGCGGCGGCCCATGGAGCGTGCTGTTCGTCGATACCGGCAACGTGGATGGCGAGCGTCGCGCACGCGTGGATGCGGCCATGCGTCTTGCCCGCCGCCTGGGCGGTGAACCCGTGATCCTGCGCGGCCACGCCGTGGCCGACGAGCTGCTCGCGTGGGCCGACCGCGAAGGCGTGGGCCAGATCGTCGTGGGCCGCACGCGCGAGCGACCCATTGCTCGCCGGATGGGCTTTTCGCTCACCCAGCAGCTGCTGCGCCGGGGCGCCCATCTCGAACTCACCATCGTCGCGACGCCGGCCGAACGGGCCCGCGCCCGCCATCGCCTGCGCGTTGCCGATGTCGGTACTCGCAAGGAGTATGCATTCGCCACGGCCGCCACGGCGATCGCCATGGCGCTCTCGTTCGTCGCCGATCGTTATCTTTCGGTCGCCAATCTCTCGCTGATCTTCCTCACGGCGGTACTGATCGTCGCTGCGCGTACGCGCATGGCGGTGGCAGTGTATACGGCGATCCTCTGCTTCTTCGGTTACAACTTTTTCTTCGCACCGCCGCGATACACGCTGGCGATCGCGAACGCCGACGACGTGCTGGCTGTCACGCTGTTCCTCGTCGCGGCGCTGGTCTGCAGCCGGCTGGCGACGCGTCTTGCCGGGCAGGTGCAATCGTTGCGCGCGGCGCAGGTGCGTGGCCGTGCGCTCGTCGCGCTGGGCCAGCAGCTCGCGACGAGCGCTGACGCGGAAAGCATCCGCACCGCTGGCGCACGCGCCCTCGCTCGTGCGCTCGATGCCGAGGTGGCCATGCTCGCTCGCGATGCCGGTGCGGATCTGCAGGTCGTGGCCTCGATGCCGGATGCGTTCGCCCTTTCCACCCAGGACCGCGCCGCGGCGGACTGGTGCGAGGCCCACGCCGAACCGGCTGGCCGTTACACCGATACGCTCAACGGTGCGTCCTGCTGGATGCTGCCACTCGGCAGCGAACAACGCCGCGCCGGTGTGGCTGCGTTGCGTTTCCCGTTGAACGCGCGCGAACCCGACGCGGACCGTCGTGGCCTGGCGCTGGCGATGGCCGAAGATATTGCCCTCGCGCTCGAGCGCGCACGGCTTGCGGTGGAACTGGAGAGCGCACGCGTCCAGGGTGAAACCGAGCGCTTGCGCAGCGCGCTGCTCTCATCGGTCTCGCACGACCTGCGTTCGCCGCTTGCCTCGATGATCGGGTCGGCCGGCACGCTGCTGAGCTATGACGCGCAGTTGCCGGCGGAAGAACGCCACGAACTGCTGCAGGCGATCCTCGGCGAAGGCCAGCGCCTCGATCGCTACATCCAGAACCTGCTCGACATGACACGGCTCGGCCACGGCACGCTCAAGCTCAACCGCGATTGGGTGGATGCGGGCGAGATCGTCGCCGCCGCCGTATCGCGCCTGCGCAAACTGTTCCCCGATACGCGCGTCGACGTGCACCTGCCGCCGGATACGGTGCTGCTCCATGTGCACCCGGCGCTGATCGAGCAGGCCTTGTTCAACATCCTCGAAAACGCCGCGCGCTTCTCGCCGCCGGGCGAAGCCATCCGGGTGATCGTGCGCACCGAGGCCGGCCGCCTGCTGGTGGATGTGGCCGATCGCGGCCCGGGTATCCCCGAGGACGAGCGCACGCGCATCTTCGATATGTTCTATTCGGTCTCGCGCGGCGATCGCGGCAAACAGGGCACCGGCCTGGGCCTGGCGATCTGCCGCGGCATGATCGGCGCCCATGGCGGTAGCGTGGAGGCCTTGCCCCACGCCGGCCAAGGCACGACCATCCGGGTCTCGCTGCCCTTGCCGCCGCCGCCCGACGAAACCGCATGAACCCTGCCGCCCCGCGTGTCCTGGTGATCGATGATGAAGCGCAGATCCGGCGCTTCCTCGATATCGGCCTGCGTGCCGAGGGCTACCAGGTGGTGCTCGCCGCCAATGGCGCGGAAGGCCTCGGCCTCGCGGCTACGCAATCGCCGGACCTGGTGGTGCTCGATATCGGCCTGCCCGACATGGAAGGCCACGACGTGCTGCGCGAGTTGCGCACGTGGAGCCAGGTGCCGGTGGTGATGCTCTCCGTGCGCGATGCGGAAACCGAGAAAGTGAAGGCGCTGGATAACGGCGCCAACGATTACGTCACCAAGCCGTTCGGCATCCAGGAGCTGATGGCCCGCCTGCGCGTATTGCTGCGCCAGAGCGCGAAAGCCGGACAGGCGGAAGCGCCGGTGCGCTATGACGAAGGCGGCCTGGTCGTGGACCTCGCACGCCGCGAGGTCTTCCTCGATGGCGTGGCCGTGGCGCTCACCCGCAAGGAATTCGCTGTGCTGGCCATGCTCGTGCGCCACCCCGGCCGCGTAGTGAGCCAGCAGCAGATCCTGCGCGATATCTGGGGCCCCACCCATACGCAGGACACCCACTACCTGCGCATCGTGATGGGCAAGCTCCGGCAGAAGCTCGGCGATGACGCTGCTGCCCCCCGCTGGCTGAAGACCGAACCCGGAGTCGGCTACCGCTTCCCGGCGCACTAGGGCAAACCGTCAACGGTCAAAACGTGCGTGAGGTCACAAGCGCAACGATTGGCCCGATTTCTCAGAATAGTCTGATTCCTTTCGCGGGAACGGCCCAGCAGGCTCGTCGGCCCCAGTGCTTTCGGAGCCATTCCATGCGCCGTCTCCCAGCTTTCCTGCTCTGCCTCAGCCTTTCACCCGTGTATGCGGCTACGCGCTGTACCGACGAGCGCTACGTCTTCGGCAACCACCGCTTCCCTTCCCATGCGGAAGCGCTGGCTCAGTGTTCACGCGACGAGGCCGAGATGACCCATGCCGAAACCGGCACGTACGAACGTGGCGGCGGCTGCCACGATGTGGGCGATACCGGTACGCACGATGGCTGGACGTATGGCCGCGTGGCCGTGGACGTGGTGGCGCGGGATAGCGGCGAGCCTTATACGTTTGAGGGGTTGTGGATGTGTAAGGCGGTGGTGGATTGATGTTTGGGCGGGTTAGGCGGCGGCGGCTTGTCTTGAGAGGTAGCGGCCTGGGGTGTCGCCGAAGGCTTTGCGGAACATCGCGACGAACGCGCTGGGCGTGGCGTAGCCGAGCGAATCGGCGATGGATGACACGGGCTCGCCTTCGGCCAGCCGCTCGAGCGCGCGGGTGAGCCGCGCGGTCTGCCGCCACTGCGCCACGCTGCACTGGGTCTCCTCGCGGAACAACCGGGTGAGCGTGCGCACGGACAAGCCAGCCCACGTCGCCCAATCCTCGATGCTGCGCGTGTCTTCCGGATGTTCGACCATCGCCATGGCCACGCGGCGCAGCCGGCGGTCGGTGGGCATGGGCAGATGCATGCGCTCCACCGGGGCGTGGCGGATTTCGTCCAGCAGCACGGCGAGCAGGCGTTCGCTTTCCGGCGAGGTCGGCGCATCCGGTGCCCAGGTGGCCACGCGCTTCACCACCGCGCGGAAGACGTCATCGACGCCCACGACGCAGGCATGATCGGGCAGGCCCTCGGAAGCATCGGGCGAAACGAACACGCCCCAGGCGCGGCTCGGCCCCGAAATGCTCACCGTATGCATGAGGCCAGGCGGCATCCAGCCAGCGCGATGGGGCGGTAGCAGGTAGGTACCGCGCTCCGTTCGTGTAACGATAAGGCCTTGCTCTACATAGAAAAACTGGCCGCGAACATGCTGGTGCCAGTCGATCTCGAGCAGCGCCGTATCGCGCTCCATCGCATAGGCGAGGACGGGCGGGCCATCGGCCCGGTCGAACATCTCGTGGAACGCTTCTTTTTCCATTTTGGCCGGATCTCGACACTAATTGGCCCGATAACGATATCAGGCCGATAGGGGACATGTATAACATTTGCATCCCCAAGCAACTGTCCCGCGCGCGGCATCCGCCGACAGCCCGCGTGCCGGACCTCGACGCCGGAGGTCCCCATGATCCGCCTCGTCACCACCGACTTTTCGCAGCTTAACGATGACACCGCCGCTGGCGATGCCCTGGTCACGTTCGTGGCCTGTGCCCACGCCATGCTGGATTCCACCACCTCCGAGGAGCAGCGCCGCCGCCTGGAACCTCGCTTGCTGGCCCAGTTGCCCACGCTCCGCGCCCTGGGTGTGTTCGACCTGTTCAGCATCCGTGACCCGGCTCTGGCAGCCCTGCTGGCCGACGAGGAGTAACTAGCCGCCCCTTGAAAATATCTGGCGCAATCATATTTGCCTTGACAACTATCAGTCAGGCAATAGAATGCGCGGCATGAATACCAACCTGTGCGCTTCCCCGGACGGCCGAGACAGCCTCGGCGCCCTTATCGGCATGGTCCGCGGCGAAATCGTGCGGGCTATCGAGGCTGACCTGGCCGCGCTGGGCGCCGACCTCAAGTTCACCCAGTTCCACGTGCTAAAGCGCCTCGCCAACCTGGGCCCGATGACGGCCACCGAGCTGGCGCGTGCCGTGGACCTGGACGGCGGCGCCATGACGCGCCAGCTGGACCAGCTGGAAGCCAAGGGCTACCTGCGCCGCCAGCCGCATGAGCAAGACCGCCGTGCCCTGCGCATTGAACTGACCGAGGCTGGCCTGGCGCTGTGGCGCCACCTGCACGAAAGCAACGTCGCCACGCTCCAGCGCGCGCAGAAGGATCTGTCCGCGGAAGAGCAGGGCCACCTTCTTGATTACCTGCAGCGCGTGTTGTGTGCGCTGCGCGAATCGAACTGAATTAAGAAAACCTGAGGCAAAACGCATGCGTCTGCACACACTCGTGGCGGCCATCGGTGCCGCCTTCGTCCTTTCCGGCTGTGTCACCAGCCGTGGACTGGAAACGCAGGGCCACCTGACCGACCCGGCCACCCTCCACGCCGAGAAGAGCCTCGGCCGCGGTGATGCCAGCCCCTCGGCCTGGCCGGCCGCCGATTGGTGGACAGGGCTGGGCGATGCCCGCCTGTCGTCGCTGATCGACGAAGCACTGAAGGACAGCCCGAACCTCGCCGTCGCCGACGCCCGCGTGCGCCAGGCACAGGCGCAGGCCGGCTCGGCTGACGCCGCCCGCGACCCGACCTTCAACGTCGGTGGCGGCGCCGCCGGCGCGCACCTCCCGCAGGGCCTGGTCGGTAACGAACTCGGCCACTTCAGCTGGACGAAGTACGGCTACGGCAACTTCAACTGGGATCTCGACCTGTGGGGCGGCAAGCGCGATGCGTTTGAAGCTGCGGTGGGTTCGCAGCGTGCCGCTGAAGTGGACGCCCGCGCCGCGCGCATCGAAATCTCGACCAACGTGGCCCGTGCCTATGTACAACTCGGCTACGCGTTCGATCAGATGGACGTGGCCAAGGCCGAGCTCGACCGTAGCCGTGCCTCGCGCGACCTGACCAAACAGCGTGTCGCTGCCGGCGTCGATAACCAGATCCAGGTGAAGCAGTCGGATAGCGAAGTCGCCTCGGCCGAACGCGAGATGGCCGTGGCCCAGCGCGCGATCGACACGGCGCGCACCCAGCTCGCCATGCTGCTCGGCAAGGGTCCGGATCGCGGCCTCGCCATCGAGCGCCCGACGACGCTGGCACCGTCCGCCGTCGCCGTGCCGGCCAACGTGCCGGCCGATCTGCTCGGCCACCGCGCCGACCTGGTCGCCGCGCGCTGGCGCGTCGAAGCCGCCTCGAAGGATATCGATTCGGCGAAGAAGGAGTTCCTGCCCAACGTGACGCTCGGCGTGCTCGCGGCGCAGGTCGCCGGTGGTTCGAGCAACCTGTTCTCGTCGGCTGCACGCTTCTGGCAGGTGCTGCCGGCGGTGAGCCTGCCGATCTACGACGGTGGCCGCCGCCGCGCGAACCTTGCCGGCAAGGATGCGCAGTACGACCTGGCCGTGGCGCAGTACAACCAGACCCTCGTGGGCGCGGTGAATGAAGTCGCCGACGATCTCGCTGGCCTGGATTCGCTGAACGCGCAGATGCAAGCGCAGCAGCGTGCCCACGATGCGGCCCAGCAGGCTTACGACCTGGCCCAGCAGCGTTACAAGGCGGGCGTCGGCAGCTACCTCGACTCGCTCTCGGTACGCCAGCAGCTGCTCGAGGCCGAACAGCGTCTCGTGTCCCTGCGCGCCGAGCAGGTCGATACCTCCGTGCAGCTCATCCAGGCCTTGGGTGGCGGCTTCCGCCCCGAAGCCGGCGACCAGCCCGTCGCCGACGCCGCCCACTAAGAACACACACACTTTCCAAGGCATATACCGATGTCACAAGAAACCACCGCACCGACCGGCGCCACCGTGGCGCCACCGCCGAAGAGCCGTCGTGGGTTCTTCCTCAAGCTGCTCGTCGCCCTCATCATCCTCGCGGCCATCGCGTGGACGGTGTGGTACTTCGTGGACGGCCGCTGGTACGAAGATACCGATGACGCGTACGTCAACGGCAACGTCGTGCAGATCACCCCGCAGATCGCCGGCACGGTCACCTCGATCGGCGCCGACGATGGCGACCTCGTCCACCAGGGCGATGTGCTGGTGAAGCTCGACCCGAGCGACGCCGAAGTGGCCCTGGAAAGCGCACGCGCCAACCTCGCCACCACCGTGCGCCGCGTGCGCGGCCTGTACAACAACGTGACCTCGGCCCAGGCCGATGTCTCGGTGCGCCAGACCGCCGTCGACCGTGCCCGTGCCGACTACAACCGCCGCCGCGATCTCGCGAAGACGGGTGCCATCTCGGCCGAAGAACTCTCGCACGCGCTCGATACGCTGACCTCGGCCGAAAGCAGCCTGTCGTCGGCCAAGCAGTCGTACAGCAGCAGCAAGGTGCTGGTCGATGACACCGTCGTCGCCTCGCACCCGGATGTGCGCGCCGCCGCTGCCAAGCTGCGCTCGGCTTACCTCGACTACGTGCGTTCCACCATCGTTGCCCCGACCGACGGTTACGTCGCCAAGCGCAGCGTGCAGGTCGGCCAGCGCGTGCAGCCGGGTGCCGCCCTGATGGCTGTCGTTCCGCTCCATGAGGTGTGGATCGATGCCAACTTCAAGGAAACCCAGCTGACCAAGATGCGCATCGGCCAGCCGGTGGACGTCACCGCTGACGTGTACGGTGGCGATACGGTCTACAAGGCGAAGATCCGCAGCCTCGGCGTGGGTAGCGGCAGCGCGTTCTCGATCCTGCCGGCGCAGAACGCCACCGGTAACTGGATCAAGATCGTGCAGCGCGTGCCGGTCCGCGTGGTCTTCACCGACCCGAAGCAGCTCGAAGAAAAGCCGCTGCGCCTGGGTCTGTCGACCAAGGTCACCGTGTCGCTGCACGACCAGAACGGCCCGCTGCTGGCGCAGCAGGCGCCGACCAAGCCCGAATTCTCGACCACCGTGTATGACAAGCAGCTGGCCGATGCCGACAAGGACATCGCGAGCGTCATCCACGAGAACGCGTCGGCCGGCGATGGCGCCGAGCAGCAGAAGGCGCCGAAGTAAGGGAAGGCTTTGCGGGCGCACGCGTTGAAGAACAGTGCGCCCGCGGTTCCCTCACTGCCACTCTCTAACGACCAGGCTTATCCATGAGCACCGAATTTCGACCGCCAAACCTGGCGCTGTCCACGGTCGGCCTATCGCTCGCGACGTTCATGCAGGTGCTGGACACCACCATCGCGAACGTGTCGCTGCCGACCATCGCGGGCAACCTTGGCGTCAGCTCCAACCAGAGCACCTGGGTGATCACCTCGTTCGCGGTGAGCAACGCGATCGCGCTGCCGCTCACCGGCTTCCTCACCCGTCGCTTTGGTGAAACCAAGCTGTTCGTGTGGGCCACGCTACTGTTCTCGCTGGCCTCGTTCCTGTGCGGTATCGCGCAGAGCATGAGCATGCTCATCCTGTTCCGCGCCATCCAGGGTGCGGTGGCGGGTCCGATGTATCCGATCACGCAGTCGCTGCTGATCTCAATTTATCCACCAGCAAAACGCGGCATGGCACTCGCCCTGCTCGCGATGGTCACCGTCGTTGCGCCTATCGCAGGCCCGATCCTCGGTGGCTGGATCACGGACAACTACACCTGGCCGTGGATCTTCTTCATCAACGTTCCCATCGGCATCTTCGCCTCCATGGTGGTCTCGAACCAGATGAAGGGGCGCCCGGAGCAGACCGAAAAGCCCAAGGTCGATTACGTGGGCCTGATCACGCTGATCATCGGCGTGGGTGCGCTGCAGGTGGTGCTCGATAAGGGCAACGACGAAGACTGGTTCAACTCGCCCTTCATCATCGCTACGGCGATCGTGGCAGCGATTGGCCTGGCCGTGTTCCTGATCTGGGAGCTCACGGACAAGGATCCGATCGTTAACCTGAAGCTGTTCCGCCATCGGAACTTCCGCATGGGCACCTTGTGTCTCGTGCTGGCGTACGCGGCGTTCTTCGCGATCGGCCTGCTGGTGCCGCAGTGGTTGCAACGCAACGTGGGTTACACCTCCACGTGGGCCGGCTTCGCCTCGGCACCCCTAGGTATCCTGCCCGTGATCCTTACGCCGTTCGTCGGCCGCTATGCACACAAGTTCGATCTGCGTGTGCTCGCGACGGGCGCGTTCCTGGTGATGGGCGGTACCTGCTTCATGCGTTCGGAGTTCTACCTCGAGGTGGACTTCTTCCACGTGGCGATGGTGCAGCTGATCCAGGGCCTGGGCGTGGCGTTGTTCTTCATGCCGGTGCTCTCGATCCTGCTCTCCGACCTGCAGCCGCGTGAGATTGCGGCCGGTTCGGGCCTGGCGACCTTCCTGCGTACGCTGGGCGGTAGCTTCGCGGCCTCGCTCACCACGTTCCTGTGGGATCACCGCGCCATCGTCCACCACGAACGCCTGGCGGAGAACATCACGCCGTATAACCCCAGCGCGCAGGCGGCGTTGACTCAGATCGGCAATGGCGATCCGACGTATGCCGCCGCTTCGGTGAACCAGATGATCACCCAGCAGGCGTACCAGATCTCGTTCAACGAGGTGTTCCACATCCTCGGCTTCGTGTTCATGGCGCTGATCTTCGTGGTGTGGCTCGCCAAGCCGCCGTTCGCGGCCAAGGCCGGGCCAGCGGCCTCGGGCCACTAAGGCTAAAAAAAAGGCCCGGCGTATGCCGGGCCTTTTTTTTGTGCCTCTACCGTAGGAGCCCACCCTGTGGGCGACATCTTTCGCGATACCGCTACAGGCCTTGTGGGTCTGTAGCGAACGGCGTCGCTCACAGGGTGAGCTCCTACACAGGGGATCGTGTTTCCGCGGTTAGATATCGAACCCGAGACCGATGAGCGCCATCGTCTCGCCGCGGTTCGGCTCCTTGAAGCTGCCGTTCGAGATGTGGCGGAGCTGGAAGCTGATGTTCTTCCACTGCCAGCCCAGCGTGCTTACGAACTCGTAGCCCGAGGACAGGGCCTGGGTGCGGCCACCGGCCGTGCCGGCGACCTGGAAGCTGAAGAAGAACGGGTGGTACCAGTCGCCATCCACGCCGTAGTGCAGGCGGGCGCCGGCGGCGCCGACCCAGACGTTGTTGTTTACGCCCGGGTGGGAATTTGCGTAGCGGCCCACGTCGCGGCCCTTGATGTAGCCGATCGACACGTCCGGCGACCAGGTGAAGCGGCTGGCGCCAATCTGGTAGGGGTTGAAGACCGACTCGATGAAGAAAGCATCCGTCGGGTGGCTGTCCATGTAGCTGCGGCCACCCTGGACTTCGATATGGGTGTCGGCGGCGGCCGGGAGCGAGGCAACGGTGAGGGAAAGCGCGGCGAGGACGCCGAGGGCAACGCGGGACGAGCGCATGGGGGAACAGGTCCTTATGGTGGGACGTTTATGTGTGGCGCTGGGGCGAAAAGCAAATTTCAGAACTGGATCGTTCGGTAAATAGTGTCCAGCCAGCGTGAATAAAGAGGGTAGGGAAAGAATATTTCCGCCGATTAACCGCAGGCTTGGAACGATGTGTGCCGACGGGTCATCTCAAGGGCGGACGGGAGTGGCCGATAAAGCGTATAGGCCTCGGCATACCCGGGCCTTTCAAACGGCACGGGCGAGGCACTACGGAAGTGACAGGGGCGGTGGACAAAGGAGCGACCAGGCTACGTGCGCGCCGTATCCGGCTGGCGCTCAGCGTGGCCGCAGCCGCGCTATCCATCGGCGTGGTCGCCATCGTCGGCTGGCTACAGGTGGATGCCTACCAACGCATGATCGGTGCCAGCCACCGCCAGATCGTCGGTGCCTCCGCTGGGATCATCCGCGCGCTCGACCAGGACATCGATTCGAGCCTTGGGCCGCTGCTGGCCCTGCGGAATAATGTGACGAGCGCCGACCCGGGTCCGCTCAACACGGCCCTGGCCGAGGTCCAGGCCCGGCATCCGGAATTAGGAAATTTCGTAGCCCTGGATGCCGACGGCAACGTTCTGGCCGCCACCCACTCCCGGCTTCCGACCGACTGGAAGCCGACCATGGCCGCGCCCCGGCACCAGTCCCTGGGTGCCAGCGTCCGGGTAAACGTGTCGCCGGCCCACCTGAGCCTTGGTCCCACCGTCAGGGTGCTTGTGGATTCGCGCGTCGCCGAGCCGGATTCATTCGGTGCCCGCATCGATAGCGAACGTGCCACCGAGATGCTTCGCCACGCGATGTTGAGTGCCAGCGGAGTGCTCAGCGTGTTCTCGCCGGAGGGCCATCTGTTCGCCAGCAACCGCGAATACACCGGCCAGCGCTGGACCCTCAAGTCCGTGGCCCCGGGTAGCCAGGGTACGTACGACGAGGGCGACTACATGTACGCCTGGTCGGCCTCGGCCATGTATCCGCTGATCGTTCGCGTCGGGGTGGACCGCAGTGCCATCCGTGCCGAATGGATCCGCCAGGCGGAGGCCACGGTCATCGCGACCTTGGTGCTCCTGCTGATCCTCAACGGCGTGGCCGCCTGGCTCGGCCGTGCCTACGAGCGCCAGGGTTCCCTGCTCGAAGCGCTCACCCGCAGCGCGCGCCATCTCGGCGATGTGCAGCGCAGTGGCCATATCGGCCTGTGGGAAGCCGACCTGCGCTCGCGCACCATCGTCTGGTCGGGGCACGTCTATGAGATCACGGGCCTGTCGATCGATCGCATGGGCGGCCGTTTCGGCACGTATTACCAACTGGTCCATGAAGAAGACCGGCCGGCGATCGCCGCGTGGGTCGAACGCTTCACCCACGGCGACGGCCCCTACGAGCTCGAACACCGCCTGTGCCGCCCCGATGGCCACGAACTGCGGGTGAACCTGCGCGCGGCGCGGATTACCAACGAGGAAGGCACCACCATCCTCGCGGGCACGATCAGCGAGATCACCGCGTTGCACGAGACGCGGCAGCGGTTGCGCGATTCCGACCGCGACCTGGCCGCGAGCGAAGCGGCTTACCGCAAGCTGCTCGCACGCATGCCGCTGCCCCTGCTGGTGGTGCGTGACGACTACATCGATTTCGCCAATCCGCTCGCTGAGGAGCGGCTTGGCATGCCGGGCCAGGTCCTCACGGGCCGGGGCGCGGCGGAGCTCATGGATAACGACGCACTGGCGGCGATCCGTGCGGGCAACGGCGAAAGCGCCGGTGTCATCGCCTGGCTCGAACCCATGCAGGGCATGCCGTTCGAGGCGGAGCTGGCGCTGTCCGAATACAAGGACTCGCGCGGCCGCGGCACGCTGGTGATCGTGCGTGACGTGACCGAGCAGCGCCGTTACGAAGAACGCCTGAACCACCAGGCCACCCACGATGAACTTACCGGCCTGCCGAACCGCCGCGCCTTGCGCGAGCAGCTCGACGGGTTGGTGCGCGAGTGCATCCGCGACAACACCGGCCTCATGGTGCTGTTCATCGACCTGGACCACTTCAAGTTCATCAACGACGCACTGGGCCACACGCTGGGTGACCAGGTGCTGCGTGATGTGACGCTCAAACTAGGCGATGCACTGGACGGCCTCGGCCATATTGGCCGCTTCGGTGGCGATGAATTCGTGGCGATGCTGCCTTTCAGTGGGCCACCGGCGAAGGCGCTCGATGTGTTGCCGCGGATCCAGCGTGCGATCGAAGAGCCGATGGAAGTGGGCGGCACCGTACAGCGGCTGAAGTGCAGCATCGGCGTGGCCTTCGCGACGCGTGACGGTGCCGATGCGGATACGCTGATCCGCAATGCCGATACCGCGATGTACGATGCCAAGCGCTCCGGCCGGCATACGTGGAAGCGCTATTCGGCGGATATGCACGCGACGGCGATGGCGCGTCTTACCGTCATCAGCCGGCTCGCCCCAGCCAACCTGGACCAGGAACTCGCCCTGGCCTGGCAGACCCAGCACGATAGCCTCACCGGCAAGCCGATCGGCGTGGAAGCGCTGTTGCGCTGGCCCATGGCGCCGGGCGACCTCGCGTGGCCCGACCAGTTGATTCCCTTGCTGGAAGAAACCGGCGCCATCGTGTCGGTGGGCCAGTGGGTGCTGCGCGAGGCCTGCCGCCAGCAGCGCCGCGTGGTGGAGGTGTTGGGGGAAGGTTGCCGTATCGCCGTGAACATCTCGGCGCAGCAGCTCGCTCATTCGGATCTGGTCGCCGAAGTGCGCCAGGCCTTGCGTGAAACCGGGGCCAGCGCCTCGGCGCTGGAGCTCGAGCTCACCGAGAGCGCCTTCATGAACGAGCCCGAGCGGGCCATTCGCACGCTGCACGAACTGCGCGCCATGGGCGTCAGCATCGCGCTCGATGACTTCGGTACGGGCTATTCGAACCTCACCTATCTGTCGCGCCTGCCGCTCGACAAGATGAAGGTGGATCGCCATTTCACGACCTCGCTGCTCGAAGACAAGGCGGATGCCTCGATCTGCCGTTCCATCATCTTCCTGGCCCGTAGCCTCAACCTGCGGGTAGTGGCCGAGGGCGTGGAGACGCAGAGCCAGCGCGAATGGCTCGAAAACGAGGGCTGCATCGCCATGCAGGGCTTCCTGTTCTCGCGGCCGGTGCCGCTGGACGAGCTGGGCCGGGCGCCCGCACTCGTCGGCTGAACAATCCGTTCGCGCCACGGTGATTTATCCGCGCGGCGGCGATGCCTACATTGAGTGGCATCCCCCACCCCCGCCGCCAGGCACATCGCCATGCAACGCGCACCTGCACTCTTCGTCTCCCACGGCTCCCCCACGTTCGCCCTGGAGCCCGGCCTGCTCGGCAGCCAGCTCACGACGCTCGGCGAGCGCCTGGCTGGCGCTACGGCCATCGTCGTGGTCTCGCCGCACTGGCAGACGTGCGGCGTGCGGGTCATGGGTGCACCCCGGCCCGCCACGATGCATGACTTCGGCGGTTTCTCGCCGGAGCTCTATACGTTGAGCTATCCGGCGCCCGGGCTGCCATCGCTCGCCGCCGAGACGGCAGGCCTGTTGATCGAGCACGGTTTCACCGCCCTGGTGGATGCGGAGCGCGGGCTCGATCACGGCGCGTGGGTGCCGCTGCGTTATCTACGGCCGGAGGCGGATACGCCGGTGCTGCAGGTCTCCATGCCGCACAACCTCGACGTCGACTCGGCCCTGCGGCTTGGCAAGGCGCTGGCGCCGTTACGCGACCGCGGAGTAGCCGTGCTGGGCTCGGGCAGCCTGACCCATAACACCCGGGAAGCGCGGGTTACGCGCGAGCCTGAGGATTACACCCGGCAGTTCGCGGCGTGGGCGAAGGCGGCGGTGCTCGCTGGCGATACCGAAGCGCTGCGCGACTATCGCCGGCGTGCCCCCTCGGCCTTGCGGGCCCACCCGACCGACGAACACTACCTGCCCTTGCTGGTCGCGGCGGCCGCGGCCGCTGGCGATACGCCTATGGCGATCGATGGCGGCGTAACCTATGGCGTGCTGTCGATGGATGCCTATGCCTGGGGCATCCACTGAGATATTTTACCCGGGCACTATTGACGTACAATTTTTACCGGGTAATATCTGGCGGGTCCCGGTGGAAGGAAGACCCCCATGCAGAATCATTACACCGCCTTCGATGGCACCCACCGCGTGGGTAGCGGCCCGCTCGCCGTCGTGGCCGAGCGCTGCAAGGCGCATCTCGATAGCGAACCCAACGCCAGCCCGATCATCTACGACGACAGCACCGGTCGTCCTGTGGATATCGATTACCGCGGCACTACCCACGATGTCCTGGCGCGCCTCGAGGCCATTGAGCCTGCGCCGGCCCGGCGTGGTCCAGGCCGGCCGAAGCTCGGCGTGGTCGCGCGCGAGGTCACCCTGCTGCCGCGTCACTGGGAGTGGCTCGCCGCGCAGCCCGGCGGCGCCTCGGTCGCGCTACGCCGGTTGGTCGAAAGCGCCAGCCGCGAGAACGTCGATATCGACCGCACCCGGCAGGCGAGCGAGGCCGTCGACCGGGTGATGCTGGCGCTGGCCGGCAACCTGGCCGGCTATGAAGAAGCCTCGCGCGCGTTCCATCGCCGCGAAGGCGAACGGTTCACCGCGCTGACCGAGGCGTGGCCTGGGGATGTGCGGGATTACGTGCGCGGGTTGGCCGCCGCCGTGCTGTAAGACGCGTTAGCACCGCGCGCCTTGCGCAGCTTCACCCACCGCTTGTACCGGCGCTTCAGCTTCCGCCGGTACTTGCGCTCCTTGCGGTCGTGGTTCCACAGGTAGATCGCCGGTGTGCTCAGCAGCGTCAGCAGCTGCGAGACGAGCAGCCCGCCGACGATGGCGATACCCAGCGGCCGGCGCATCTCCGAACCCACGCCGAAACCGATGGCCAGCGGCAGCGCCGCGCCCATCGCCACCAGCGTGGTCATCGTGATCGGGCGGAAGCGCACCAACGCCGCCTGGCGGATCGCCTCGACCGGCGACATCCCTTGCTCGCGCTGCGCTGTCAGCGCGAAATCCACCATCAGGATCGCGTTCTTCTTCACGATACCGATCAGCAGAAGCACCGAGATGATCGCCATCAACGTGAGCTGCGTCTGCGTGACCAGCATGGCCAGGAACGCACCGGCACCCGCTGCCGGCAGCGTGGAAAGAATCGTGAGCGGGTGGCCCAGGCTCTCGTAAAGCACGCCCAGCACGATGTACACCGCCAGGATCGCGCCGATCAGCAACACCATGCCGTTGGACTGCGCGTCACGCAGGCGCTGGTTGGCGCCGGTGAAATCCATGCGCACGCCTTCCGGCAGCGAGAGCTTCGCCACGGCCTGTTCGACGAGGGTATTGCCCTTGTCCGGCGTGATCTTCGGCGCGAGGTTGTAAGTGATATCCGCCGATTCCAGCTGGTTCTGGTGGGTCACCGCGCTAGGCGTGCTCACCGGCGCGATATGCGCCACCGCGGAAAGCGGCACCATGTTGCCCACGCTGTTCTTTACGTAGGTGTTCAACAGCGTCTCGGGCGAGAGCGACTGCGCTGCCGCCGCGGTAAGCACCACCCAATACTGGTTGATGTCCGAATAGATCACCGACACCTGGCGCTGGCCGAACGCGTTGTAAAGCGCCGTATCGATCATGCCCATGCCGATCTGCAGGCGGCTCGCGGCATCGCGATCCACCTGTAGCATCTGCTGCTTGCCCACCACGTCGAAATCGCTGCCGACGTCGCGGAACTCCTTCATGCCGCGCATCACCTGCACGAGTTTCAGCGTCCACGGCTCAAGGCTCTCGCCGCCCGTGCTGATCAGCTGGAACGAGTACTGGCCGCGGTTGCTGTTACCACCACCGCCGCCAAGGAACTGCACGGGGTTGAAGAACACCTGGACGTCGGAGATCTTCTCGTACTCCTTGCCCATGCGATCCATGATTTCCTTGATCGACTCATGGCGATGATCGGGGCCACTGCCCTTCGGCTTCAGGTCGATGAACATCAGGCCCTGGTTGCCCACCGCGCCGCCGTTGTCGCCGCCGAGGATCGCGGTGACATCGGCCACCGTCGAATCCTTGCGCATGATGTCGGCGACCTTGGTGAGACGCCGGGTCATTTCATCGGGCGAGATGTTCGCGTCCGCGGTGATCTCCGCCTGGAGCATGCCGGTATCTTCATCGGGCATGAAGTTGCCGCCGGCGGTCTTCACCACGGCCATGGCCAGCAGGAAGGTGGCGATCAACAGGGTGAGCGGCTGCCAGCGCATGATCCGGCGGTGGCGCATGGCCCAGTCCAGTGCGCGCGAATAGGTGTTCAGGAAGCCCTTGTCGAACCTCTCCAACGCTTTTTCCAGGCGTCCCGGTACGCGATCCGGCTCATCGTGCTTGAGGTAGCGCGCGCACAGCGCCGGGGTGAGCGTGAGCGAGACAACGGCCGAGATCAGCACCGCCGAGGCCAGGGTCACCGAGAACTCGCGCAGGAGCTTGGTGATCATGTTGTTGCCGAACAGCAGCGGTGCGAACACGGCCACCAGCGAGATGGTGATCGAGATGACGGTGAAGCCGATCTCGCGCACGCCCTCCAGCGAGGCCGGCATGGGCGCTGAGCCGTTCTCCATGTGGCGCACGATGTTCTCGATCACCACGATGGCATCGTCCACGACGAAGCCGATGCATAGCACCAGCGCCATCAGCGACATGGTGTTCAGCGTGTAGCCCAGGGTCCACATGACCACGAACGCGCCAGCCAGCGACAACGGCACGCTGAGGGTCGCGATGAGCGTGGGGCCCAGGCGGCGCAGGAACACCAGCATCACCAGGCAGACCATCACGATGGAGATCATCAGCGCGACCTTCACCTCGTGAAGCGCCGACTGGGTCGTCTGGGTCAGGTCGAAGATGGGTGTCACCACCGCATCCGCCGGTAGCATCGCGCGGAAGCGTGGCAGCGCGGCGCGGATCGCGTCGGCCGTCGCGATCGAGTTGGCCTCGGGCCGCTTGCTGATCTGCATGGTCACCGAGCGTTCGCCCTGGAACCACGCCTTCTGGTAGATATCCTGCTGGCCGCTGGTGACGTTGGCCACATCGGACAGACGCACCGGCACGCCGTTGCGCATCGCGATCAGGATGCGCGCGAATTCATCCGCGTCATGCAGCCCGTCGTTCGCGATCACGGTCATCTGCGAGTGGCCGTCGGAGAGCAAGCCCTGCGGCGAGTTCACGTTGGCTGCCTGCAAGGCGTTGCTCACATCGTTGGTCGTGAGCCCCTTCGACGACAGCGCATTGGTATCCAGCTCGACGCGCACCGCATGCGGCGTGCCACCGAACACCTGCACGCGCGCGACGCCGTCGATCTGCGACACGGTTGGCCGGATCAATGTATCGACCACGTCGAACAGTTTGTCCGCCGGCATCGTCTTCGAAGTGAACGAGACGAGCAGTACGGGGATCTGTCCCGTATCGAACTTGAAGTACTGCGGCGGGCTGGGCATGCCCGGCGGAAGGTCGGCGATGGACGCATTGATCGCCGCCTGCACATCGCGCGCGGCCGCGTCGGTGGAACGATCCATGTTGAAGCGCAGGCGCACGAACCCGGCACCTTCCGTGCTGTTCGAGTACATCTGGTCCACACCGGGAATCTGGCCCAGGTGGCGCTCCAGCGGCGCAATGATGGTGTTGGCCATCGTCTGCGCATTGGCGCCCGGCATCTGCGTCTGGATGAAAACCGCCGGCACCTCGATCGAGGGCAGCGCGGCCACGCCCAGCAACATGTACGCCAGTGCGCCAGCCAGCGTGAGGCCTGCCGCGAGCAGCGACGTTCCCCGGGGCCGGCGGATGAAAGGAGCAAAAAAATTCACGACACATCCTGTGACAGCGGGAACGCCCGCGCCGGGCACTTTATGCCGTCATGGCCTCCCGTGTCGCCTGTGCCACCCGTCAGCCCCTGCCGAAAGGCACGGAATGACTGTTTAAGCAGGCATATCCAATGGCACCCCCCATGCCCCGCTGTTGTAGGAGCGCGCTTGCGCGCGATAGGTGCTCGCGGCAAGACCCCATCGCGCGCAAGCGCGCTCCTACAGGGGTGTGTCAGCCCTTACGGGTTCGGCGCGAAGCGCACCGTCACGTAGTACGTGCGGCCCAGCTGGTTGTAGTACGCAGCCGTCTCATAGTGCTTGTCGGCCACATTGGCCACGCGGCCCTGCACGCTCCACGCGCTGTCCAGGTGCCAGGTGGCACGCAGGTCGGCCGTGGTGTAGCCGCCGAGGCGCGTGGTGTTGGCCGCGTCGTCGTAGCTGTAACCCGCGGCATAGACCGAGCCACCCACGGTGAACGCGCCGAGGTCTTTGTCCAGGTCCACGCGGCCGGTGCGACGCGGACGGCGCGCCAGCAGGTTGTCGTCATTCGGGCCGTTGTCGCGGTTCAGCGGCTGCTGCAGCGTGGCGTAGGCACGCACGTGCCAGCCATCGACATCGGCACCCAGCTGGCCTTCGAGGCCGCGGATGCGCGCCTGGCTCACATTAATCGGCAGGAAGTTCGCGTCAAAGCCGATCAGGTCGTCGACCTTGGTCTGGTAGGCGTTCACCGCCCAGTTCCAGATGCCCGGCGTGCCACTCAGGCCGATTTCAGCCGTGCGCGACTTCTCCGGCTTCAGCGCCACCGGGGTGCCGTACGGGTAGTACTCGTCATTGAACGTCGGCGCGTGGAAGGCAGTGCCGTACGACGCCGTGATGCGCATACCGTTATCGAAGCGGAAGCCGTAGGCCGCCGAACCCGTGTTGTGGTTACCGAACTGGGTGTTGTGGTCGTGGCGCGCCGAGAGCTGGATCTCGTGCGGGCCGAAGACGCCCTGGTACAGGGCAAACACGCCGGTGTTGTTGCGCGTGGTCTTCAGGTAATCGGTGTCGCTATCCAGCTTTTCCTGCTGGTAATCGACGCCCGCGCTCAGGGTCTGGCCCGGCGCCAGGGTGAAATCGTTCTGCCAGGCGGCCTGGTTGCGCTTGGAATACAGGTAGCCCATGCGCTGCTTGTCGGCGCCCACGTGCGGATTGAAGTCGGCGTCGTACCAGGTCTTTTCCGAACCATTGAGGTAGTTGTCGGCACGGTCCTGGTTCTGGCCCAGGCTCACCGACATGCGCCAGTCGGCCATGGCGTCGAAGCTCAGCTTGCCGCCGGCGACCTGCTGCGAGCGACGGGTCAGGTTCTGGAAGTCACCGTCGTATTCGATGGTGCCCTTGCTGCGCAGCCAGCTGCCGGTGAGTTCGGTGCCGTTATCCCAGCGGTAGCCGCCCGAGAGCGCGCCGTTGTAGGTGCGATAAGCATCGTGGTCCGGCTCATCGGTGAAGCAGCCCTTGCCCGCTTCGGCCGCGCCATCGCGGCAGGCATTGATGCCAGCCGTGTACTGGCCGCCCAGGCTGGCGTTGTACCAGCCATGGGTGGTGCCGCCGGAAACGCCGAACTGGGCGGCCTCGTAGCCGTGGCTGCCACCGGTCACCGACACCGAGGGCGTCGGCGCCTGCCCGGCCTCGCCATGGCGGGTGAAGATCTGGATGACGCCGCCGATGGCGTCCGATCCGTACAGGGTGGAGCGCGGGCCGCGGACCACTTCGATATGGTCGATCTGCTCGACCGGGAGCTGCTCGTAAGCAGGCAGGCCGGCGCCGACCGTGCCGACGCGGACGCCATCGACGAGCACCAGGGTGTGCGACGAGTTCGTGCCGCGCATGAACATGGAGGTCTGCTGGCCGATGCCGCCCGTGTTGGCCATGACCACGCCCGGCAGGCCGGTGAGCAGGTCCTGCACGCTGGTGGGCTGCAGGCGGTCGATGTCGTCACGGGTGATCACGGTGACCGGGGCGAGTACCTCGTCCAGCGGGGTGGCGGCGCGGTTCGCGGTGACCACGACGGTGGGCAGGGCTTCCGGAGCATCGGCGGCGTGCGCCAGGGTGATGGACGACAGCAGGGCCGTCGCGAGCAGGGTCTTCTTCATAGGTGGAGCGTCCTCGAGCCGGCTTGCGGCAAGTCTCAAAACAAGGACGGTCACGGGAGGGCGAACGGCGCGCGGGCAAGAGACCGGAGCTGTCCGGATCCGCCCGCCGCGAATCGTCCGAAACAGAGCCACCCCGCGGCATGCCGCAGGGATGGTCTCGGGCCGGTCTCCGGACTCGCCGCTCCCCATGCATGGAGCTCTGGCGGGCGCCTTCCCACCCCGAGGGGCAGTGGCGTTTACCGCGCCAGATCGGGGCCTGGGGCCCCAGCGGCATACCGTTGCGGGGGCAGTGCCGGCCTTGCCACGCGAGTGGCGCACCGGCTTCCCGTTTCATCCTTCCTGGCCTGACGCCAGGGCGGACACCCGAACCTGGCCATTCTAACGGGAAGTGCATCGATGGGCATGGAAAGCCCACGATTTGTTAACAAGCACTTGACGTTCGTAAAAACCTTCGATTACAAACGCTGCTGGCTGCTGTCGTACGCATTTTCTTGCGTTACGGGGAGGGTTCCCGGCCGAAACCGCCATTGGGAGTGGCGGTGCAGGGGGGAACAAGACGGTAGCCGAGAACGGGCCTGGCCCTTAGTTCTTCGTGGCCGGGCTCCTTGCAGTTCATCCGGGGAGATACAGCATGCAGCGTTCCACCCTGCTCCAAGGCGCCCTGCGCCGCACCAGTCTTTGCACCGCCGTCGCCCTTTGCCTCGCGGCTAGCGGCGGCGCCCTCGCCCAGTCCAACGCGTCAGGTACGGTCTTCGGCCGCGTGGCCCAGCCGGACGGGGCCGTCGTCCACCTGCAGAACCTCGATACCGGCCTGACCCGCGATGTGAACGTGGACTCGGAAGGCCGCTACCGCGCCAGCTCGCTGCCCGTTGGCCGTTACAAGGTCAGCGTGGAGCGCAACGGCGCCGTGGCCGAAACGCGCGATAACGTCCAGGTGAGCCTGGGCGGCGTCGACGTCTCGTTCGCTGGCGCCGCGGCCGCCTCGTCCGCCAACGCCCAGGATCTCGAAGGCGTCCAGGTCGTCGGCAATGCCTTGCCTGCCATCGACGTCTCACAGGTCGACTCGCGCACCGTGCTCACCTCCGAGCAGCTGCAGAAGCTGCCGCTGGCGCGTGACGTCACCGCCGCCGCCCTGCTGGCACCGGGCGTCATCGCCGGTGATAGCCGCTACGGTAACGTCGCCTCGTTCGGCGGTTCGTCAGCTTCGGAAAACCAGTACTACATCAACGGTTATGCGGTGACGAACGCGCTCACCGGCCTGGGTTTCACCAGCCTGCCTTACGACGCGATCGACCAGCAGCAGATCTTTACCGGCGGTTACGGTGCGGAATACGGCCGTTCCACGGGTGGCGTGATCAACATCGTCACCAAGCGCGGCGGTAACGAGTGGAAGGGTGGCTTCGGCGTCTACGTGCAGCCTGCGGCGCTGCGCCAGGATCCGCGCAACATCTACCGCCAGAACGGCACGCTGTACCAGACCCGCTCGGGCAACAAGGGCACCGACACGCAGTACACCGGCTACATCAGCGGCCCGCTGATCAAGGACAAGCTGTTCCTGTATGCCGCGGGCGACTTCACCCGTACCGATAGCCGTATCGTCAGCGTCGCCACCGCGCCGCAGAAGACGTACCAGGAAAACAAAGCCACCAAGTGGTTGGCCAAGGTTGACTGGAACATCACGGATAACCACCTGCTCGAAGTCACCGGCCTGGGCGACAAGACCAACACCGAGCGCAGCGTCTACAAGTACGACTATTCGACGGGCCATCGCGCCGGTTACATCGGTACCGATAACCTGAAGAACTTCGACGCGGGTCCGGGTTCGGCGCCGGGTGGCGATGTCTACATCGGCAAGTACACCGGTTACATCACCGATGACCTGACCATCACCGCGTTGTACGGCCACAGCAAGACCGTGCACGAGCGCGACCTCTCCTACGCTTCCAACCCGAACTGCCCGTGGATCACCGATTCCCGGTCAGTCTCCACGCCGATCGTGGGCTGCGGCCTCGTCAACGGCACGGTGCTGGGCAAGGGTGCGAAGGATGAAACGCACGGCTACCGCCTCGACGTGGAATACCGCATCGGCGACCACGACCTGCGCGTCGGTGTCGATAACCAGACGCTGAAATCCACCGCCGGCAACATCTACGAAGGCGGTTACCGCTGGGTCTACCAGGATGCCGGCGAAGTGCCGAACCGTCCGGATATCGTCCCGCCGCCGGGCGACGATTACTTCGTCGAAAAGCGCCTGTTCCAGACCGGCGCAAGCGTCAAGACCGAGCAGGAAGCGCAGTACATCGAAGACCACTGGCAGGTCACCGATCGCTGGATGGTGTATCTCGGCCTGCGTAACGAGCAGTTCAAGAACATCAACGGCGACGGCGCCACCTACGTGAAGCAGCGCCACCAGCTGGCACCGCGCCTGGGCGCCACGTGGGATGTGTTCGGTGACTCCTCGTTCAAGGTGTACGCGAACGCCGGCCGTTACCATCTCGCCATCCCGTCGAACGTCGCCATCCGCGGCGCGTCCGCGTCCACCTATTACAGCGAGTACTACTCGTACACCGGCGTGGGCCCGAACGGCGAGCCGACCGGCACCGAGCAGCTGGGCGCCCGCCGTTATCTCAATGGTGAAGACGGCACGCCGCTGGATCCGAAGACCGTGGCCGCGAGGAACATCAAGGCCTATTACCAGGACGAATACATCCTCGGCTTCGACAAGGCCCTGAGTGAGAACTGGAGCTTCGGCGCAAAGGCGACGTATCGCAAGCTGAAGAGCTCGATCGACGACTTCTGCGATTCGCGTCCGTTCGAGAAGTACGCGGAAACGCACGGCATCGATATCTCCAACGCGTCGCTGCCGGGCTGCTACCTGTTCAACCCGGGTGAGTCGAACACGTTCCTGGTCAACACCGGCGATGGCAACTACGTGCCGTTCAAGATTTCCAAGGACGACTTCACCTCGCCGGCTGGCGTGAAGTTCCCGGATCTCAAGCGCAGCTACTACTCGCTGGACCTGTACCTGGAACACCACTTCGCCAACGACTGGTACGGTCGCATCGACTACACGTTCTCGCGTAGCTACGGTAACTCCGAAGGCCAGCTGAAGTCGGATATCGGCCAGCTCGATCCGTCGGTGACGCAGGACTGGGATGCCCCGGAAATCATGCAGTACACCAACGGCCCCCTGCCGAACGATCGTACCCATCAGCTGAAGGCGTACGGTTACTGGCAGGCGACGTCGGAGTTCCTGATCGGTGCGAACCTCGCGGTGGCCACGGGCCGCCCGAAGAACTGCATCGGCGTGGACCCGGTGGATGCGATCGATTACGGCGCCTCGTACTTCGAGTGCGGCCTGAAGCCGGCGCCGCGTGGCTCGCAGGGCCGCCTGCCGTACACCTGGCAGCTGGATCTCAACGCCGAGTACCGCCCGATGTGGGCTGGCGAGAAGCAGCCGCTGGCGTTCACCGCGACGGTCTTCAACGTCACCGGCGCACAGCGCAAGGTCGCCCAGGTCGACGTGGGTGAAACCGGTGCCATCCGCAACGGCGTGCCGGTGCAGAGCATCAACTACAAGCGTGCCATTGCTTACCAGAGCCCGCGTTACGTGCGTCTTGGTATGCGCTACGACTTCTCGCTGTAAGGCGAGAACGATGGGTGCCCGCGGACCATGTATCCGCGGGCACCACGCAAACTCCCCAGATCTTGCCGGCGCGGAGCGCCGGCTATTTTTTTAGGCGGCGAAGACGCGTTCGCCGCCGATCCAGGTTTCCATCACTTCGTGCGCATCGTCCATCACCACGAAATCGGCGCGATAGCCGGCGGCAATGTGACCATGGGTGCGGGCCAGGCCAAGGAAGGCGGCCGGATAGGTCGATGCCATGCGGGCCGCTTCATCGTAGGGCACGCCCACCATGTTGACGGTGTTACGCACCGCGGCAGCCATGTCGAGCGCCGAGCCGGCGAGCGTGCCGTCCGCGGTCTGGCACACGCCATCGCGCGCGGTAATCGTTTCGCCCTTCAATACGAAGTTCGGGTTATCCGAGCCCACCGGCGGCATCGCGTCGGTGACGAGCATCATCTTGGTCGGCGCCTTGGCGGCGATAGCGACGCGCAGCGAAGCCGGGTGCACGTGGTGGCCGTCGACGATCAGGCCGCACCAGCTATCACGGTGTTCCAGCGCCGCACCGACCACGCCGGGTTCGCGGCTGGTGAACGGGGTCATGGCGTTGAACAGATGGGTGAAGCCGCGCACGCCCATCGCGAGGGCATGGTGGGTCGCGTCGTAATCCGCACCGGTATGGCCGGCGCAGACGATGACGCCATTGGCGACCAGCTGCGAGAGCACTTCGTCGCTCGCGCGCTCGGGGGCGAGCGTCAGCAAGGTCACGCCGCCGTGCCGGCGCGCGACCATCGCGATGTCATCGGCGCCGGCGATACGGAACTTGGCCGGATCGTGCACGCCCTTCCGCTCGGGTGCGATGAACGGACCTTCCAGATGCACGCCGAGCACGCCGGGCACGCCCTGCGCTACCGCGTCGTTTACCGCGTCGATAGCCCGCGACATGACGTCGGCGTCGTCGCTGATCAGCGTCGGCAGGAAGCCGGTGGTGCCGTACTTCGCGTGCGCGGTGCCGATCGCGCGGATCGCATCGACCGTCGGCTCATCGTTGAACAACACGCCACCGCCGCCGTTCACCTGGCAATCGATGAAGCCGGGCAGCAGGGTGCGCCCGCCCAGATCGTGCTTCTCGGCGGCGCGCACGCGCGGGTCCGAGGGCAACGCAAGGGCGGTGATGGTGCCGTCTTCCACCAGCACGGCAAAGCCGGTCTGGAAGCCGTTATCGGTCAGCACGCGACCGTTGACGAAGGCGAGGGTCATGGGAAGGTCCTTCGGTTTACACCAGGGATCAGACGGTTTCCGTCACCTTGTTGAGGTGCGGTGGGACATCCGGGTTAAAGCCGCGCTTGATCGCGAGTGCCGCGGTCGCACGGTAAAAACTCTGCACGGTGACGAGCGGCGCCGAGATCGGCGCGGTCGTGACGAGCGGCAGCAAGCCGTCGCCTTCGGCACCCGGCGCGGCCACCCATACGGCGGCGCCGCGCTTGCGGAACTCGGCGGCGACTTCCAGCACACCCGGCAAGGTGTCGTCGTTCTGGGCGAAGAACAGCACCGGGAAATCCGGGCCCACGAGGGCCATCGGGCCGTGCTTCACTTCCGCCGCGCTGAACGCCTCGGCGTGCAGGCCACAGGTTTCCTTGAACTTGAGCGCAGCTTCCAGCGCGCCAGCGAATCCGAAGCCACGGCCGACGACGAAAAGATTGTGCGCATCGACCAGGCCTTCGGTGAGCGAGGACCAGTCTGCATCCCAGCCCTGGCGCAGCTGCGCGGGCAGCGCGGTGAGCGCGTCGGCGATCTCGGCCTTGCCGCTCCAGCGGGCGGCGATATGCAGGATCGCGAACAGCGCACCGAGGTAGCTCTTGGTCGCGGCCACGCTCTTTTCCGGGCCGGCGTGCAGCGGTACGACGACATCGGCGATGGCCGCCAGCGGCGAATCCACCACGTTGACCAGGGCCACGACGTAAGCACCGGCGCGCTTGGCGGCCTCAGCGTTACGGACCAGGTCGGGGCTCTTGCCCGACTGCGAGACGGCGACGTACAGCGCGCCATCGAGGTGCTGGGACGCGTGGTAAATCGAGGTGACCGACGGCGAAGCGGACGCGGTGACCACGCCCAGCTGGGTTTCGAACACGTACTTGGCGTACATGGCGGCGTGGTCGGAGCTGCCGCGGGCGCAGGTGATGACCATGCGCGGCGGGTGGGCGCGCAGGCGCTCCGCCAGCGCCGTGACTACGGCTTCGTTCTGGGCCAGTTGCCGCTCGACGACCTCGGCGGTCTCGTGCGCTTCGCGGAACATCAGGGTGTCTTGCGGCTGGATAGTCATAGTGGCGGTCGGCTTGGTCAGTCGCTTTGGAGTTCCGCCACGAAATCGTAGATATCGCCGCGGTACCAGGAGTTGGTGAATTCGACGATGCGTCCGTCGTCGAGGAAGCTGCGCCGTTCGATATTCAGGCCGGCGCTGCCCACGGGCAGGCGGAGCAGGCGCAGCTGGGCGGGGCCCAGTACGACGGCACGCAGGCGTTGCAGCGCGCGCGTCGGCCGGTTGCCCAGCTGGTCGAGCGCTTCGTACAGGGAATCCTCGACCAGGTCGGGATCGGGCAGCAGGGCCAGCGGCACCGCGCTGCGTTCGATCGCCAGCGGCTCGTCACCCGCATAGCGCAGGCGGTGCAGGCGGACCACCTGGGTGCCCGGCGACAGGTTCATCGCCATGGCCTCCTCGGGGTTCACCTCGCCGATGGCCTTCTCGAAGAACTCCGAGCGCGGGTTGAGGCCGCGAGCGCGCAGATCCTCGGTGAAGCTGGTCATGCGCGAGAGCGGCTTCACGATGCGCTCGGACACGAAGGTGCCGGCGCCATGCCGCTGGGTGAGCAGGCCGTCCTCGACCAGCCCACCGATGGCCTTGCGGACCGTGACCCGGGACAGGGTGAGGGCCCTGGCCAGGTCACGTTCGCTCGGTAGCGCATGGCCCACCTGGACCTCGCCGTTCTCGATCACGTTCCGGATGGCCCGGCGCAGGCGCATGTACGCCAACGGCAGGCGGGCTGCCGGGTCGTGCTGCAGGCGCTGGTACTCGGTGACGAGGGCGGTTTCCATCAGGCGAAGATACCAATAGCTGACCACTGGGGCAAGGCGGTCTTACCGGCGGTTGGCCCCCGGTTTGACCGAACGGTTGTTTGCACGATCTAAATCAGCGCGAAAACGTTTCCGTTGTGTGATCACGAAGTTACGTGGGCACGAAGCATGGCGCGAGTGGTACGGGGCTGGTACGCCGTGGTATGACACTGGTACGATCGAGCGGAACCCCTCCGCAAACCCCTCAAGAGGCACTGTCGTGAGCGCTCCTTCCCTGCCGGTCGAACCGTTCGACCTGGTCATCTTCGGCGGCACCGGCGACCTCGCCGTGCGCAAACTCCTCCCCGCGATGTACCACCGGTTCATCGATGGCCAGATCCTGCCCAAGAGCCGGATCATCGGCGTGGCGCGCGAAGGCCTCGACGATGCGGCCTACCGCGAGCAGGTGCGCGAGGCGGTGAAGAAGGGCGTATCACATGTCGCGGAGGCCCAGCTGGATGCCTTCATCCAGATGATCGGCTACCGCTCGCTCGATGCCCGCAAGGCCGATGGATGGGAAGAGTTCGCCACCCTGATGGGTGAGCGCCCGGACCACATCCGCGTGTTCTACCTCTCGACCTCGCCGGATATCTTCACCGACATCTGCCAGCGCCTCGCTTCGCTGGGCCTCAATGGCGAGGGCGCGCGCGTCGTGCTCGAGAAGCCGATCGGCCGCGACCTGCAGAGTGCCAACGCCATCAACGATGCCGTGGCCCAGGTGTTCACCGAAGCCCAGACCTACCGTATCGACCACTACCTCGGTAAGGAGACGGTGCAGAACCTGCTGGCGCTGCGCTTCGGCAATGCGCTGTTCGAGCCGCTGTGGAATGCCCAGCACATCGACCACGTGCAGATCACCGTGGCCGAAACCGTCGGCGTCGGCCACCGTGCGGGTTACTACGACCGTGCTGGCGCGCTGCGCGACATGGTCCAGAACCACATCCTGCAGCTCCTGTGCATGCTCGCCATGGAGCCGCCGTCGTCGCTGTCGCCCGATGCGGTTCGCGATGAAAAACTCAAAGTGCTGCGTTCGCTGCGCCCCATCAATGCCAGCAACGCGGCCCAGCTCACCGTGCGCGGCCAGTACCGCGCCGGTGCAGCCGAAGGCCAGGGCGTCCCGGGTTACAGCGATGAACTCGGCAGCGACCAGTCCAAGACCGAAACCTTCGTCGCCCTCAAGGCGGAGATCGGTAACTGGCGCTGGGCCGGTGTCCCGTTCTACCTGCGCACCGGCAAGCGCCTCCCCAACCGGGTGTCGGAGATCGTGGTGACGTTCCGTGCGTTGCCGCATTCCATCTTCGACCCCGCCAGCGGCGCGCTCATGCCCAATCGCCTCACGCTGCGCCTGCAGCCGGACGAGGGCGTGAAGCTGTGGCTGACGATCAAGCATCCGGGTCCGGGCGGCCTGCGCCTGCGCCACGTGCCGCTCGATATGAGCTTCGCGGCGGCGTTCGGCGTGGAACAGCCCGATGCCTACGAGCGGCTCATCCTCGATGTCGTGCGTGGCAACCCGACCCTGTTCATGCGCCGCGACGAAGTCGAAGCCGCATGGAACTGGGCCGGTCCCATCCTCGACGCGTGGGAGGCAAGCGGCGATACGCCGAAGCCGTACACCGCAGGTACCTGGGGTCCCAGCGCCGCCGTGGCGCTTATCGAACGTGATGGCCGCACCTGGGCCGAGGACGCCGCATGAACGCCAAGATCATCCGCAACGAATACGCCGACAAGCTCACGCTCGCCGACAAGCTGGCCCGCGATATCGCCGCGAAGCTGGACGCCGCCATCAAGGCGCGCGGCAAGGCCACGCTCGCGGTCTCCGGCGGCGGTACGCCGAAGCAGATGTTCGCCGTGCTGTGCGAACAGGAAATCGACTGGTCGAAGGTGACCATCACGCTCGTCGACGAGCGCTGGGTGGATACCGATAGCGATCGCAGCAACGCCAAGCTCGTCGCCGACCACCTGCTGCACCACGAAGCGCATACCGCCACCTTCCTGCCGCTGTTCGACAAGGCGCACAAGGATGATGTGGACGCGGCGCTCGCCGATGTCGGCAAGCGCATCGATGCGCTGGGCCAGCCGCTCGATGTCGTCATCCTGGGCATGGGCCCGGACGGCCACACCGCGTCGTTCTTCCCCGGTGGCGATAACCTGGAAGAAGCCCTCGACCCGAACGGCAAGAAGGCCGTGATCTCGATGCGCGCCGGCGGCGCCGGTGAGCCGCGCATCACGCTCACCCTGCCGCGCGTGCTCGATGCCGGCACGCTCTACCTGCACATCGAAGGCAACGAGAAGAAGGAACTGCTCGCGAAAGCGGAAGCTGGCGAGGACGTGCCGATCCGTGCCGTGCTCACTCAGGATCGCGTGCCGATCCACGTCTTCTGGGCGCCGTAACACGCGCCCGTTTCCACCGGTCAAAGCCCGAGAACACACGCCATGACCCTGCACCCCGTCCTCGCCGAGGTGACCCAGCGTATCGCCGAGCGCAGCCACGCGACGCGCGCCGCTTACCTGGCCAAGATCAATCCCGCGCGCGGCCACGGCGCGAAGCGCCACCACTTGTCTTGCGGCAACCTTGCCCACGGCTTCGCCGCTTCGTGCGAGCCGGATAAGGATGCGCTGCGCAACGGCCACGCCGCGAACATCGCGATCGTCACCGCGTACAACGACATGCTCTCGGCGCACCAGCCGTACGAGGGTTACCCGGAGCGCATCCGCGCCATCGCCCGCCGTTACGGCGCCACCGCCCAGGTGGCTGGTGGCGTACCCGCGATGTGCGATGGCGTGACCCAGGGCCGCCCGGGCATGGAGCTGTCGCTGTTCTCGCGCGATCTCATCGCCATGGCCACCGCGGTCTCGCTCTCGCACGATATGTACGAAGGCGCGCTCTACCTCGGCATCTGCGACAAGATCGTCCCGGGCATGCTGATCGGCGCCCTCTCCTTCGGCCACCTGGCCAGCGCGTTCGTGCCCTCGGGCCCGATGCCGTCGGGCATCCCGAATGAAGAGAAGTCGAAGGTGCGTCAGGCGTTCGCCGCCGGCAAGGCCACGCGCGCGGAGCTGCTTGAAGCCGAGGCGCGTTCGTACCACGGCGCGGGCACCTGCACGTTCTACGGCACGGCCAACTCGAACCAGATGCTCATGGAGATCATGGGCGTGCACCTGCCGGGTTCGAGCTTCGAGCTGCCGGATACGCCGCTGCGCCACGCGCTGACCGAAGCCACCGTGGAGCGTGTGCTCGCCAGTGACTGCATGGGCGAGCACTACATGCCCATCGGCCACATCATCGACGAGCGCGCCATCGTCAACGGCGTCGTCGGCCTGCACGCCACGGGCGGTTCCACGAACCACCTGCTGCATCTCGTCGCTATCGCGCGCGCTGCCGGCATCGAACTGCGCTGGGATGATTTCGACGCGTTGTCGTCGGTGGTGCCGTTGCTGGCTCGCGTGTACCCGAACGGCTATGCCGACGTGAATCACTTCCACGATGCGGGCGGCATGGGTTTCCTCATGGACCAGCTGCTTAGCGCCGGCCTGCTGCACAACGACGTGAACACGATCATGGGCCACGGCCTCGCGGCCTACCGCAAGAAGCCCGTGCTCGAGGATGGCAAGCTCACCTGGGTACCGGTCTCGCAGGAAAGCGGTAACCGCGGCGTGCTGCGTGCGATCAGCGAACCGTTCCGTGCCGACGGTGGCCTGCGCATGCTCAAGGGCAACCTCGGCCGCGGCGTGATCAAGATCTCGTCCGTGCCGGAAGACCGCATGATCGTCGAGGCACCGGCCATCGTGTTCGACGAACAGGATGACGTGAAGGTCGCCTTCGACCGTGGCGAGCTGAACCGGGATTTCATCGCGGTCGTGCGCTTCCAGGGCCCTCGTGCGCGCGGCATGCCTGAGCTGCACAAGCTCACGCCCACGCTCAGCCTGCTGCAGGATCGCGGCTATCGCGTGGCGCTGGTCACCGACGGCCGCATGTCGGGCGCCTCGGGCCGCGTGCCTGCCGCCATCCACGTCACGCCGGAAGCGGAAGCGGGTGGTCCCATCGCGCGTATCCGCACGGGTGATCTCGTTCGGGTCGACGCGGTCGCCGGTACCGTCGAAGCCTTGGTCGATGCCGACGAATGGAATAGCCGTGTCCCGGATAACGTGGACCTGGGCGTGCACCACAGCGGCATGGGCCGCGAACTTTTCGCCATGTTCCGCCAGTCGGCCGTTGCGGCCGATCTTGGTGCGGGCGTGTTCTGATCAACGGAGTAACGATGAGCAACGAAGCAAAGCAGGCCAAGGTTGAATCCACGCTGGCACTCGCCCCGGTGGTCCCCGTCGTCATCATCGAGGACGCCTCGAAGGCCGTAGGCATGGCGCGCGCGCTGGTGGCCGGCGGCATTCCTGCGATCGAAGTGACGCTGCGCACCCCGGCCGCGCTGGAAGCCGTGCGCGCGATTGCCGCGGAAGTCGAAGGCGCCTTCGTGGGCGTGGGTACCGTGCTCGCCGCCAAGGATCTCGAAGCCGCCTTCAAGGCTGGCGCGAAGTTCGCCGTGTCGCCGGGCAGCAGCCCGCGCCTGCTCGATGCCGCTGACGACCACGAACTTCCGCTGCTGCCGGGTGCCGCGACGTCGAGCGAGGCCATGGAACTGCTCGAGCGTGGTTACCGCTTCCAGAAGTTCTTCCCGGCCGTGCCGGCCGGCGGCGCCAAGCTGATCGGTGCGTGGGCTTCCCCGCTGCCGCAGATCACCTTCTGCCCGACGGGTGGTATCAGCCTCGCCAACGCCCCGGACTTCCTCGCCCTGCCCAACGTGGCCTGCGTCGGCGGCTCGTGGCTCACCCCGGCCGACAAGCTCGCCGCTGGCGACTACGCCGCCATCGAAGCCCTGGCCCGCGAAGCCGCGCAGCTCAAGCGCCGCTAAGCCGCGATCCCCGGCGGGCGCACCCCGCTGTAGGACCCCACCCTGTGGGCTACGCCGTTCGCGCTGCCGTTGTAGGAGCCCACCCTGTGGGCGACGCCGTTCGCACTGCCGTTGTAGGAGCCCACCCTGTGGGCGACGCCGTTCGTACCGACGCCACAGGCCCTGTGGCTCTTTCGCGAAAGATGTCGCCCACAGGGTGGGCTCCTACGCGGTGCGACAAGAAAAGGCAGGCCCTTCTGGCTGGTTCGTGCGATGCTTCGCAGCCTCGTATACCGCTAATCCGGCCCCATGGTTTACATCCTTCTTGCCGTTCTCTTCAGCGTCTCGGTTTCCGTCCTGCTGAAGCTCGCCCGCCGCGCGGGCATCGACATCATCCAGGCCGTGGCCACGAACTACGTGGTTGCCTCACTGTTCGCCTGGTGGCTGCTCGGCGCCACGCCGCAGGGTGTGCTCGAAGCGAAGGCCACCTGGCCACCGCTGATTGCCCTTGGCATCCTGCTCCCCGCGATCTTCGTGGTGCTCGCGCACTCCGTGCGGACAGCGGGCATCGTGCGCACGGATGTCGCGCAGCGCTTGTCGTTGTTCGTTGGCCTGTTCGCCGCGTTCGTGTTCCTGGGCGATGTGCTCACCGGCCCCAAGGCCCTCGGTATCGGCATCGCGCTCGTCGCCGTGCTGTGCGTACTGTGGCGGAAGCGCGCAGGGACGAGCGCCGCGACGATCGACGGGGACGCTGCCGCATGGTGGGCACCGCTGCTCGTGTTCTTCGGATTCGGTGCGATCGATATCAGCTTCAAATTCGTCGCGAAAGCGGGTGCGTCGTCATCCGCTGGCCTGCTCGGTGCCTTCCTCATAGCGCTGGTACTGTGCTGGATCGTCGTCATCGTGCGCGCGGCGATGGGCAAGGCAGCGATCAACGCGCGCAACCTCGGCTTCGGCCTGGTTCTTGGCGCGTTCAACTTCGCCAACATCTACTTCTACGTGAAAGGCCACCAGACGCTTCCGACGAGCCCGTCGCTGGTCTTTGCATCGATGAACGTGGGCGTCGTTGTGCTCGGTACCCTCGCCGGAGCCATCGGCTTCCGCGAGAAGCTCAGCGTGGTGAACTGGGCGGGCATCGCGCTGGCGATCGCCGCGATCGGCGTCATGACCGCCGCCTGACCTGCCCCCTCGCGAAAAAACATCGCGCCCAACGGTAGGAGCCCACCCTGTGGGCGACATCTTTCGCGACACCGCCACAGGCCCTGTGGCTCTTTCGCGAACGGCGTCGCCCACAGGGTGGGCTCCTACGGGGGATGCGCCGCCGGGTGCGTTGGGTCAGGCGGGCGTGGGGTTGTTCGCGGTGTCTTCGGGTAGCGGCGGCAGCGTTTCGTCTACCGTCAACGGTGCGTCGCTCGCGAGGAGCTCTTTCGCTTCGGCATGGTCAGCCACGGCGGGCGGTGAGCCGCGCAGCGGCAGGCCGGCGGTTTCGGTGACGAACAACATGGTAATCACGCCGATGACGGCCGCGCCCATCAGGTAGTACGCGGGCACCATCGGGTCGCCCGTGCGCTCGACGAGCCATGCTGTCACCAGCGGCGTGGTGCCACCGAACAGCGAAACGGAAACGTTGAACGCAATCGACAAGGCGCTGTACCGCACCGGTGTGTAGAACAACGCGGGCAACGTTGCCGGCATCGTGCTGGTGAAGCACACCAACGCCACGCCAAGCAACATCAGACCCGTGAAGATCCACACATCGTTGCCCGTGCCGACAAGCAACATGCAGGGAATGGCCAGCAGGAACATCGCAGCGCACGCACCGATAATCATGGGGCGGCGGCCGAAGCGATCGCTGAAGCGACCACCGACGACGTTCAGCGGCATCATCACCAGCATCACGATCAGGATCAGAAGAAGACCCTTCGCCTCGCTGTAACCGAGTGTCACCGTGAGGTAGCTCGGCATGTAGGTGAGCAGCATGTAATCGGTCACGTTGAACACCAGCACGAGACCAATGCACTTCAGCAACTGCGATCCATGGACGGAGACCAGTTCAAGCAAGCCGATACGCGGTGCTTCGCCGGCGGCTTCCATCGCTTCCGCGTGCGCTTTGAATGCCGGGGTTTCTTCCAGCTTCATGCGCATATAGAGACCAAGCAGGCCAAGCGGCCCGGCGATCAGGAACGGTACGCGCCAGCCCCACGAGAGCATCGCATCCGCACCGAGCAGCATGCTTAGCGCGGTGACAAGGCCAGCGCCTGCGATGTATCCGCCGAGCGTGCCGAACTCGAGCCAGCTACCCATCTGGCCACGCCGTGCGTCGGTGGAATACTCCGCGATGAACGTGGCCGCGCCACCGTATTCGCCACCGGTGGAGAAGCCCTGGAGCAGGCGTGCGAGCAACAGCAGGGCAGGCGCCCACAAACCGATGCGTTCGTAGCTTGGAATCAACCCGATCGCGAACGTACCCATCGCCATCATGATCATCGTAGCGGCCAGCACACGCTGGCGGCCGAAGCGATCGCCCAGCGGGCCGAACACGATGCCGCCGATGGGGCGGACCAGGAAGGCGACGGTGAACGTCGCGAACGTGGCGATCACCTGCGCGGTCGGGCTGCTGCCCGGGAAGAACACATGGCCCAGCGTGACGGCGAGGTAGCCGTAGACACCGAAGTCGAACCATTCCATCGCGTTACCCAGCGCAGCCGCACCGACGGCGCGCTTGAGCATGGATTCGTCGACGATGGTCAGGTCGTCGGGCTTGAGATGTTTACGGCGGCGGGTGAACCATCCGAAGTGGGCGTCGTGCCCGGCAGTTTCCTGCATCGTGCTTGCTCCTGTTTCTCGCGGACGTGCAGGCACGCAAAGGCGTGGCCGGGGCCAACCGTCCTGGGGATAAGGGATGCGCAACGCGGAACGCGGCGCTCGGCGCGGTCCGCTCCATGGGGGACACGCGGGATATCCACCTCAAAGGCACACGCAAGCGGCGCGCGCAGTGGATATCCCGAAAAGCTTAACAAATGCCACGTTAAGACAATGTGCCCGGGCAGAAATCAGGCACGGTAGGACCGCGCATGCGCGCGATGGCCCTCAACCACGTCCCTCATCGCGTAGGAGCCCACCCTGTGGGCGACGCCGTTCGCGGAAGAGCCACAGGGCCTGTGGCGTTATCGCGAAAGATGTCGCCCACAGGGTGGGCTCCTACGGCACGGGTGGAATCAGAGGCGGCACGGGTGGAATCAGAGGCGGCACGGGTGGAATCAGAGGCGCCACGGGTGGAATCAGAGGCGCCACGGGTGGAATCAGAGGCGGCGCGGGCGGAATCAGAGGCGGTAGGCCTGGAATCAGAGGCGGCGGGGGGCGGTGGAGCCGCGCACCACCAGATCCGGGCTGAAGCCTTCGTTGTCGATGGCGGGTGCACCACCGTCGCGTTCGATTTCGGCGATGAGGCGCTGTGCCGCGTGGCGGCCGATATCGCCGGTGTTCTGGCGGGCCGTGGTCAACGCAGGCCACGATTGCTTGGAGAACGGGCTGTCTTCGAAGCCGGCGATGGAAAGCTCCCACGGCACGTCGACGCCACCCGAACGCGCTGCGGCGAGCACGCCCGCCGCGATCTCATCGTTCGAGCCGAAGATGGCCGTCGGCGGGTTGCGCAGCGCGAGCAACTTGCGGGCACCACGGAAGCCATCATCGAAGGAGTAATCGCCTTCCACGACCAGCGCGGTATCGACTTCGATCCCGTACTCGCGCAACGCATCCTCATAACCCTGGTAACGCTCGGGGCTGGAGCGGTGTTCCTTGCCACCCCAGAGGAAACCAATGCGCTGGTGGCCGAGCTGGATCAGGTGTTCGGTGATCGCATAGGCGGCATCGCGGTCATCCACGAAGACGCACGGCCAGCCGTCTTTCGGATCCTGCCGTGCCGAGATGATCCGCACGAAGGGCACGTTCTGCTCGGTGAGCAGCGCCAGCAGCGCGGGCTGCTCTGACATGGGCGGGCAGAGCACGAGGCCGGCCAGGCGGTTGCGCCGGACCAGGTCACCCAGTTGCTCGGCCAGCCGTGGCGCGGAGGAATCACAGGGGTGGATCTGCAGGCCGAACCCACGCTCGCGGCACACCGAGAGCACGCCGTTCTGCATGGCGATCACGTAGTGGGCGTTGGGGTTGTCGTACACCAGGCCCAGCGCATAGGTGCGCGAGCTGCGCAGGCTGCGGGCGGCCTGGTCGGGCTGGTAATCGAGCGCGTCGATAGCGCGCTGCACCTTCTCGCGGGTGCGGGCGTGCACGGAGGGTTCGTGGTTGATGACGCGGGAAACGGTCTTCAGCGAGACGCCCGCGCGCTCGGCCACGTCCTTGATGGTGGGGCTACGCAATTCACGACCCTCGATAGCAAGACGGCCATCCTAGCGGATGGCCGTCACCGAGCGAAGATGGGTTATCAGCCCTTCGTATGCTGGCCGACCTTATGGCCTGCCGCGCCGTAGTACAGGATATACAGGTAGCAAGGCACCATGATGCAGAGGAACACCAGCTGGAAGTCGTGGCCCTGCTTCAGGTGGGCAAACAGCTGCGGCATGATCGCGCCGCCGGCGATACCCATGATCATCAGCGCCGAGCCGGTTTCGGTCAGCGAACCCAGGCCCTTGATCGCGAGCGGGAAGATGGCCGGCCACATCATGGCATTGGCAAAACCCAGGGCCGCGACGAAGGCTACCGAGGTGTACCCCGTGGTGGCGTACGTGCCGATCGAGAAGAGCACGCCCAGAATGGCCGAGATCGCCAGGTACTTGTGCTGCGACACCACCTTGGGGATCAGCACCAGGCCGGCGACATAGCCCACCAGCATGGCAAACAAGGTGTACGAGGTGAAATGCTTGGTGTCTTCGGGGGTCATGCCGAAGCCCTGGCCGTAGGTGCCGATGGCATCGCCCGCCATGACTTCCACGCCCACGTACACAAACAGGCAGAGCACGCCGAGCCACAGGTGCGGGAAGCTGAAGATGCTGCCCTTGGCGTGGCCGATGGCGCGTTCGGAGTTATCGGTGGACGCGCGGATCTCCGGCAGCGAGGAGCGCACCACCCAGATCGCCAGCACCACCAGCAGCACGGCCATGGCCATGTAAGGCATGTGCACCTTCGCCGCAAACGCGTTGAGCAGGGCTTCCTTCTCGTCCGTCGAAGCCGCCGCGGCGATCTGCTTGTCGAAGCCGCCGATGTTGCTCATAACCACCCAGCCGAACACGAACGGGGCGAGCGCGCCGGCGATCTTGTTGCAGATACCCATGAAGGCGATGCGCTGCGCGGCGCTATCGATCGGGCCGAGCACCGAGATGTACGGGTTCGAAGCCGTCTGCAGCAGGGAAAGGCCGGCGCCGATGATGAACAGGCCGGTCAGTGCACCCGGGTACACGCGCATGGTGACGAACTGGCCGAAGGTGGCCGCGCCGATCGCCATCACGAACAGGCCGAGGCCCATGCCCTTCTTCATGCCCGTCTTCTTAAGGATCAGGGAGGCCGGTAGCGCCAGGAAGAAGTACGACAGGTAGAACGCGCTCGGAACGAGGAAGGCGCCCACGTCATCCAGGTTGAAGGCCAGCTTCACGAAGGTAATCAGCGGGCCGTTGAGCCAGGTGACGAAGCCGAAAATGAAAAACAGGATGCCGATGATGATCATCGGCCCGACGCTCGAATGGCGTGTCTCGCCGACGGCGGCCGTAGTGGACGACATGGGTGTTCCCCTTGGGTATTTGTCCCTTTATTGACTCGTACGCGTAACGTTGTCAATCAGCGGCCACGCGGCTTGCGGCCGGCTCAGAAAATTCCTGACTTTCGATGTCGCGCTGCCGCAAGCACCTGATCGCACGGCGCTAAGGGCTTCGCAAGCCCCTGCGGCGCAAGGTCTGCGGAAAATGCACCCGGGTTCGTAAACGTTTCCTGTTGCGACGCACGATGGGTAAGGCGATGTCCTAGCCATTTGTCCTGTTGACAACGTTGTCATACGGCTCACAGACTGCGCTGGAACTAGGGGCGTCACGGAAACTTAATGTGACGGCATCGCAAGGACACAAGGGGCGAAGCGTGGGCGAGCAGGCGAACAAGCGGGAAGCTGTGCGTACGGCGCGGGCGGAGGCGTTCATCGCCGCCGACGTGGGCGGCACGCATGCCCGTATTGGCCTGGTCCGTCCGGAACTCGCCGGTGGCACCTTCGAAGTGCTGCGTTACGAACGTTATGCCTGCGCCGACTGGCCGAGCCTTACCGCCGTCCTTAAGGACTTCGTCGGCCACCTCGAGGGGCAGTTCGCCGTGCAGCATTGCGCGGTAGCCAGCGCCGGATACGTGCTGGGCGATGCCATCGTCAACGAGAACCTGCCCTGGCCGGTCTCGATCGTGGATATCCGCGAAACCCTGCACCTCGCGGGCCTTAGCGTCGTCAACGATTTCGAAGCCGTGGCCTACGCGTGCCAGTTCCTACGCGACCACGAGACCACCGCCATCATCGAGACCGCCGCGGCCCCCGCCGCCGGCCCCATCCTGGTGATGGGTCCCGGTACGGGCCTGGGTTCCGCGGTACTCCTGCCCGGTAAGCCGCACGCCACCGTGCTGCCGACCGAAGCAGGCCAGATTTCGCTTGCGCCCGGTACGCCGCGCGAAGCCGCCATCCTCGCCGAGCTCGCCAAGAGCCGCGATTACGTTTCCTACGAGACCGCCCTTTCAGGCCCCGGGCTCGTGAACCTCTATCAAGCCATTTCGACGCTGCGCGGCACGCCCGCGACGCTCGCCGAACCCGCCGCCGTCACCACGGCCGCCCTCGCCGGGACTGATCCCGCCGCGGTCGAGGCCCTGGATGTCTTCTGCGGCCTGCTCGGCAGCTTCGTGGGCGATCTCGCCATGCTTTACGGCGCCCGCGGGGGCGTGTTCCTGGCCGGTGGGATCCTGCCTCAGGTTCGCGAATACCTCGCCACCAGCAGCTTCGCAGACAGGTTTTTCAACAAGGGCGTCATGCGCGCCTTTCTCCAGCAAGTGCCGGTACGTCTGATGGACCACGGACAGTTGGGTGTGATCGGTGCCGCCGGTCTCTACCTGCACGGTTCGTCTGCTCATTGAAGAGCGGGAAAGGAACGCAGGCTCAGTAAACCACCGGGCCGAAAGGCCCTTCGATAGCAACGAAAGCGCGGCGCGGTCGCGAAACCCGCCGTTGCTACATCCTCTGAGGGGAGGACACCATGTCGCATCGTAGGAATCTGCTCGCGGCGAGCGTTATCGCCGGACTCTGCTGTATCACCGGTACGGTTGCCGCGCAGGACGCGTCGACCCAGCAGCCGGCGCGTACGCAAACCGCCCAGGAAAAGGCTGATGCTGCCAAGGCAGCCCAGCTCGAGGGCATCACCGTTACCGGCATCCGCGCCAGTCTCGAGAAGTCTCTCGATACCAAGCGCAACGCCGATGCCATCGTCGAGGCCGTCACGGCCGAAGACATCGGCAAGTTCCCGAACACCAACGTCGCCGAAGCGATGACCCAGGTGCCGGGCGTCACCATCGATCGCCAGTTCGGCCAGGGTGACCGCGTGTCGATCGACGGCACGGACCCCAGCCTCAACCTGACGTTCCTCAACGGCCAGCCGGTGTCGCAGACGCCGTGGCAGTACGGCGCACAGCCGAACCGCGGCTTCGACTTCACCATGCTGGCCCCGGAAATCGTCGGCCGCCTGGAAGTCTACAAGTCGCCCGAAGCACGCCTCACCGAAGGTAGCCTCGGCGGTACCGTGCTACTCCACACCCTGCAGCCGCTCGACCTGCCGGCCAATACCGTGCGTGGTTCGTTCGGCCTGAACTACAACGACCAGGGCACGGCGGGCACCCGCCCGAACGGCTCGGCGCTGTACAGCTGGAAGAACCAGTCCAACACCTTCGGCATGATCGCCTCGATCCAGCATTACGAGGAAAAGATCGACCGCCAGGGCTTTGAAATCTTCAGCTACAGCCCGGTCTCGAAGTGGGCGTCGAGCCCGGCCGTGGCCTCTGGCATCGCGAACGGTTCGCTCGACCCGAACGCCAAGGTTCCCGACGAAGTGAACTCGGCGTGGTTCCAGCAGAAGCGCAAGCGCGATACCGCGACCCTCGGTTTCCAGATCCGTCCGACGGATAACTGGGAAATCAACATCAACGAACTGTTCGTCCGCGAGAACTTCGACAACTGGAACCAGTCGCTGTACCCGTTCACCGGCGCCACGCCGGGTAACGTCACCAGCTTCAACCAGGGCCCGAACGGCGTGGTCACCGGTGGCCATGTCTGCGGCAACGACGATCCGGGCTGCCCGGCCATCGCGCAGGGCACGTTCGACAGCAACATCCGCAAGTCGGTGGTGCGCACGGTCGCCCACGATCTGAAGTCCACCTTCCACGGTGATGGCTGGCAGCTTGCCGGCGCCGCCGGCTACAGCAAGGCCATCAACGACAATATCTCGCAGGCGGTGATGGAGCCGGTGTACGCCGGTGGTTACACCTGGGATATCAACAAGGGCTTCAACTTCGACAGCCCGGCCGCTGCGCGTGATCCGGCCAACTGGCACATGGGCGACGTCCCGGGCCTGGGCGGCTGGCCCGGCAACTACGGTTCGTACTCCGCGCACTCGCGTGATACGTACGCCCAGCTCGACTTCTCGAAGTACTTCGATTCGTTCATCAACGAAGTCGCCGTGGGTTACCGCTGGAACCGCCACGAAGAAGGCATGAACGCGCACGTGTATGGCGGCAATGCGCCGACCAACCTTGCCGATCTTGGCTTCGGTGGTTACACCGATACGCTCGGTGCGCTGGATGGCCTGGATGGCTCCGCCAACCACGTCATGCCGGACAAGGAAGCCCAGTACGCATGGGTGCGTAACACCAACGGTGGCAACGAAGATCCGGGTACCTACCTCAACGGTACGTACAAGCTGGTCGAGAAGACCAACGCGGCTTACCTGCAGGCGAACTTCGCTGGCGGCGGCTTCCACGGCAACTTCGGCGTCCGCTACGTGGATACCAAGACCGACGGCACCGGCTTCAACTACAGCGGCGCTCCGGTGCTGCCGGCACCGGCTGGTTCGTGGCAGACCTCGTCGCGCACCACCAAGAACTGGCTGCCCAGCCTGAACGTGGCGTACGACCTGACCGACGATATCGTGCTGCGCGCTGCTGCAGCCAAGGTGATCGCGCGTCCGCCGTACAACATGCAGGTCAACAACCTGTTCCTCAACGACTCGGTGCTGACCGGCTCTGGTGGCAACCCGAACCTGAAGGACTACAGCTCGAAGAACTACTCGGTCTCCGGTGAGTGGTACTTCGCGCCGCAGTCGTACCTGGCGCTGTCGGGCTTCCTGAAGCAGATCGACAACTACACCGTCGTCGATTCCGCCAACGAAACGCAGTTCAACTCGGGCCTGGTCAACGACCCGACGACGTTTGCCCGCCAGGTGGCCCAGGGTCTCTGCACCCCGGATGGCTTCTGCGAATACTCGATCAGCCGTCCGCGTAACACCGGCGCTGGCAAGGTCCGTGGCGGCACCATCAGCTACCAGCAGGCGTTCTGGGATACCGGCGCCGGCGTGACCGCGAGCTACACCTATGCCAAGGGCACGCTCAATTCCGGTGGCGCCCTGCCGTACAACTCGCAGAACTCGTACTCGGTCAGCCCGTACTACGAAATGGGTCCCTTCAGCGCTCGCGTCACGTACAACTGGCGCAGCAAGTACCTCGCTGGCGGTTACATCGCTGGCGCGCCGCCGGCCACCACGGCCGATTACGGCGACCTGGGTGCCACGCTGGGCTGGAAGCTCAACAAGAACGTCTCGTTCACCCTCGCGGGCATGAACCTGACGAACGAGAAGTACAAGCAGTACCTCACCGTCACCTCCATGCCGGTCGCGAAGTACACCACCGGCCGCCGCTACATGGCTTCGGTGCATTTCGACCTCTAAGCGTTAGCGTCATGGCTTGGCGGCCACGGATGGCCGCACATAACCCTCGAAGCTTCATTCCCCTCGGGCCCGTCGATTTCCTTGCCGGGCCCGCTTTTTTTGCAGGGTGATAACGGACACAATCGACCCCTCGCGTTAAATCCGATGGAGCTCTCGATGCGCCGTATCATCCTCCTCGCCATGGCCACGGGCCTTGCCGCCTGCGCCAGCCAGCCGAGGCAGAACACCGCCCCCGTCGATACGACGCCGCTTTCGCTCATACCGATGCCCGCCCAGCTGGCCCGCGTGCCGGGCCACTTCCGCATCGATGCCTCCACCAAGATCGCTACCGCCTCGGGGGATACCCAGGCGAAGAAGGTGGCCACGCAGCTCCAGGCGTGGCTGCGCCAGGCGCGTGGCGTCACCGTGCCCGTCGTCGAGGGCAAGCCGGGCTCGGGCACCATCTGGCTGCATACCGAGGCCTCCGTGAAGGGCATCGAGGCCTATGCGCTCGATGTGGATGACAAGGGCATCCGGATCACCGCCAACGATGAAACCGGCCTCTTCTATGGTGCGGTGACCCTTTGGCAGCTCGCCACCGACCCTGCCGCGCAGAATGGCGTTCCGGGCGTGCACATCGTCGATAAGCCGCGCTTCGAGTGGCGTGGCCTCATGCTGGATTCCAGCCGCCACTTCCAGTCGGTGAGCGAGATCGAGCACCTGCTCGACCAAATGGCGATGCACAAGCTCAACACCTTCCACTGGCATCTCACCGATGACCAGGGCTGGCGCCTGCAGATCGAGAAGTACCCGAAGCTGACCGAGGTGGCCTCGTGCCGCACGCCCGTGGGGCCGGACATCGCCCTCACTGGTGGTGCCGACAAGCCTTACTGCGGCTTCTACACCCAGGATGAGGCGAAGCAGATCGTGGCCTACGCCGCCGAACGCCACATCACCGTGGTGCCGGAAATCGAAATGCCAGGCCATGCGCAGGCCGCCGTCGCCGCCTATCCGCAACTGGGCTCCGGCAAGAAGCTCAAGGTCTCGGCCGACTGGGGCGTCAACACGGCCCTGTTCAACACCGAGGACAACACCTTCACCTTCCTCCAGGACGTCCTCGACGAGGTGATGGAGATCTTCCCGTCGACGTACATCCACGTCGGTGGCGACGAGGCCGCCAAGGATGAGTGGGAGCACTCGCCGAAGGTGCAGGCGAAGATGAAGTCGCTGGGCATCACCGATGAGGAGAAGATGCAGGGCTGGTTCGTCGCCCGCATCGGCAATTACCTCGAGCAGCACCACCGCCGCCTGATCGGCTGGGACGAGATCCTCGATGGCAAGGTGCCGGCGAGTGCCACGGTCATGTCGTGGCGTGGCACCTCGGGCGCGATCAAGGCCGCGAACGCTGGCCACGATGTGGTGATGGCGCCGTCGCCCAACCTCTACATGGATTACCTGCAGTCGAGCCTGCCGGATGAGCCCGCGGGCCGTCCGATCATCCAGTCGCTCGAGGATGTGTACAAGTTCGAGCCGGTGCCGGCGGGCATCCCCGCGGACAAGGCCAGCCATGTGCTGGGCGAACAGATCACCCTGTTCACCGAGTACCAGCCGAACTGGCAGCGCGTGCAGCACGCCCTGTTCCCGCGCATCGCTGCCGTGGCCGAGCGCACCTGGACGCCGATCCCTGACTGGAACAGCTTCCTCACGCGCTTGCCGGCGCAGTTCTCGCGTTACCGCGCGGCAGGCATCACGCCGGCGGATAGCGCGTTCGCTGTGGCGATCGATGCGAAGGCGTCGGGCGCTGACAAGGCCACCGTCACGCTTTCCAGCCAGACCGGCTTTGGCAAGATCCGTTACACCACCGACGGCACGCCGCCGACCGCGCAGTCGCCGCAGTACACCGCGCCGTTCGACGTGACCGTACCGAGCACGGTGCAGGCCATTACTTTCGTCAACGGGTTCGGTGTCTCCGGTCCGCGCTCGGAGGCGATCGACGCCAAGTCCCTGCTGCGCCGTAGCAGCGACCAGCTTTCCACCTGTAGCGACAAGCTGCCGATTCGCATTGAGTCGCCCACGCTCGTCGATGGCGTCCGCCCGGTCTACAAGGTGGACATCATGGATACGTGCTGGATGTGGAAGGGTGTGAAGCTCGACGGTCGCTACGGTGTCGCCATCAGCGTGAATCGCCTGCCGTACAACTACGCGCTGTGGAAGGATGCCGCCAAGGTCGTGTCGCGCAAGGCCAAGTCGCGGGATGGCGAGATCGAGATCCACCAGGACACCTGCGATGGTCCGAAGCTCACCACCATTCCGCTGGCGAAGGCCAAGGGTGGCGTGGCGACGGTCGATGGGATCCTGCCCAAGCGTGAAGGTACGCACGACCTGTGCATCGTGATTACCGGCAAGCCGGGGCCCGCGACCATCTGGGCCATCGGCGACGTGCAGTTGCGTTAACGCGCTTCACCGTAGGAGCCCACCCTGTGGGCGACATCTTTCGCCCCACCGCCGCAGGTCCTGTGGCGTTATCGCGAACGGCGTCGCCCACAGGGTGGGCTCCTACGACGATCGGTTGCGCGAAAACGCGCAGGTCCGTCGGCGATCGGTTGCGCAGATGCGTGCGGATCCGTTGGCGATCGGTTGCGCGGACACGCGGAGGTCCGTTGGTGATCGGTTACGCGGAGACGCGTAGGTCGGCCCGGCGCTGCAGCGCTGATCGCGTTACCTGCTCGTCATCACCCGCCAACTCGCCGATCACGACGAACTTCCCCGCCACCATCGCGGCCAGCGGCAGGCCATCGCGAATCGCGATGCGGTTGCCGATGTTCGCCGGCACCTTCGTACCAGCGACGATGCCACCGATCAGGTTCAGGGGATCGGTCGCGGCGATGCAGACGATCTCGCCATCGTGTTCGCGGTGGCGGATCTGCCGCAGCGCCGTCAGCGCTTCAGGCAGCGCGAACTGCTCGCCGACCAGCCCATCGACGAAACGCCCACCGCGGATTTCACCGCGCGCCTCCAGCCGGTGATACACCCGGCGCAGGTCGCGCCATGCAGGCAGCCAGGCCGCCTCGCGTTCCAGGATGCGCCAACTGACCACGCCGTAGCGGCGTAGCAGCGTACGCGCGATGTGCTCGAGTCCATCGGCATCGTTACGCTCTTCGCGCGAGCGGCGGGCAAGCGACCAGCGGCCCGCGTCTTCGATCCCGCTGAGCATGTGCCGGCGCGTACGCCGCGCACGGCCGTTGTTGCGCTTGGCCGACGGCAGCAGCAAGGCGCGCAGGCCGGCGAAGCTGTCGGCGGTGACGCGGCCGGCGGCCACCAACTCACCCAGCGCGTCTTCCAGCTCGGTGCGCAACAGCCGCGTGATCGAGGCGAGCTCGTCGAAGAACAGCGCACCCTCGTCGCGTAGCGCTTCTTCCACCGCCTCCGCGCGCGAAGACAGCTTCAGCTCATCGGACGCCGGCGGTGCGGCTGCCGACCAGATCGGCAACTGCCGGCGCGGCAGAAGCACAATCGGCGTGGCGCGCACCGGGCCGCCCGTACCCGTGCCCAGGCGCAGGCGGCTCCACACGGTACGGCCGGCGCGGCAGAGATCGTCGAGCCAACCGATGCTGTAATCGCTCACCCGTGACGGCAGCAGTTCGGATTCCCACGCGCCGGCCGCCGCTTCAAAGCCCTCGAGCTGGCCGATGACGCCAGCCAGTGCGTCCGGCCCGGCGACCTGCGACGCACGTGTCACATGCAGCCAGTCGAGCAGGAAGCGCAGGAAGTCGCGCGGCGCCACGGGTTCGATCTCCCGGCGCAGCCGCCCAATCGTGTAGCGGTGGATGCGCGCCAGCAGATGGCGCTCACACCATTCCGTGGCCGTGGCACCCGGCGAGAAGGGTCCGCGCATAACATAGCCCTCGCTCTCCAGCGAGGCGAGCGCGAGGGTGATATCTGATGCGTCGACGCCGAGCGAGGGCGCGAGATGGGGTTCTTCGACCACGCCGAGCCCGCTCAGGCGGCCACGCACGATATCGACCAGCGCGGCTTCCCGTGTCCAGGCCTGCGCGGCGTATTCCGCGGGCGCGGCGATGGCGGGCTGCATGCTGGCATCCGGGTGGATCGCCCGCCACGCCGTAAGACGCTCGGCAGCGACCCAAAGCCCAGCCTCACCGGTGGAAAGAAACGTCGCGCGTGCGTCCTTCGCGAGCGCCTGCAAGAGCTTTGCCCAGCCGTTATCCCGGGCTTCGTCGTGGGTCACGGCACCCAACAGCATCAGCGCCTCATGCATCTCGTCGGCGCTGCGTGCCTCGGGCCAGGCTTCCTCGCGTACCGAAGCAATCGCTTCGGCATCGAGCCTTCCCAGGTCATCGGCACTCTCGGCCTCGTTCCAACGACGCGACTGTACAGCTTGCGTGCGGCGCTCCTCCAGCGGAGCATCGTCGAGGAAGGCATACGGCGCGGCGCTAAGCACCTCCGCCGCCAGCGGCGACGGCGTCGCCAGATCGCGCGCGACGACGCGGATGCTGCCGCTCTCCATCCCGCGCAGTACGTCGAGCCAGCCCTCCGTATCCATGGCCTCGTGCAGGCAATCGTCCAGGGTCTGGTTGACCAGCGGGTGGTCGGGCACCTCGCGTTCGCCCACGATGTTCTCGAGGCAGGCGACCTGGTCCGGGAATACGGTGGCCAGCAGGTCTTCGCTCTTCATGCGCTGCAACTGCGGCGCTACCTTCTTGCCGCCGCTGAAGCGCGGCAGGGCCAGCGCCGTGGTCGCGTTCCAGCGCCAGCGCACGCCGAACAACGGTGCATCGAGCAACGCCTGCACCAACACGTGTTCGGCGCTTGCCGAGTGCAGGTAGCGGGAGACCTCTTCCAGCGGGAAGCTGTGACTGGTGGAGAGCGAGAGGATAATCGCGTCCTCCGTTGCCGCCGCCTGAAGTTCGAAATTGAACTTGCGGCAGAACCGCTTGCGCAATGCGAGGCCCCACGCCTTGTTGATCCGGCTGCCGAACGGCGTGTGGATGATCAGCTGGGTGCCGCCGGATTCGTCGAAGAAGCGCTCCATCACCAGCGTATCGCGCGTCGGCAGGGCGCCCAGCGCCACGCGGGCACGGAACAGGTAATCAACTACTTGCTCGGCGGCGGCCTTCACCATGCCGACTTCGTTGACCAGCCAGGCCATGGCGCCGTCGCGGCCGCCTTCATCGAACTGCGCCGAGATCTCCGTGCGCAGCCGTGCCACGCCGATCGAGAGTTCGTCCGTACGGCCCGGCGCCTCGCCCAGCCAGAACGGGATGTTCGGCGGCGCGCCTTGCGCGTCTTCCACGCGCAAGCGCCCCATCTCCACACGCAGGATGCGGTACGAGCGGTTGCCCAACTGGAACACATCACCAGCGAGGCTTTCGATCGCGAAGTCCTCGTTCACCGTACCCACGATGGTGGACTGCGGCTCGAGCAACACGTTGTAGTCGCCAGTCTCCGGGATGGTGCCGCCCGAGGTGACGGCGGTGAGCCGCGCGCCGCGACGTTCGCGCAGGCGCTTGTTCACCGCATCGCGGTGGATGTACGAGCCGCGCGGGCCGACGCGGGTGGTGAACCCGTCGGCGAGCATGCGTACCACCTCGTCAAAGGTCTGGCGCTTGAGCTCGCGAAACGGATAGGCGCGGCGGATGAGGTCGTACAGCGCATCCTCGTCCCACTCCTGGCAAGCCACTTCGGCGACGATCTGCTGTGCCAGGACGTCGAGCGGTTGGTGCGGCATGATCAGCGCATCGAGCTCACCTCGGCGCACGCAATCGAGCAGCGCCGTACATTCGACCAGATCGTCGCGGGAGGTCGGGAACAGCCGGGCCTTTGGCGTACCGCCCACGGCATGGCCAGCACGGCCGGCGCGTTGCAGGAACGCAGCGATGGAGCGTGGCGAAGCGATCTGGCAAACCAGGTCGACATCACCGATATCGATGCCCAGTTCCAGCGAGGCCGTGGCGACCAGCGCACGCAGCGAGCCCGCCTTCAGCCGTTGCTCGGCATCCAGCCGTTGCTCGCGCGAAAGGCTGCCGTGGTGCGCGGTGACGGCCTCTGCCCCGAGACGCTCGGAAAGATGGCGCGACACACGTTCTGCCATTCGCCGCGTGTTGACGAACACCAGCGTGGTGCGGTGTTGTTCGATCAGGTTACCGAGCCGGTTGTAGACCAGCTCCCACATGTCGTTCGACATCACCGCTTCAAGCGGTACCGGCGGTACTTCGAGCGCGAGATCGCGCTGACCGGCGTGGCCGATATCCACGATCGTGCAGTCATCGCCACCGGTAAGGAAGGCGGCGACCTTTTCGATGGGCTTCTGCGTGGCCGAGAGGCCGATGCGGACCAGGCGCCGTTGCGCCAGCGCTTCCAGCCGCTCGAGCGACACGGCCATGTGGCTGCCGCGCTTGCTCGCGGCAACGGCATGGATTTCATCGACGATGACTTCGCGGATGTTGCGCAGCATGGCGCGGCCTGATTCCGAGCCGAGCAGCACGTAGAGGGATTCCGGCGTGGTGACCAGGATGTGCGGCGGCCGCTTGCGCATACGCTCGCGATCGGCGGACGGGGTATCGCCGGTGCGTACCGCGGTGCGGATCTCGACGTCGGGAAGGCCCTGCTTGCGCAGCTCCTCGCGGATGCCGGCGAGCGGCGCTTCGAGGTTGATCCGGATATCGTTCGACAGCGCCTTCAACGGCGAGACGTAGAGGATGGTCGTGCGATCGCGCAGCCCGCCCTCTTCCACGCCCTCGCGCACCAGCGCATCGATCGCCGAGAGGAACGCGGTGAGTGTCTTGCCCGAGCCGGTCGGCGCGGCGACCAGCGTATGCATACCCGAACGGATCGCTGGCCACGCGGCTACCTGCGCCTCGGTGGGCGCGGGGAAGGTGGCTTCGAACCACGCGGAAACGGCGGGATGAAAGGCGCTCAGTGGCATTGACGTTTGTGAATTCATTCAATGACATAGATGGGGGCTAAGGCCTCCACCGACAAGCACTGACGGTACACCGGAAGCGTCTCGCGGGTTGCGATGAAAACGTTACTGGACCATCTTGGGCCGTTTTTCACATCTACAGGAAGCTGATCATGGCCTTGCGTCGCACCGCCCTCGCCCTTGCCACCGCCGCAGGTCTCGCCGGCCTTGCCGGTACGGCTGCAGCGGCCACGCCGGCCGCCCACCCGTGGATGGATCGCTCGCTCTCGCCGGACAAGCGCGCCGAGCTGCTCGTGGCGGCGATGACGGACGATGAGAAATTTCGCCTGATCCGCACCGACTTCGGCATGAAGAGCGACAAGCACCCGCAGCCCGAGGGCGCGCTGGGCAACGCCGGCTTCATCCCGGCCATGCCGCGCCTGGGCCTGCCGGCCGTCCAGGAGACCGATGCCGGTCTCGGCGTCACCAAGCCGGGCGTGGACAACAAGGGCGCCATCTCGCTGCCGGCGAGCCTGGCCGCGGCGGCCAGCTTCGACCCGGCGGTGGCCCACGCGGGCGGCCGCATGATCGGTGGCGAAGCGCGCGCCAAGGGTTACAACGTGCTGCTCTCGGGCGGCGTGAACCTGCTGCGCGATCCGCGCAACGGCCGCAACTTCGAATACGCTGGTGAAGACCCGGTGCTGGCGGGTTACATCGTGGGCGCCACGGTGAAGGGTGTGCAGGAACGCCAGGTGGTCGCCACCATCAAGCACTTCGCCGCCAACGACATCGAATCCGGCCGCAACACCATCAGCTCGCAGATCGATCCGGTGACGCTGCGCGAATCCGATCTGCTCGCCTTCGAGATCGGCATCGCCCACGGTGATCCGGGCTCGGTCATGTCGGCCTACAACCGGGTGAATGGCACCTACTCGGGCGAGCACGACTGGCTGCTCAATGAGGTGCTGAAGAAGGAGTGGGGCTTCAAGGGCTGGGTCATGTCCGACTGGGGCGGCGCGCACAGCGGCGCCAAGGCGGCCAATGCGGGCTTGGACCAGGAGTCGGCGGGCGAAGTGTTCGATGCCGAGGTGTTCTTCGACAAACCGCTGCGCGAGGCCGTGGCCAAGGGCGAAGTGAGCAAGGCACGCCTCGACGATATGGCGAAGCGCATCCTGCGCAGCTTCTTCGTGCACGGTGTGATCGATAACCCGGTGCCGGTGAAGGCCGGCACGGTGCCGTACGAGGCCGACCGCATGGTCGCGCGTAGCGCGCTCGAAGCGGGTGCTGTGCTCCTGCGCAACGAAAACGCACTGCTGCCGCTCGCCAAGGGCAAGTCCGTTGCCGTCATCGGTGGCCATGCGGACAAGGGCGTGATGGCGGGTGGCGGTTCGTCGTCGGTCACGGACATCAACGGCAATGCGCTGGAAGGCGCGGAGCCGACCGGCTGGCCGGGCCCGTTCAATTACCACCCGTCGGCGCCGCTCACCTTCATCGGCAAGCGCACCAGCAAGGTCACCTTCGATGCGGGTACCGATGTGGCCGCTGCGGCCAAGGCGGCAGCGGGCGCCGATGTTGCTGTGGTGTTCGTCACCAAGTGGGCGGCCGAATCGTTCGACGCGCCGGATCTCTCGCTGCCGGATAACCAGGATGCGCTGGTCGCCGCGGTGGCCAAGGCCAACCCGCACACCGTCGTGGTGCTGGAAACCAATGGCGCGGTGAAGATGCCCTGGCTCAACCAGGTCGGCGCCGTGCTGCAGGCGTGGTATCCGGGTTCGGGCGGTGGCGATGCGATCACCCGCCTGCTTTACGGTGACGTGGCACCGAGCGGCCGCCTGCCGCTGTCCTGGCCGACCGATGAATCGCAGTTGCCGCGCGCGACCATCCAGGGCGCGGGCCTCAACAGCAAGGAAAAGCCGGCCGACACCATCGACTACAACATCGAAGGCGTCGATGTCGGCTACCGCTGGTTCGAAAAGACCCAGCGCAAGCCGCTGTTCGCCTTCGGCTATGGCCTCACCTACACCTCGTTCGACTACAGCGGCTTCGAAGTCGGCAAGGGTAAGGACGGCCGCCCGGTCGCCCATGTCACGGTGAAGAACACCGGCAAGGTTGCTGGCGCCGACGTGCCGCAGGTCTACGTCACCGGCCCGCAGGGTGGCACGCGCCGTCTCGCCGGCTGGGCCAAGGTGAACCTGAAGCCGGGCGCGAGCCAGCGCGTCGATATCCCGCTGGAGCCGCTGGCACTCGCTCGCTGGGATGACGCCGGCAAGCGCTGGCACATCACCGCCGGTACGTACCAGGTGAAGCTCGGCCGCACCGCCGAGGACTTCGCCGCCGACGCGAAGCTCGATCTCCCGGAAAGCTTCCCGGTGGTCAAAGCCCCGTAAGCGCAACGCCCCGGTGATCCTGGATCACCGGGGCTCTTCGCATTGCCGCGACGCGTAAGTTCGCGACAATGCCGCGCATGAACCTGCGCCCCGCCCTCGCTGCCGCCCTGCTCCTCACTCCCACGATCGCGCTGGCCGATCCGCCCGACTTCGACCGTCCCGGCGCCGGCTTCGCCACGAGCGTCCTTCCTGCGGGCACCGTTGCGCTTGAGCAAGGCTTCCCGACTTACGAGCGCGAACGTTCGGACGGCTACCTCGACCGCACCTACACCGCCGACAGCCTCATCCGCATTGGCACCGGCGGCCCCGTGGAATTCCAGCTGGGTGGCTCGGTATGGAACCGCCTCGAAGAACGCGGCCAGGGCTCGCGCCGCCACGCAGTCGGCCACGGAGATACCAGCGTCGCCATGAAATACGCCCCCGCCGGTACAGACTCCGACGGCGCCTTCAGCTGGGCCGCGCTCGGTGAAGTCACGTTCGCGAACGGCGATGAGGATTTCGGCAACGGCGCAAAGCAGTACAGCCTCGGCACCACGATGCAGTGGGAACCCGACGACAAACGCCAGGCCACCCTCTTCGCCAATGTCGATCGCCTGAAGGGCCACAACACCTGGACCCTCGCCCCGACGTTTGGCCGCAAGTTCGGCGAAAACTGGATGGCCTATGTGGAAGCCGACGCGATCCACGACGCGGAAGACGGCAACGAGCTGCAAGCAGGCGGTGGCGTCGCGTACGACATCGGCGATCACGCGCAGCTGGATGCGTACGCCCTCCACCGCATCGGTGGACATGGCCCCTCTGTCATCGCAGGCCTGGGCTTCTCCGTCTTCTTTGGCAAAGCGCCGTAGCCGTTACCGGTTGCCGCGTCGCATGGCGCGAAACAGCAGGAATGTAAGAACGAGCCCAATGGCGAGGCCGATAACCGAGCCATAGACGGCACCCGATTTCTCACCCACCAGCCAGCCCACGCCGCAGCCAAGCAGCAGAAAAATCGGAAGTGGAAGACAGCCCATAACCTGATCCTGTGTGTCGGAATGGCCTTACAGACGACACGCAAGGCGATACCTATCGTGAAGACCCGCCCGCATTTGCCGGGTGAAGTCTATCGGCAGGTCATGGATGAGTGTTCCGAAATTTCGGTGGCGGCATGCGGCACGTTCGGAGACGTGGGCACCTCGTATCATCAATGACGTCCGGTATGCGTTCGATCATCTGCACGATTTCGATATGGTCGTGTCACGTCCCGCTCGTAAGGAACTCCCAGCGCTGTGTGTTCCCGTGCGCGTCGTCTTTGATTGCCATGTGGTCACTGAAGGAGCGTCCCTCCATGATTCGGTCGCGTCAACAGATCGCGCATCGGTATGGATCGACTCCGGCGGCAGAATGCGCATCTTCAACGATGCCCGATACATCCAGTCGCTTCGCCTGCCGGCGCTGATTAAGGGCCTGCCCCGCGGCCATACGAAGTGCTACGTCGCCAGCGCCCACAACTACATGGTCTGTGAGCAACTCGGTCGCGATGGAGTCGTGGAGTCGTATCAGGTCTATTTCGACCTCTACCGTCCTGGAACAGAAGCGCGTCTGGTGATGTACGTGCAGAGCGCCTACGTAAAAGATCAACCAGGAGCAGCTAGTCGTCGGCATGCCAAGCCTTTTGCGACGCTCTGCGCGGAGAAGGCTGGCATCGTCGCGAAAAAACCGAAAGGCAACAAAAAGGCCCCGTAGGGGGCCTTTTTGCGTCCACATAGAGCGGGTCCGATTCCTCTTACCCAGCGCTTGCTGGACCCAACGAAACGGGCGGGCGGCTCCTCCCATCGGCTAGGGAGCCTCATGGTTCGAAATGCTAACGGCTCCGAAAACAGAGTCAAGTCAGCCAGTTCCGATCCGGGTTGTAAGACATGGCCCTCGCGCTCACGCGGAGGGCCATGGTGACCGTCCCTGGGTCTGGTAGCTGAGCCACCTATGCGCGGCCCGGCGTGGCCGGCGCGACGCTATCGCCGATGAAGGGGGGGATCGATCCTGGCGCTAGGGACGGACGGCATCCTGCCGTCGGATCGGTCATCGGCGACGGTGTAAGTCTTACGTACGGTGATCCGCCAGGGATATAGGAGGATTCTTAAAAATAGGCCCAATGTGCCGTCGGGCCCTCTTGCGCATGCCTTTTGTTCAGGCTGGCGCCCGCTGATCGCGCCGCGGACGCGGCGGCTGCGGGTTGTTGGCGCCGTGGCTGGTCGGGCGAGGGGCTGGCCGGGCCTGCGGCGGAACCGGCGCACCACGGCTCGCGAGCGAGCGAAGCGCTGCGCAATCAGACGTTCCGTAGTCACGTTTTCCGGATTCTCGCTGCATGGCTCGTCTCCTGCTTATCCCGCCCGGATAAACAGGTTGAGCGCGGAAGACGAAAATTACGGTGGCACGCAGGTGAATTTTCAGTGACAGAAACTCACCCGCGGATTCGGCCATGCCGCGTTAAGGCGGTGTGGAGGCCTTGGCTGCCAAGGGTCGCGGCGGCATGCGCGAAATCAGCTCGGTGGCCAGCTGTTCGTAGTTTTCATCAAAGTGATGAGAACCGGGCTTTTTGTACACCGTGACGAACGCCGGCAGCTTCGGATCCGTGCAGCCGCTGTCATCGGCATCTTCCGCGCCGTAATAGCAGGCCATCGGTGGCTTGCCACCCAGCGCCGCGATGGGCGGCATGGCGTCGGAATGCACCACTGGATTCAGCCACTGCAGCAGGCTGTGCGTGGCGGTGGTCCACCAGCCCTGGTGCATGTAGCCCTCGAGTTCGATCTCGAAGTTCACATCGCGGCTGGCCGAGAGGAGTACCAGCTGGCTCAGTCGGCTGCGGTTATCCGTACGAAGCTTGCCGACGATCGTGGGCAGCACGTCGGCGCCAAACGAATAGCCGACCAGCAGGATCCGCGTCTTGCCCCACTGCTTCGTGTACTTATCGAGCAGGCGGTCGAGATCGTGGGCGGATTCGTCGGGCGAACGGTAATGCCAGAAATACTTGAAGGTGCTCAGCCCCACGACCGGCACGCCACGCTGGGTGAACACGGCGCCCAGGCGCTGGTCCAGATCCCACCAACCGCCGTCGCCGGAATAGATGACCACCATCAGGTCTTCCTCACCCGAGGGCGGCGCCTTCAGGGCCGGTAACTCCACCGTGGCGCTTTCCAGGGACGCGTGGCTCCACGGGTGCCAGGCCAGTACGGCCAGTGCGATCGTCACGGCCAGGATGATGCCTATGTAACGAAGGATCTTCCTCACCGGCGCACGACCCCGCCCAGGCCGCCCGAGATGAGGCTCGCCACGTTCGCCAGCGCCAGCGGCAGGGCGATGCCGCCCGGCACGGCGATGTAGCGCGGCTCCCATTCGGGATCGAACTTATCCTTGTAGCGGTGCAGGCCACGGAAGTTGTAGAAGCGCTCGCCGCGGCCAAAGACCATGGCGCCAAAGCGGCTCCACAACGGCGCGGTGCGGCGGTTCTGCAGGCCCGAGAGAGGGGCCATGCCCAGGTTGAACCAGCGATAGCCGTTGGCTTTCGCCCACGACATCAGCTCGATGAACAGGAAATCCATGATGCCGGCAGGGCCTTCGGGCAGGTGGCGCATGAGATCGACGGAGGCCTCCTCCTTCGACTCGGTAAGGAACATGTTGGCGAACGCGACGAGTTCTTCACCCTGCCAGATCACCGCCATGGGCGTGCGTGAGAGATACCGCTCATCCCACAGGCCGAGCGAGAAACGCTTCTCGCGGACCTTCTTGTCACGCATCCATGCATCGGAGATAAGTTTAAGCCTTGGCAGGATAGCCGGCACGTCTTCGATGGGAATGATCTCAAGGCGCAGGCCATCGCGTTGCAGTTTGTTCACCGTGCCGCGCAGCGTCTTCTTGGATTTGCCGTCGAGGTTGAAGGTCTCCAGGCGCACCCGGGCTTCCTCGCCGATCTTCAACAGGTTCATGCCGACTTCGAGGTAGAGGTCGAGATCTTCGGGGCGCACCTGGTAGAACAGCGGCCAGCCACCGGCGCGTTCGCATTCCTCGCGGAAGCTCCAGACCAGTTCGCGGCGTGCGTCTTCGTCTTCGCCGACCGGATCGCCCATGGCGACCCAGCTGCGGCCTTCGATGTCGTACATGATGAAGGCGCGGTCTTCCGGCGCGAACATCAGGGTCTTGTCGGCGACGAGAGCGAGGTGGGCCTGGGCCGAGCTGAACTGCTTGAGCAGCGGCATGGCGCGGGCGAGTTCCGCATCGTTCGGGCGATTGCGCCGTGGCCGTGCCGGGCGGATGAGGTTGGCCAGCGCGAACAGCATGACGACAGCAGCGGCACCCACCAGGGCGCGCAGGGCGCGCGGGGCGCCACCGTGGCGGAAGCTGAATTCCCACCACAGGTTGTTGCTGTATTCGACGTGCTTGAAGCTGAAGAACACCAGCCACGTGGCGCAGGCGAATACCGCCGCGATCGCGATCACCCAGCCCGGCGAGAACGTGGCGCGGAACAGCGAAGCGCGACGGTAGAAGTGCCGGTGGGCAGGCGCGAGGGCCAGGGCCAGCAGGGTCAGCAGGGTGGCTTCTTCGTAATCGATGCCCTTGAGCATCGAAAGCACGGCGCCGAGTACGAGGAACACCAGGGTCAGCCAGTACGCCGCATCGAGGCGGCGCTGCAGGCCGCGCGCCAGGATGAGCAGCAGCATGCCGACCACGCTGGAGAGGAAGTGCGAGACCTCGACCAGGGGCAGCGGCACGAAGCCGCGCAGGATCTCCATGCGGCCCGGGATGGCCAGCGTGGCGCCGGAGAACAACAGCACGGCGCCGCAGACGAGGGTGAGCCCGGCGAAGAACGGCGGCAGCAGCCCGGCGAACCAGGGCGTGATGAGCGCGGCATGGCGCAGGGCGCGCAGCTCGCGGATGATCACCATCAGCGTGGCGACGCACAGCGGCAGCAGGTAATAGACCGCGCGGTAGGCCGCCAGCGAACCGAGGATCGGCGCCTCGAGGCCGTGGTTGCCGGTGGCGCCGAAGCCCGCAAGCATCACGGCTTCGAACACACCCAACCCGCCCGGCACATGGCTGATCAGGCCGGCCATCTGGGCCAGCACGAAGATGGCCAGGAAGTGGCCGAAGCCGCCGACAATGGCCTCGGGCATCAGCACGTACAGCACGCCGGCAGCGAGGCCCCAATCGAACGCACCGACCAGGATCTGCCGCGCCGCGACCATCGGGGTGGGCGAGTTGATGGCCCAGCGCCACACGCGGATGGGCCGGCGCACGAACACGGCCACGGCAAACCAGGCGAGCGGCACCGCCGCCAGCACGATGGCGAGCGGGATCCGCAGGTTGGATAGCGGGACTTCGGGCGGGATCGGCACGAACAGCAGGGTCGCGCCGGTCAGCGCGGCCAGGCCCAGCCAGAAGCTGAGCGTGGTGTAGAGCACCACGCGGGCGATCTCACCCGTGGTCAGGCCGGCCTGGATATAGAAGCGGTAGCGAATGGAGCCCGACACCAGCAGGGACATGCCCAGGGCATTGGAGAAGGCGTAGCTGATGAACGAGATCAGGCCGACCCGCTTGGGCGGCAGGCGCTTGCCGACGCTCGCCAGGCCGAACCAGTCGTACAGGGTCATGACCGCGAAGCCGGCCGCCGTCAGCAACACCGCCAGGCCGATATCGGCATTGGGCAGGTTGTGCACGTAGTTGCCGATTTGGCGGTACGTGACCTCGCTGGCCATGAGATGGAGGGCCCAAAGGGCCAGGCACAGCAAGGCAACGGATAGCAGCGGGCCACCCGCCCTGCGCAGCAAGGTGGCGTATAGCGCGCGCTTTACCGGGGGAGGTGGGTTAGGCGACAGCTCCGTGCCTGATGCGTGCTCCACGGTGCCGCGGCTCCAGTTTGGCTCGTAAGGTCGTGTAGGGTGCCACAGAGCGCGCCGCGACGGCAGGGAGCAGGTTCCTGCCGCCTTTGTGCATGGGCTCGTTGAAAGCTGGCGCTAAGGTTCGGGAAAGGCAACCGTAAGCGCCCTTTCTTACGCTTTTGCGACATGCTGGCCCTACCGCCGGCCCGTTCCAACGCGAGGCCCCATGCACCTTGTTTCCCCGGCGCTGCGCCAGCGCTTCCGGCCCCTGGCCTGGTATGGCGTGTTGTTCCTCCTCGTGGCCTTCGTGGTCCGGCTCATCCTCCTGATCAAGACCGGCAAGGATGTCCCGCACTCGATCGGGGCGTGGCTGTACATCTTCGGCGTGGGTCTGGGCTACGACCTGGTCACCTTCATCTACATGGGCTGGCCCATGCTGCTGGTGTTGTGGCTCCTGCCACGCCGGGCAGCCATGTCGCCGTGGGGTCGCAAGATCTTCCTGGGCTTCGCCTGGGTGCTTGCCTTCGCCACCCTCTTCGTCGCCGTGGCCGAGCTGGTCTTCTGGGGCGAATTCAGTGCCCGCTTCAACTTCATCGCGGTGGACTACCTCGTCTACACCCATGAAGTCGTCGGCAATATCCGTGAGTCGTACCCGATCGGCACGTGGATCACGATGATCGCACTGCTCGCCGTGGGCATCGTCTGGCTTAGCCGGCCCAAGCTGGCGCTGGGCGACGACGGTTCGCGTTTCGGCGGTCGCACGCTGGTGGTGCTCGGCTGGCTGGTCGCCACGGTGGCGGTCAGCTTCGGCGTGGACGCGGCCATGAAGGATGGCCAGCGCAACCAGTACATGAACGAACTGGCTGGCGACGGTACCTACCAGTTCTTCGCCGCGTTCCGCGAAAACGAACTCGATTACGCGAAGTATTACCCCTCGCTGCCGAAGGATCAGGCCTTTGGTGAACTCCGCACCCTGCTGAAGACGCCGGACGCGACGTTCACCAGCAACGATCCGATGGACATTACCCGGCGCATCGAGAACACGGGCCCGGAAAAGAAGCTCAACGTCGTGCTGATCAGCGTCGAGAGCCTCTCGGGCGATTACGTCGAAGGGCTGTCGGTCAGCAAGCACAAACACCTGATGCCGAACCTGGATGCGCTGGCGTCGAAGAGCCTGTTCTTCACCGAGCTCTACGCGAACGGTACGCGCACGGTGCGTGGCCTCGAGGCGTTGTCGCTCTCGGTGCCGCCCACGCCAGGCGAATCCATCGTGAAGCGCCCGGGCAACGAAGGCCTGTGGTCGCTCGCCGATGTGTTCAACGAGAAGGGCTACAAGTCCGAGTTCGTGTACGGCGGTTACGGCTACTTCGACAACATGAACCACTTCTTCGCCAGCAATGGTTATGAAGCGGTCGACCGCAACGTCATCTCCGACAAGGACATCCACGCGGAGAACGTGTGGGGCGTGGCGGATGAGGATCTGTTCACCCTGGTCATGAAGCGCATGGATGACGCCTATGCGAAGGGCAAGCCGTACTTCGGCCATGTGATGACCACCTCGAACCACCGGCCGTTCACCTTCCCGGCGGGCCGCGTGCCGCTGCCGCAGGGTTCGCGCCGCGCGGCCGTGCAGTACACCGATTGGGCGATCGCCGATTTCCTGAAGCGCGCGTCCACCAAGCCTTGGTTCGACGACACGATTTTCGTGATCACCGCCGACCATTGCGCCACCAGCGCGGGCAAGACGAGCCTGCCCGTGGACCGTTACCACATCCCGCTGTACATCTACTCGCCCAAGCACGTGGCGCCGGGCCGCGTCGATCGCCTCATGAGCCAGATCGATATCCCGCCGACGCTGCTGGGCATGCTCAACTTCAGCTACACCTCGCGTTTCTACGGCTACGATCTGTTCAAGCTGGAGCCGGGCCGTGAACGCGCGTTCCTCAGCACGTACCAGGAACTGGGCTACCTGCACGGCGGCATGATGGCCTCGCTGGTCCCGCGCCAGCCGGTGAAGGAAATGCTGCCTGAGGAAATCACGGGCGATGCCAAGCCGGTGACGACCTACGACGACAAGAACGCGAAAGACGCGATCACCTACTACCAGACCGCGGCGTACCTCTTCACCAACGGCCTGATGAAGCGCAAATAAAAAAAGGGCCCCGTGAGGGGCCCTTTCGCCGGTTACGCGGCAGTGTCGACCAGGACCAGCTCGGCGTCTTCCTTCGCGGTGATGCGCAGCACGCGCTCATCGCGGACGGCGGCGCCGTCGCCCTTGTTAAGGGTCTCGCCGTTGATCTCCACGGTGCCGACGGCCGGCACCATGTAGGCATAGCGGCCTTCGCCGAGCGTGTACTCGGTGGTCTCGCCGGCCTTCAGGCTGGCGCCGAGCACGCGGGCATCGGTGCGGATCGGCAGGGCCTCGCCATCACCGGGCATACCGCTGGCCAGGGTGACGAACTGACCCGAGCGCTCGCCCTTCGGGAACGGGCGGGTGCCCCACGACGGTGCCTTGCGCTCGCCATCCGGGATGATCCAGATCTGGAAGATCCGGGTGGTGCCCGGTTCGGCGTTGTACTCGGCGTGGCGGATACCGGTACCGGCGCTCATCACCTGCACGTCGCCGGCCTCGGTGCGGCCCTTATTGCCCAGGCTGTCTTCGTGGGTGATCGCGCCTTCGCGGACATACGTGATGATTTCCATGTCCGAATGCGGGTGCGCCGGGAAGCCGGTGCCAGCGGCGATGGTGTCGTCGTTCCAGACCCGCAGCGCGCCCCAGCCCATCCGCTTCGGGTCGTGGTACGAGGCGAACGAGAAATGATGCTTCGCATCGAGCCAGCCGTGGTTGGCGCCACCAAGGGTGGAAAAGCGGCGGATGTCGATCATGTCGTGCTCCCCCGGGGTTAACCGGACTGGTTGAGTGGATGGCGCTATTTTCCGCCTCCAGACTGGCGCGTGGAGCATCGGTGGGCCGAACGGATTGTTTCCCGGATGGATCGAAACGTGGTCACGATTCTCCTAGCGTCTGATCTCGCGAACGACTCGAACGGCCGGGCACCACGCGCTGCCGTGTACGCGTGCGCCGGCGGCGATACGAGAAGCCAGCTCATTGGGCGTGTGCGACGAACAGCGCGCCACCAGCGTGTCGATCGGAAGGAGGCGGTGGCGCTCCGTGTAGAACGGCCAGTGCGGGCTCCAGGGCGAGGGCCGCTGCACGAGGCGGCTGGTCAGCCGTAGCGGCTTGCCCGTGTGCAACGCTTTCACGAAGGCCTTGGCGCGCGCGTTCTCGCTGATCCGCACGATCACCTCGGGCTGGGCGGGCGCCTCCACCGACTGGATGGCGAAGAAGCGATCCGTCTGCACAGCCTCGGCGCGTGCGTTGGCCGCAGCCAGCGCAAAGGCGAGCACGGGGATAAAACGAAGAAGCGGCATCATCGGGTGGCTCCATCCATGGGGTTCGCGCAGGTAACCACGCATGGTCGCGGGGCGTCTATCGGGCGCCGCCTGAGGTTGCCTTTGGCCGAAGGCCGCCCATATGAAAGGAATCGGTGCCCGTCGCACCCCAAGGATTTGCCTCATGATTCCGTTTTCCGTCCTCGACCTTGCCCCGGTACCGCGCGGCGCCACGCCAGGCGAGGCGCTGCGCCACTCGCGTGACCTCGCCGTCCATGCCGAGCAGCTGGGCTTCCACCGCTACTGGCTGGCCGAGCACCACAACATGACGGGTATCGCCAGCGCCGCGACGGCGGTGGTCATTGGCTATATCGCCGAGGCGACGAAGACGATCCGCGTGGGCTCGGGCGGCATCATGCTGCCCAACCACGCGCCGCTGGTAGTGGCCGAGCAGTTCGGCACCCTGGCGTCGCTGTATCCCGACCGCATCGATTTGGGCCTGGGCCGTGCGCCGGGCACCGACTACGCCACCGCCCGCGCGCTGCGCCGTTCGCTCGGCCCAAGCGATGACCGCTTCCCGGATGACGTGGTGGAGCTCCAGCACTACCTCGGGCCGCTGCAGCCGGGCCAGACGGTGCGCGCCGTCCCCGGCATGGATACCAACGTGCCGCTGTGGCTGCTGGGCTCGAGCCTGTTCAGTGCACGCCTTTCCGCCGAACTGGGCCTGCCGTTCGCGTTCGCTTCGCACTTCGCTCCCGACCTGATGATGCAGGCGCTCGATGTGTACCGCACGATGTTCCGTCCTTCCGCAGTACTGTCCAAGCCGTACGCGATGCTCGGCATCAACGTCGTCGCGGCCGATACCGACCAGGAAGCGAATCGCCTGTTTACGTCGCAGCAGCAGGCCTTCTGGAACCTGCGCCGCGGCGCGCCGGGCCAGCTGCCGCCGCCGGTGAACAGCATGGAAGGCATCTGGACGCCCATGGAAAAGGCCCAGGTGGATCACGCCCTTTCCTGCGCCGTCGTCGGCTCGCCCGATACCGTGCGCGATGGCCTTGCGGCCTTCATCGAGCGCACGCAGGCCGATGAATTGATCATCACCGCGCAGGTGTTCGATCACGAGGCACGCAAGCACTCGTACACGCTGGTGGCCGAGCAGCACGCGAAGCTTGCCGCGAGTGCCGCTGCGTGACGTTGCGGGTCGTCCTCGACACCAATGTGTGCCTCGATGCGTTCGTCTTCGCCGATCCTCGTGCCGCTGCGCTTGTCGCGGCGATCGAGGGCGGCGAAGTGGAAGCCGTCACCCGCGACGATTGCCGCGAGGAGTGGTTGGCGGTGCTGGACTACCCTGCTTTGAAGCTCGATGACACGCGGCGTGCTGCCGCCGTGTCGCGCTTCGATGCACTGGTTCGCCATTTGCCCAAGGGCGATTGCGAGAAAAAGCCGCCGCGCTGCAAGGATCCCGACGACCAGAAGTTCCTCGAACTCGCTGCGTCGTCGCGCGCCTCCATCGTGTTCTCACGCGATGCGGAAGTGCTGCGGCTGGGGCGCCGCACGAAGCGTGAAGGCCTCTTCGAAATCATGCGTCCCGAAGAGTGGCCCGATTTCCGCGATGCGGATTAGTTGAGGCTACCAGCGCCATTGCTTGCCTAGTTCTTCTACGCAGAAGTCCACGAAGTGCCGGACCTTCGGTGCGAGGTGCTGCGCGTTCGCATAGACCGCATGCAGTGGTGCCGCGGGAATCGTGAAGCCTGGCAACACGCGCACCAGCCGCCCGGTGCCGAGATCATCACCCACGTCCCAGATGGATTTCTGCACGATGCCGGCACCCGCAAGCGCGAGGCTTTGCGCGGTCTCACCATCGTTGGTGATGTAAGCCGGATCGACGCGGACCGACACGCCATCACCCTCGCGCTGGAAATGCCAGTCACGCGAGGGGTGTTCGCCGAAGACCACGCAATCGTGTTTCGCCAGGTCCGAGGGCTGCACGGGCTGGCCACGCCGTGCGAGGTACGACGGCGCGGCGCACAGCACGCGAAAACTCGGCGCGATGCGCCGCGCGATCAGCGATGAATCGGCAAGCGTGCCAAAGCGGATGGCCAGGTCGTAGCCTTCGTCGACGATATTCACCACCGCATCGGTCAGGTGCAATTGCACGGTGAGCTCCGGGTGGCGGTCGCGGAACGCAACGAGCAAGGGCGCGATGTGCGATCGGCCGAAGCCTCGCGGCGCGGTGACCCGCAGCAAGCCCATCACCACATCGCGCGTCCGGGATACCGCCGCCTCGGCTTCCTGCACTTCAGCCAGGATGCGGACACAGCGCTCATGGAAGGCGTGGCCTTCATCGGTTAGCGATTGCCGGCGCGTGGTGCGCTGGAGCAACCGCACGCCCAGCCGGGTCTCCAGCGCGGTGAGGCGCTTGCTGACCACCGCCAGTGAAAGGTCCAGGTCGCGCGCGGCGGCGCTGAGGCTGCCGGCGGCGACGATCCGGGCGAAGACGGTGAGCTCAAGCAGGTTGTCGATCATTCTTCGCTTTCCGGAAAGAGTGATTCCGCCAGGGGCATCTTTGTCAGCGGCTGGGCAAGGATCATAGTGAATCCCGTCCTTCCCATGCTTGTCGAGGTTTCCCCCATGTTCTCCTTCACTGACCAGACCGTACTTGTCGTTGGCGGTAGCTCGGGCATCGGCCTGGCCACCGCCACGGCGTTCGCCCATGCCGGCGCCCGCGTCACCATCGCCTCCCGTTCGGCCGACAAGCTGGCGGCCGCCGCCGCGCAGATCGGCCACGGCACCGAGTGGGCCGAACTGGATACTGCCGATAACGACGCGGTGGAAGCCCTGCTGGGGACGCGCCGCTGGAACCATGTGGTGGTGTCGGCCGCGCAGACGCCCTCGGGCCCTGTGCGCCAGCTCGCGCTCGACGACGCCCGCAAGGCCATGGAGAGCAAGTTCTGGGGTGCTTACCGCGTCGCTCGCGCGGCCAATATCGCCGACGGTGGCTCACTCACGCTCATCAGCGGGTTCCTTTCGGTGCGCCCCAGCGGCACGTCCGTCCTGCAGGGTGCGATCAACGCTGCACTGGAAAGCCTCGTCCGCGGGCTGGCGCTGGAGTTTTCGCCGGTGCGTGTGAACGCCGTATCCCCGGGCATGATCCGTACCCCGTTGTGGGATGGCATGGAGGGTGAGAAGCGCGAGGCACTGTTCAAGGCGGTCGCCGAGAAAGTGCCCGCGAAGCGCATTGGCGAAGCCGAAGACATCGCCAATGCGGTGCTCTACGCGGCGGCCACGCCGTTTACGACGGGCTCGACCATCCTGGTCGATGGCGGCGGCGCCATTGCCTGATCGGCGTCATCAATCCGCCGGCACGAGCGCAATGAAGTTACGCAGGCTGTAATAGCGCTCGTGCTGCGGCCAGTCGACCGAGGCGATCGCCTTGTGGCCGGCGGCCCAGGGCTCGTTATCGAGCAACACTTCCACCTGGGTCTTGCCATCGCCCACGTTGCCGTAAAACACGCGGATCCAGTGGATATCCTCCGTGAGCGGCGCCGTCGAGATGGCGGCTTCCAGCGCGGAGAGGCCGTCTTCCGGGATCTCCATCGGCGCGTCGTCTTCACCACGCAGGGTGAAATCGCCGATGTAAACGGTGAAGCGGTGCGTGCCGACGGTCAGTTCGCGCACGGCCAGCTTCTTCGGGTTCACCACGTGCCAGCAGGCCGCCAGCACCACGTGGAAATCGTTGCGCGCGAAGCTATCGAGCGCATCGCGCACGCCGGCCTTGCCGCCGCCGATGCCGCCGAAGCTCTCTTCGATGGTGCGCTCTTCGTCGAGCACGATATCCAGGTCGAGGCGGCCCATGCCGCCATCCTTGCCTTCGTGCCAGATGCCGCGAATGGCGGGGTAATCGCCATCGTCGGAGCCATCATCGTCCTGGGTGAGCAGCCAGTCTTCATCGGGCACGAGGCCGACGTCGTTTGCGGCGAAGAGATCGATGAGGCTGTTCTGGATAAGTCGGTCCATGGGGATTCCGTGGGGTAGATCGTAGGGTGGATTATGCGATGCCGGCGGCCGTCGCGAGCGCCATCGCCGCCGCGGGGTTGCGTTCCTTTGCGGCTGAGATGAAGTAGACGAACGCGTCTTTTGGGGTTTTCTTCGCCTGCGGCGCGGCCACGTGGGGCAGGTCCGTGGGATCGCCACCATCCGTCCACGCCGTCGCGCGCTTTGCCCATTCGCCGAGTGCCCTGGCGGTATAGCCGGTAGGACGGTCGGCCTCGCTACGCATCAGCCGCGCGTACACGAAGGGGCCGGTGAGGTCGGCCAGGTTGGGGTAGTCCGGTGAATCGGTATAGACCGTGGCGACGCCACGCTCGCGCGCCAGTTCGACCCAGCGTGGATCAAGGAAGCTCTCGTGGCGCACTTCCACCGCGTGGCGCAGGGCCACGCCACCCACGTTCGTAGGGAGCAGGTCGAGGAAGCCGGCGATGTCGTCGGGGTCGAATGACCGTGTGGGCAGGAATTGCCAGAGCACGGGGCCCAGCCGGTCACCGAGCTCCACGGCGCCCTCGAGGAAACGCCCTACCCGCTCGCCGGTCGTCGCCAGGGCTTTTGTCTGCACGATGTAACGCGGTGCTTTCACCGAGAACAGGAAGCCATCCGGCACGGTCGCCGCCCATTGGCGGTACACCTCCGGCGAGGGCGCGCGGTAATACGTGCCGTTGATTTCGATGCTGGTCACGTGCTGGCTGGCGTACTCGAGTTCGCGCTTCTGGGTCAGGCCCTCCGGATAGAAGACGCCGCGCCAGGGGGCGAAGTTCCAGCCGCCCATGCCGGTGCGGAGGATGCCGTGGGTGCTGGATTTCTTGACCATGGTCACTCCATGTTCGCAGGCCGTCGGTGGAGGGCATGTCGTTGCATGCCGCGTCAGGACGGATCGGCCATACTTCCGCTCCGGAACCTTGCCATCTTCGCACCATGCCCACCATCCGCATCATGACCGTCGACGACCACCCCTTACTGCGCGAAGGGATCGCCGCCGTGCTCGAAGGCCAGCCTGGCCTGGAGCTCGTGGCCGAGGCCAGCACGGGCGAGGAAGCGATTGAGCGCTACCGGGTATTACAGCCCGATCTCACGCTGATGGATCTGCAGATGCCCGGCATGGGTGGTATCGCGGCGATCGAAGCCATCCGCGCCGAATTTCCCGATGCCCGGATCCTTGTGCTCACCACGTACCGCGGCGATGTGCAGGCGTTGCGTGCGTTCCGTGCTGGCGCGCAGGGCTACCTGCTGAAGAGCGAACTGCGCAAGGACATGCTCAGCACGATCACCCAGATGATGGATGGCAAGCGGCGTATTCCTGACGAGATCGCGCACGACATGGCTGGCCATGCGAACGACGATGAGCTGACCCCGCGCGAAACCCAGGTGCTCACGCACGTGGCCACGGGCTCGGCCAATCGTGATGTCGCGGCGCACCTCGGTATTGCCGAGGAAACCGTGAAGGCGCATATGAAAAGCATCCTGGCCAAGCTCCAGGCCAACGACCGCACGCACGCGGTCGCCATCGCGCTCCGCCGCGGCATCATCGAACTCTGATCAGGTGCGGGCGTGCGCGTACCGCTTGCGGTAATCGGCGGGCGTGACACCCAGCTTGCGCATGAAGGCCCGGCGCAGGCCATTCGCATCGGCATAGCCGAGCCTGGCCGCCACGCGTTTCGGCGTGTCATGCCCTTCTTCCAGCCAGCGCCGCGCGGCCTCGACGCGCATGTTTTCAACGAACTCGGCGGGCGTCATGCCGACCTCGCGATGGAACACGCGGGCGAAGTGCCGAGCGCTCATGCCGGCACGCGATGCCATGCTTCCCACCGAGTGGTCCTCGCCCGGATGCGCCGCTACGTAGCGCTGCAGTTCCTGTAGCGCGCCCCGTCCCGCGGGGGCCGCCTCACCGTGCCGGCTGAACTGCATCTGCCCGCCGGGGCGGCGGTAGAACACCACCAGCTCCGCGGCCACGGCCATGGCGACGTCGCGGCCCAGGTCTTCCTCGACGAGCGCGATCGCAAGGTCCATCCCCGCCGTGACCCCCGCCGCGGTGCAGACAGGGCCATCGCGCACGACGAACGCGTCGGCCTCGACGGTGAGCGTGGGATGGCGGCTAGCGAGCACATCGGCCACCTTCCAGTGGGTGGTGGCCCGGCGCCCATCGAGCAGGCCCGTCTGAGCGAACAGCAGGGCGCCGCTGCAAATCGAGCCATACCGCCGTGCGCGGCCGGCGTGGCGGGCCAGCCAGTCCAGCGTGTGCAGGTCGGTGGCGGCGCTGGCCAGGTCGGGCGAGCCTGCGACGAGCAGGGTATCGAGGGCCGGGATCTCGTCCTGGGTGCTGCGGTCGGGGAGAAAGCGCATGCCGGAGGAGGAGGCGACCGCCAGCGGCGCGGTGCCGACCGTGAGCACCTTGTAGGCCTCGCGCCCGGTTTGCCGGTTGGCCTCGGCGAACACATCGGCGGGGCCGGACACGTCCAGCATCTGGACCCCTGGTGGGGCGACGATGACGATGGCCAGCGGCTTGGGCATACGCGGATTATGGCGGTATTCGCTGCTTTCTATCAAATCCAGCCGGATCGGGCGCCGAAAGCATGATGTATTTGATCTGATAATCAGTCGTATTTACGATTAGCACCTTTCGCACGATCCAAGGCTGCTCCCGATGTCCCCTCGCCCCACCGTCCTGGCCCTCGCGCTGGCCGGCGCCCTCGCCGCGCCCGCCGCCTTCGCCCAGGACAACCCGACCCCGCCGCCCTCGCCCACCAACCTCGAAGGCGTGAAGGTCGTCGGTGACTGGCTGGGCGACGCCCAGCAGAACGTGGTGCAGAACCATCCGGGTGCCCGCACGGTGGTGCGTCGCGAAGAGCTGCGCGAGGCCGGTGCGACCAATCTCCGCGACGCGCTGCGCCGCATTCCCGGTGTGCAGGTGCAGGAGAGCAACGGCACGGGCGGCAGCGATGTGTCGCTCAACGTCGGCGTGCGCGGTCTTACCTCGCGCCTTTCGCCGCGCTCCACGATTCTCCTCGATGGCGTGCCGCTCGCCGTGGCGCCGTATGGCCAGCCGCAGGTCTCGATGGCGCCGGTGGGCCTCGGCAACCTGCAGGCGGTCGACGTCGTGCGCGGTGGCGGCTCCGTGCGCTACGGGCCGCAGAACGTGGGCGGCATCATCAACTTCGTCACCCGCGATATCCCGGAGACCTTCGGCGGCAGCGCGGGCGTGCAGTTCCAGGGCAGCGAGCACGGCGGGATTCGCACGAACACGAATGCGTTCGTCGGCGGCACCACGCAGAACGGCCTGGGCCTCGCGCTGCTCTACAACGGCCTGCATGGGCCGGGGTACCGCGAGCATGAAGACAACGAGAGCATCGACGACGTGATGCTCAAGGCGAAGTACGCGTTCAGCAGCGAAGACACGCTCACGGGCAGCATCCATCACTACGATGGCCAGGCAGGCATGCCGGGTGGTCTCACCCAGGCTGACTACGATGCGGATCCGTTCCAGTCGCGCCGTCCCTACGATGACTTCCACGGCCGCCGCACGGATTACGTGGTGAAGTACAGCCACGTGGAAGACCGTCGCTCGTTCGAAGTGCAGTCGTACTACTCCGACAGCTTCCGCGGCAGCCACATCGAAACGATCACCGAGAACCCGAACGGTAGCTACACGCACCAGCTCAACGCCTATCCGCGCAACTACCACGTGTTCGCGATCGAGCCGCGCTATTCGCAGCTGTTCGACTGGGGCCAGGTAACGCACGAGATCGGCGTGGGCTACCGTTACACCAACGAAGCGATGCACGAGCAGACCTTCCGCAACAACAAGTACACCTCGAACCTCTGGTACACCCCGTTCACCGGCGATCCGTACAACGGACCTTACGTCCTGTCCGGTAACAACACCGGCGGGAACGAAGCGCACGCCCTGTACATCGACGACACGATCAACGCGGGCGACTGGACGATCACGCCGGGCCTGCGCTACGAGCGCATCCGCAGCCAGTGGCAGGCGCATCCGAGCGCGACCGTGGTGGTGAAGGGGCCGACCGAGCGCCGCGAGAACTACTCGAAGCCGCTGCCGTCGCTCAATGTGATGTACCACCTGAGCGAAGCGTGGAAGCTGTACGCCAACGCGGAGACCTCGTTCGGTTCGCTGCAGTATTTCCAGATCGGCCAGAAGGATTCGACCGGCCAGTTCGCCCAGGGCCTCGAGCCCGAATTGGCGCGTACGTATGAAATCGGCACCCGCTACGACACCAAGGCGTGGGGTGGTGAGGTCAGCCTGTTCCGCATCAACTTCGACCATGAGCTGCAGCTGGTCGGCAAGCTGCCGAACGTGCCCGACTCTTACGAGGGCTGGACCAGCCTGGGCGCCACCACGCACAAGGGCATCGAAACCTCGGCGCACCTGGATTTCGGCTCGTTCGCTGATGCGCTCGACGGGCTAACCCTGTGGGGTACGGCCACGTACACGCATGCGTTCTACAAGCATGGTTCGTTCGAAGGCAAGGACCTGCCGTTCTATTCGCGCCGCACGGCCAACCTCGGCCTGCGTTACAACGTGGCGGCGTGGACCTTCAATCTCGATGCGTTCTCGCAATCGCGCCAGCACTCGCCCGGCTCGCCGAGCTTCGACCCGGCCAACCCCACGGTGTACGTCACCGAGCCGTCGGCCGATGGCGACCTTGGCAACATCCCGGGCTGGACGACGTGGAACGCGCGCGCCGAGTACGCCTTTGGTCCTTCGTTCTCCAACCTGCGCGTCGGCGCGGGCGTGAAGAACCTCTTCGATCGCCGTTACTTCACGCGCAGCACGGATAACAACGACGGCTTGTACGTCGGCATGCCGCGCACCTACTTCGTCCAGGCCTCGGTAGATTTCTGATGACCCCACGCCCGCGCCGCTTTCGCAGCACCCTGAAGACCCTGCACCTGTGGCTGGGCCTGTCCCTCGGCCTGCTGCTGGCGCTGGTGACCCTCTCCGGCAGCGTGCTGCTATGGGAGGATCCGCTCGTGGCGGCTGGGCACCCGGAACTGACGTCGCGGCCACTGCCGGACCTGGCGACGCAGGGGCGCTCGCTTGCGATCGTGCTGGCGTCGAAGGAGGCGAAAGGCCTGCGCGGTGTTTCGTTGCCCGATGACGATATGCCGGTGTGGGAAGCGCAGGCACGTGGCGGTGATCGTTTCTACTTTGACGCGACGACGGGTGAGCCTTTGCTGACCCGGCATAAGCTGAGCGACGGCTTGCTCCTGCTGATGGATTGGCACACGCACCTGCTTTCCGGGGAGATCGGTGAAACGGTGTTGGGCGTGGTCGCGTGCACAGGCCTTTTCATGCTGTTTTCGGGTGTGTGGCTGTACTGGCCCGGCCGTCAGCGCGCGCTGAAGCACCTGAAGCCGCATACGCAGCCGCCGTTGCTGCGCTGGGCCAGCTTTCACCGCGCGGTCGGCGTCGTCGCCCTTCCCTTGCTGATCGTGATGATCGGCACGGGTACCACCATGGCGTATCGCGGTGCGGTACGTAACGGTTTGACGGCGGCGTTCGGTGAGAAGGCGCCGGCGAAGCCGCCGAAGACGGCACCGCTGGATGGCCCGGTCGACTGGGTCGCCGTGCTGGCCGCCGCGCACGCTGCGGCGCCGGATGCCGAGCTCACGCGTCTCATGTTGCCCGGCAAGGACTCTGGCACGATCGTGATGCGCGTCCGCCATGCGGGCGAATGGAATCTCGCCGGGCGTAGCTCGGTGTATATCGATGGGCATGATGCGAAGGTGCTGGGCGGCGTGGATGCCACGAAGCTGGGCACCGGCGGGCGTCTCGCGGATTCGTTGTTCCCGATTCACTCGGCGGCCGTAGGTGGCCTCGCGTGGCGCATCGTGGCTACGTTTACCGGCTTGCTCCCAAGCTTCCTGTTGGTGACGGGTTTCCTGTTCTGGCGCGCCCGTAAGCGACGCCCCGCTGCGCGGGGCTGATCGCGCGCCCGTATTTCGCCACACCATGGCCCGGCGCACGGCCGGGCCTCGCCGCTATGCTGCGCGTCCATCCACGGGGGACATCCCAATGCGCCGCGCCCTGCCCTTGCTTACCGGCCTTATCGCCCTGCCCGCTTTCGCTGCTTCACCGACGGCACCCGTGCCGGCATGGAGCGAACCCGCTACGCCGCACGTGATTTATGGCAATGCTTACCAGGTGGGCACGAAGGGTCTCTCTTCCATCCTGATCACGTCGCCACAGGGCCACATCCTCATTGATGGCACGTGGACCGGTAACGCCACGTTGATCGAAGCCAACATCCGCAAGCTCGGCTTCCGCGTGCGCGATATCAAGCTGATCCTCAACTCGCATGCGCATCATGACCATGCGGGTGCGATCGGCCAGCTGGCAAAGGACAGCGGCGCTACCGTGCGCGCGACGGCGGCAGGCGCGAAAGCCATGCGCCTGGGTGGCCAGGATCCGGATGATCCGCAATACGTCGCCGGTTCAAAAGACGCCTACCCCGTATTCCCGGTGAAGGGCGATATCACCGACGGAACGGTCGTGACGGTGGGGCCGCTGAAACTCACGGCGCACATCTCGCCGGGCCATACGCCCGGCGGTACGTCGTGGACGTGGGACAGCTGCGAAGGCAGCACCTGCAAGCACATCGCTTACGCCGACAGCCTGTTCGCGTTCTCGTCGGATACGTATCGCTACAGCGATCATCCCGCCTACGTCGCCGAATACCGCAAGACGTTCGACCGCGTGGCGGCATTGCCCTGCGACATCCTGGTGACGCCGCACCCGGAACAAGGCGAAGGCAAAACCTGCGCCGCCTACGCGCAATCCGGTCGCGACAAGCTCGAACAAAAGCTCAAGGACGAAACGAAATAAAACCGATCAGACCGGCTTGGTGAGCATCTGCGCGATGCGCTCGTCCTTTTCCGTCCATAGCTGGTTGATCCACGCCTGGAAACGCTCGCGGAACGCCGTGTCGTTTTCGTAATCGCCGCGCATGCTGTCCAGGATGGGCAGCTTGCGCACGTGGATACGCACTTCGCGAATGCGCCCCGCAATCATGTCCATCATGCTGCCAGCGCCATCGGGGTACACGATGGTCACATCGAGCATGTGGCGGATGGCATCACCCATCGCATCGACGACAAATGCCACGCCGCCGGCCTTCGGGCGGAGCAGGTGCCGGTACGGCGATTTCTGTGCGTCGTGCTTGGCCTGGGTGAAGCGGGTGCCTTCGGTGAAGTTCATGATGGCCACGGGGACATGGCGGAACTTCTCGCAGGCGCGGCGCGTGGCATCGCGGTCGCGCGACTTGAGTTCCGGATGGCGCTCGAGCTCTTCGCGCGAATGGCGCTTCATGAAGGGGAAATCCAGCGCCCACCAAGCCGGGCCAAGCAACGGCACCCAGATCAGCTGGCTCTTCAGGAAGAAGCGCATGAACGGGATACGGCGGTTGAAAACCTTTTGCAGGGCAGGAATATCGATCCAGCTCTGGTGGTTACAGACCACAAGGTAGTTATCGCGCGGCGCCAGGCCATCCACGCCTTCGATCGTCCAGCGCGTACGCGTGAATGCGCCCCACAGCCAGCTGTTTACGCTGAGCCAGCTCTCCGCGATACCGACCAGCGCGGCGCCACAGGCCTGGCGCAGGGCGCGCACCGGCAGTACCAGGCGGACCAGCGTCAGCAGGAACAGCGGCAGCACGTGCAGTACCGTGTTGACCAGCAGGAGCAGGCAGGCGAGCGGTACGCGCAGGAAGATGGGTAGCGAGGCGAACATGGGGCGTCAGGCCAGGGTGGAATTCGCCAAGTCTACAGGCCCAGCTGCGACATCACGTCATCCAGGCCCTGGCGCAGCGAGTCGATCCCCTCCCAGGGGTCCTTTTTCAAGCGTGCCAGACGCTTGGGCACGCTATGGATGGTGAAGTCCGCGCCGGAGGTGAGCTTGCCGAGGTCTTCCCAGCGCAGTGGTACAGCCACCGGCGCGCCAGCGCGAGCCCGCAGCGAATACGACGCCACGGCGGTCGCGCCCCGGCCGTTGCGCAGGTAGTCGAGGTAAATCTTGCCGCTGCGCACCTTCTTTGCCGCTGTGGCGACAAATTCGGCAGAGTGTGCCTCAGCCATGGCCTCCGCGAACCCGCGTGCAAAGGTGCGCACGGTATCCCAGTCGGCAGCGGGTGCGAGTGGCACCACGACATGGAGCCCCTTGCCGCCCGTCGTACGCACGAAGGAGGTTAGGCCTATCTGCTTGAGAAAATCCCTAATCATCCGGGCCCCCGCCACCACGCGAGCCCAGGCGACGCCGTCGCCCGGATCCAGGTCGAAAATCACCCGGTCGGCGGCATCCGGCGTCTTGACGTGCGAACCCCACGGGTGGAATTCGATCGCGCCGAATTGCACCAGTTCCAACAATCCATCGGCATCCTTCGGGTAGAGGTAGACGGCCTGCGCGCCGCTTTCCTCCTTCAATTTTGCCGAACCGACATGGTGCAGCCCGTTGATCATGTGCTTCTGGAAGAAGCACGGCTCACCGATGCCCCCAGGACAGCGCAGCATGGGCATGGGCCGGTCGGCGATCGGTGGCAGGATCCACGGCATCACCGCCTTGTAGTAGTCCGCGACCTCTTGTTTGGTGATGCCATCGTCCGGGTACACGACCCGCTCGGGGTGGGTGATGGTGATCGCATCGGCAGCCACGGGCGTCTTCCTCGTCTTGGTGCGTACGGCGGTAGTGCGGGGACGGTCGCTATCGCGCAGGTCACCAGGGGATTTATCCGCGCGCAGCGCTTTCAGGCTCGGCTGCCGCAGCAGGTGGTGGTTGCCGATGCCGCGAAAATACACCTCGGCGACCACGGTAGGCTCGACCCATAGCGCGCCGTGGAGCAGGGGATCGATACCGTCGAGCGGGATGGGCGGCTTCTTCTGGCCACCCCTGGCTAGCGATTTGCCGAGCTGGCGCAGCATGGCGTCGGTGAAACCCGTGCCCACGCGGCCCACATAGATCCATCGGCCTTTTGTGCCCGGCCTCGCCAAAAGCAGCGAGCCGAACGACAGGCGCGTGCCTTTCGCGGCCGTATAACCGACCACCGCGAACTCATCGGACTCGAGTCGCTTGATCTTCAACCAGTCATCGTTGCGGCCGCTGTGATACGCACCGTCGATGCGCTTGGACACGATGCCTTCCAGCTGTTGACGCATGGCGGCCGCGAAGGCGTCATCACCGTCGCCGACGCTGTGGGCGCTGAAGTGGAGCGGCGTCTTCACGCCTTTAAGCAAGCGCTCGAGGAGTCCCTTGCGTTCGACCAACGCCATGCGCGAGAGGTCGTAGCCCTGCAGGAAAGGCATGTCGAAAAGCATGTAAGCGAGCGGCGCGTCTGCTTCGCCGGCCAATGTTTTCTGCAGTGCATTGAAATCGCTGCGGCCGTGCGCATCGAGCGCGATCAGTTCGCCATCCAGTCGTGCGCTGTCGAGACCCAAGGCCTCGATGGCTCGCACGATGTCCGGGATGCGATCGTTCCAGGGCAGGGCGTTGCGCGACCAGAGTCGGACCTCGCCCTTCGCGATGCCTGCCAGGATGCGGTAACCATCCCACTTCACCTCGTGCAGCCAGCGATCGCCCTGCGGTGGCGTCTCGCGCAGGCGTGCAAGCTGTGGTGCGAAGAACGCTGGATCGGGCTTGCCCTTTTTCGCTCCCGCGAGTGCGGCCGCCGCGTCGGCGAGCGACCGGTTGGAGGCTTGCCTGGTCCGGGAAACCCTGGGCTTCATGGCCTTCGATCATTAAGCCGCGCCGGTGAACAGGCCGTGCAGCCGCAAGGAGCCTGCTCCAGAGTTGTCGCGGTACCGCGGGCATCGTTACGCTCGGCCTCCCACCGCGTTTACCGGATCCTCGCTCGCCATGCACGGCCGCCCCCTTGCCCCGTTCGACCCCTCCCGCCGCCGCTTCGTCCAGGGGCTGGCGGTAGCAGGCGTGGGCCTGGCGGCGGGCGTGGTGCGTGCCGGGCAGGCTGATGCGTCGATGCCCGCTATGGCCGCGCTGCAGGGCCCGGCGTTCCAGCTGGCCGTGCGCGAGGCCGCGGTGGACTTCACCGGTAAGGCCCGCACGGCAGTCACCGTGAACGGTGGCGTGCCGGGGCCGACGCTGCGCTGGCGCGAGGGTGACGACGTGCGCATCGCCATCACGAACCAGCTGGATACGGTGACATCGATTCACTGGCACGGCCTGATCGTGCCGGCGAACCAGGACGGCGTGCCGGGCCTGAGCTTCGATGGCATCCCCGCGCGTACGGCCTTCACCTACCGCTTCCCCGCGAAGCAGGCGGGCACGTACTGGTACCACGCGCACAGCCGCTTCCAGGAGCAGAGCGGGCTCTACGGTGCCATCGTGATCGAGCCCGCGAGCGGGGAACGCTATCCGGCGGATCGCGAGCACGTCATCCTGATCAGCGACTGGAGCGATGAGGATCCCGAGCGGGTCTACGCGAAGCTGCGCACGCGGTCGGATATCTACAACTACGGCCAGCCGACGCTGGCCGGCTTTCTCCGCGATGCGCGGGAGAAGGGTTTCCACGATGCGGTCGCCATGCGCCGGATGTGGAACCAGATGCGCATGAACCCCACGGACCTGGCCGATGTCTCCGGCGCCACGTACACGTACCTGGTGAACGGCAGGGCGCCCGCGGGCAACTGGACCGGCGAATTCAAGCCGGGCGAGCGCGTGCGGCTGCGTTTGATCAATGGTTCGTCGAACTCCATCTTCGACCTGCGCATTCCGGGCCTGCGCATGCAGGTCGTGGCGGCCGATGGTCAGGACGTCGTGCCGGTGGATGTGGACGAGCTGAGGCTGTCGGCGGCCGAGACGTACGATGTGATCGTCACGCCCACCGACGATCGTGCGTACACCGTGTTCGCCCAATCGATCGACCGTTCGGGCTATGCGCGCGCCACGCTAGCGCCGCGTGCCGGCATGCAGGCGGACGTACCCGCGCTCGATCCGCGCCCGCGCCTTGCGATGCGCGACATGATGGGTTCGATGGCGGGTGATTCCAGTGATGGCGACATGGTGATGGCACACCACGCCAGCACCGAGTACGGCCCGAATACCGACATGCACGTCGATATGCCGCGCACCAACCTCGATGATCCGGGTGTGGGCCTGCGCGATCGTACGCATCGCGTGCTGACCTATGCGGATCTGCATACCGTGGGCGGTTCGCTCGATACGCGCGAGCCATCGCGAACGATCGAGCTCCACCTCACGGGGAACATGGAGCGCTTTGCATGGGGCTTCGATGGCCAGAAGTATTCCGAAGCGAAGCCGATCCATTTCCGTTCGGGCGAGCGCCTGCGCGTGACCCTCGTCAACGACACGATGATGAACCACCCGATCCACCTGCACGGCATGTGGAGCGAGCTGGAGCAGCCGCACGGCGGTTTCCAGGTGCGCAAGCACACGGTGAACGTGCAGCCGGCGCAGCAGGTGAGCTACGCGGTCACCGCCGATAACCTGGGACGCTGGGCGTTTCACTGCCACATGCTGTACCACATGGAAGCGGGCATGTTCCGCGAAGTGGTGGTGTCATGAAGCGCGTGTATCTGGCTTTGATGTTGTGGCCACTTGGCGCGGCGGCACAGGACATGTCGCAGATGCAGGGCATGGACCATGGCGCGATGGATCATTCGGCTATGCACGGCCAAGCGGCTGCGCAACCTGCGCAAGCCGCGTCGCCACCGGCCACCGCACCGGCACAAGACGTCCACGCGGGCCATGACATGAGCGGCATGGATGGCATGGGCGCGATGAAGATGGGCCCGATGCAGGGCGGGAAAGCGCCCGCCGATGCGAGAAATCCTGACTATTCCGACGGCATCATGCCCGCCGCGATGCATGGCATGGCCATGCACGACATGGACGACACGGCCGCGTCTTCGATGCTGCTTATCGACAAGCTCGAAGCCTTCGCGGGGCAGGGCGGCCACGGCCAGTCGTGGGAAGCCGAGGGTTGGTATGGCAACGACACCAACAAGCTTTGGCTACGCACCGAAGGCGAACGCGAAGGCCGGCGCCCGCAGGATGGCGATGTGGAGGCGTTGTGGAGCCACGCGATCGCCACGTTCTGGGATACGCAGCTCGGTGTGCGCAGTGATTTTGGCGAAGGCCCGAAGCGCCAGTGGGCGGCCTTCGGTGTGCAAGGTCTCGCACCTTACTGGTTCGAGCTGGAAGCCACGGCTTATGTGGGGCAGGGCGGCCGTACCGCGGGCCGTGTCCGCGCGGAATACGAGTTGCGCTTCACCCAGCGGTTGATCCTGCAGCCTGAGCTCGAAGTAAATGCGTACGGCAAGGCGGACCCGCAGCGCGCGCTGCGTTCGGGCATCGCCTCGGTCGAAGGTGGACTGCGCCTGCGTTACGAGTTCGCCCGCGCATTCGCGCCCTACGTTGGCGTGGCCTGGGAGCATCTCACCGGTGGTACGGCTGATCTGGCGAGCGAGCAGGGGCGGCGCGTCACCGACCGGCGCTGGGTCGCGGGTGTCCGGCTCTGGTTCTGAGGTTGGCGCGGGTATTGACCCGCGGTCGTGACTGACGGAAGGTTCGTGACCAACGATCATGAGTCTCCGCGTATGCCCACCGATGGCCGCCTACTAGGCAACCTGAGCGTCCTCGTTTCCGTGGTGGAGACGGGCAACTTCGCCCGCGCCGCCGACGCCCTGGGCCTCTCGCCTTCGGGTGTAAGCCGCGCCATCGGCCGGCTCGAAACGCGATTGGGCGTGCGGCTGCTGCAGCGGACCACGCGCTCGGTGCACCTCACCGACGAGGGCGAGCGCCTGGTGGCTCAGGTCGGGCCGCTGCTATCGGGCATTGAAGACGCCGCGCTATCCGCCTCCGGCGATGCCCAGGCCGTGCGTGGCCGTATGCGGGTCAGCCTCGATCCGATGTTCTCGCGACTGGTGGTGGCGCCGAAGCTCGCCGGTTTCCTGGCCGCGCATCCGCAGCTGGAGATCGAGATCGTCACTCGCGATGAGCTGGGTGACCTGATCACCGAGGGCATCGACGTCGCCGTGCGCTTCGGCGTGCCCGAATCGTCCTCGCTGGTGGCGCGCAAGCTGCTCGACACCCGGGTGCTTACGGTGGCCGCGCCTTCGTACCTCGCCGCGCACGGCGCGCCACGCACGCCGAAGGACCTCGCGGGCCATGCCTGCATCCAGTTCCGCGACCCGGTGACCCGCCGCCCGTTCGAGTGGGAATTCCACCGCCGCGGCAAGATCACCACCATCGACACTACCGGCCCGATCCTGGTGACCGATTCGGCCACCATGTACGGCCTGTGCGTCGCCGGGGCGGGCGTGGCTCAGGTACTGGAAGTGAGCGTCCGCGATGCGCTGGAAGATGGCCGTCTCGTTGAACTGTTCCCCGACTACGCCGAGGAAATGTTCCCACTGTACGCGTTCTACCCGACGCGGCGGCACGCACCACCCAAGGTGCGCGCCTTCGTCGACTTCTGCGTGGCGCTGGCCCGGAAAGCGTGAACGCGGCGTTGACGCGCGCGGTGCTTCGCTAAGCGGACCGCCTTGCCGGGAGCGCCACCATGCCACCGCGCGATACCTACGACGAACCCACCACCGGCTCCGGCGACCCCAGCCACGGCCAGCCCCCAGGTCCGGTCGAACCGGTGAATACAGGCTCCGGCGACCCGCAACACAAACCCGACCCACCCCAGCACGCCCCCACCCTGTAGGAGCGTGCTTGCACGCGATGCTTACGAAGCCAGGCTCACCCAGCCGCGACCACCTCCCGCACGAAGTCCTGGTACGTCCGCGGCTCGCGCCCCAACAACGTACGCAACGTGCCGCGCGCCGCAGGCTTGGCCAGCATGCCGTCACGGTGGAAGCGCGCGAGCATCAGGCGCAGGTCATAAGCGGCCCAGGCGGGTGCGCGCTCGGCGATCGCGGCCTCAGCAGCATCGAGATTCTCGCCAACGTAGTTCACCTCGCGACCAAGCGCGTCAGCCCAAACCTTCGCCGCCGACTCGCCCGTGAATGCCTCCGGCCCAGCGAGCTCGATGACTTCACGCGGCAGCGGACCGGTGGCGCGGGCACGGCGCAGCAGCGCCGCCGCGGCGATATCTGCGATATCACGAACGTCGATCATCTCGATGCCGGCCTTGCCGAGCGCCATCGGGTAAATGCCGTGCGTGGCGGCGTCCTTCAGCGGAGCGTCGTTTTGCATGAAGTACGACGGGCGAAGAATCGTCGCGGGTAGGTCGAACTGTTCGATCATGCGTTCGATCGTGTACTTCACGGTGAAGTGCGGCACATCGGTGAAGGTCTCGGCGTTGAGCACCGAGAGGTATACGAAGCGCTGGATACCCGCATCGCGGGCGAGGGTGAGGACGGTCAGGCCCTGGTTGAGCTCATCGGGCGTCACCGGGTTAAGCAGGAAGACGGTGTCGATGCCTTGCAGGGCCGCGCGCAGCGCGTTGGGATCGGAAGCTTCACCACCGACGGCGCGGACGCCCGCCGGGCCCTGGTAGTCGGACGGACGGCGGGTCAGGGCGCGCACGTCGGCGCCAGCGGCGGCGAGGCGCTCGATGACGGCGGAACCGACGGCGCCGGTGGCGCCCGTAACGAGGATGCTCATGGTGCTAACTCCTGTGCGTTGGGAATGGACACAGGTTGCGCGTCTCGAATACGGTACGATAGCCGTCATATCGGGACGTGTCGTTCCGTCAGCGAGACGACCTCCATGGACCTCCTCGCCCTCGCCGATTTCAACGCCGTGGCCACCCACCGCGGTTTCGGCGCCGCCAGCCGCGCCACGGGACGGCCCAAGGCCACGCTTTCGCGCCGCGTGCGCGAGCTCGAGGATGCCCTGGGGATCCGCCTGGTGGAACGCGGCGCGAGGCCTTTCCGGCTTACCGAGGAAGGCACGGTGCTGCATGCGGAAACCGCAGGCGTGCTCGGCCACATCGAGACCGTCGCGGCGGACCTCGCAGCGGGAGCGGGCGGCCCACGGGGACGGTTGCGGGTCAGCGTACCGGTGCTGTTCGCTCAACGCGGCGTCGGCCGGCTCGCATCGCGCTACGCGGCCATGTATCCCGCGGTGGACCTCGAGATCGTCGCCGACGATCGCTTCGTCGATCCGCTCGCGGAAGGCTTCGACCTGATCGTGCGTGCGAATCCCAAGCCCACCACGGAACTCGCTGGCCGTTGCTTTCTGCGCGATCGCTACGTCGTGGCGGCGGTGCCGTCAGTGCCGCGTCCACGCGATGGCGAGGCCTTCCCCGCGATCGTGTTGCCCGCGACCTCGCGCGGCGATACCTGGCAAATCATCGACGGCAAGAAGCGCTACGCCATCGCACCGCGCACGGTGCTGCGGCTTTCATCGATGGCCATGGTGCACGACGCGGTCTTCGAAGGCATCGGCGCCGCCATGCTGCCAGCGTCGCTGGTGGCTGGCGAACTCGCCAGCGGCAAGCTCGTGAGCTGGGGCCTGCTCGAAGGCGGCACGACGGAAGTGTGGGCGCTCTACCCACCGCAACGCCACGTCGCGCCCAAAGTCTCCGCCTTCGTGAACCTGCTGGTCGACCACTTCAAAGACGCCTCCCCCCACCACTTCGCCACACTAACGACACCCCTGTAGGAGCGCGCTTGCGCGCGACATCTTTCGCCCCAAGGCTGAGGCCCCCGAGCTCTTCGCCCAGGAGCATCGTGCGCAAGCGCGCTCCTACAAGTGTGCTGCACGACACGCGCCGCGCGTTGACACGATCGTCTACAACAGTGAAAGTCGGTCGTCATGCCATCGCGGGGAGAGGGTGTTGAACCGACGTGATTTCGCGAAGACGCTGGCGTTCGCCGCCAGCGCAGTGGGAAGCGGTTTGTGGCCAGCGAAGCAGGTGTTCGCGCAGGCACCGAAGACAATGCGCGGCATCGCGGTGGATCCTGCGAAGTTGCGCGACCTGCAGCAAGCCTTCCTTGAGCTGCGCTTCGGTATGTTCATCCACTTGAACATGGCCACGTTCGAGGAACGCGAATGGGGTGACCCCCTTCTCTCGCCCAAGCTCTTTAATCCGAAGCACCTTGATCCCGCACAGTGGGCGAAGGCGGCGAAATCCGCGGGCATGGGTTACGCCTGCCTCACCACGAAGCACCACGATGGCTTTTGCCTGTGGCCGACGAAGACGGGTAGTGCGAACGTCATGCAGTCGTCGTATCCGCACGATGTCGTGCGCGCTTACGTCGATGCGTTCCGCAAGGCCGGCCTGAAAGTGTGCCTGTACTTTTCGATCCTCGACCTGCGCCAGGATATCCGCGCCCGTACCGTCACGCAGGAAAAGATCGCCCTGATCAAGGCGCAGATCACCGAGTTGCTAACGAACTACGGCCCGCTCACCGCGTTGATCCTCGATGGCTGGAACGCCTCGTGGTCGCGCATCTCCTACGAGCAACTGCCGTATCGCGAGATCTACGATCTGGTGAAGTCACTGCAGCCTGATTGCCTGCTCACCGATCACAACGCGGGCAGCTACCCCGGCACCGCGCTCTACTACACCGACATCAAACAGTACGAGCAGCACGCGGGGCAGAAGATTCCACCGGATAGCCCGGTGCCGTCGCAATCGGGCACCACGTTGCAGAGTGACTGGTTCTGGAAAGCCTCGTACCCGACGTCCGAACTCGCTCCGGCAAAGACCATCGTCGACGACTGGCTGAAGCCGTTCAACGACAACCATTGCAACCTCATCCTCAACGTCGCCCCCAACCGTGATGGCCGCTTCGATGACAACGCTGTGGCGCGCCTTGCCGAGATCGGCAAGCTATGGAAGCCGGAAGGCGCCGTTGCCCGCATCGAACGCCAGGTGACCATCACGACGCCGAACCTCGCTTCAGGCAAGCCGGCCTGGGCCAGCGCAAGCGACGAAGCGGTAGGCCCCGATCTCGCCTTCGACGATAACTTCCGCACCTACTGGCTCGCCGATCGCGGCAAGAGCGAAGGCTGGATCGAAGTGCGCTTCGAGAAACCCACCGAGTTCAACACGCTCTCGGTAGTAGAGCCGCGCAGCGACAAGGATTACGGCGAAGCCAGCCGTATCACCGCCTACAAAGCCCAGGTGGAGCAGGGCGGCCAGTGGGTCGACATCGCCAGCGGTAGCACACCCGCGGCGTACCAGTTCCACGAGATCCCGCGCACCACCGCCACCCGCGTCCGCCTATGGGTGCAGGGCCGCCAGCCCGGCATCACCGAATTCGGCCTGTACGACGAGCCCCGAGCCTAACCTATTGAAAAATAGGTTTATGTCCGCATGTAACGTTTATCGCGCGCAAGCGCGCTCCTACAACAGCCGCGTCCGGGAGGTGTGGTCATGGCTACCGGTTGGGCGGGTGACACCGCCGTTCAGGATCAGATCGACGCCACCGTCGATGACGCGGTGAAGCGCGTGCGCAGCCACCTTGCCAAGGGCCCGGGGCTGGAACGCTGCGAGGAATGCGACAAACCCATCCCCGAGGCACGCCGCAAGGCCGTGCCGGGTGTGCGGTTGTGCGTGGCGTGCCAGGAAGCGGCCGACCGCGATGCGGCCGCGTTCAGTGGCTATAACCGGCGCGGCAGCAAGGACAGCCAGTTGCGCTGACCGTTAAACTGCGTGTTCCCCACGCGTAGCAAAGGCCCCACGATGCTCGAACACCTGATCGTCTGCCGCCACGGCGAAACCGTCTGGAATATCGAACGCCGCGCGCAGGGCAGGGGCGATAGCCCGCTCACCGAGGCCGGAATCGGGCAGGCACAGGCACTGGGACGCGCCCTCGCGGCGCGGGGCATCGAGCACATCGTGTCTTCCACACTGGGGCGCGCCCTGCACACCGCTGAAATCGTCTCTGAGATCACCGGTTGTGCGGTATCGGTCGATGAACGCCTCGTGGAGCGCGCCTTCGGCGAACTCGAGGGCAAGCGCTTCGAGGCCATGGCGCTCGATCCGGTATGGACCGCCGTCGTGCGTTGCACCGATCCGGATGCGACCGCCCCCGGTGCGGAATCGTTGCGCGAGGTCGCCACGCGTGTCCTGGCGGCACTGCACGACATCCGTAAGCTCCCGTACCGCAGCGTGGCCGTGATCACCCATGGCCAGTCGATCTCGTCGATGCTCGCTACGCTGCGCGACGACCACAGCGACTATGCCGTGTACCGCCACGGTAACTGCGGCTACACGCCCCTCCACGTGCGCGAGGGGGGCTTTGGCATCGATGCATGGAACCTGGATCCGCTCGCCGTCGAGCTCGCGGAACGCGCCGTTGTCACAGACCAGAAATAATTGATTTCGAAGGGTTTATTAAAGTAAGGATGACAGGCTGCCGATATCCCTGCAGCCAACCCGCCATCCTTGCCATGCCCACCAGCCAGTACCCCAGCGGCCGCGAGCCGTCGCCGATCGAGCAGGTCCTCTCCGGGGACGCGCTCTCGGCTGTCTTCCAGCCGGTGATCCGGCTCGCCGATGGGGATCTGGTGGCTTACGAGGGCCTGATACGCTGCAACCTGCCGCAGCTCGACCTCACCCCCACCGACCTGCTCGACCTCGCCCGTACCCGTGGGCGCCTTGGCGAATTCGAACTGACCGCGGCACGGCGCGTCGCCGAACGCTTCGTGGAGCTGGGGCTCGAAGGCCGGTTACTGGTCAACCTCAGCGCCCAGGCAGTGATGAACGAAGGCGTTGCGGCTGAAGATGTGATCGCGGCGCTCTCCGTGCCCGGCCTCGACCTGGGCCGTGTCACGATCGAGCTGACCGAACGCGACATCGTGGAGAACGCCGCGCGGCTTGCGCATGCGCTCGGCTTTCTCCGCGCGCGCGGTGTGCGCGTGGCACTCGATGACTTCGGCAACGGTCATTCGAATTTCGAAATGTGGAACGAGGTCCACCCGGAGGTCGTGAAGATCGATCGCTACCTCATTAATGGACTCGCCCACAGCGCGGAACGCCTGGCGATCGTGCGTGCACTGTGTTCGGTCGCGGAAACGCTCGGCGCAGACCTCGTCGGCGAAGGCGTGGAAGACGAAGCCGACCTGCACATGCTGCGCGAGCTCGGCATCCCCTACGCACAAGGCTTTCTCGTGGCCCGGCCTTCCGCCGAGCCTGCCGCGACGATCCCGGAGCACGTGGCTGCCGCGTTGAGGCGCGCGCATGTACCGGTGCCCCCGCGCCCCAGTGGTCCTGTTTCGGCACGTCCGCTGACGGCGGGCCACATGCTGATCGATGCGCCTGCCGTGGCACCGCGTGAAAGCAATGATGAAGTGGCGGATATCTTCGCTACCCATCCGCGACTGCACGCCGTGGCCGTCGTGGACGCCGGCGTGCCCGTCGGCATCATCAACCGGCGTACCTTCACCGAACGCATGGCGCAGCCCTTTGCGCGCGAGCTGTTTGGCCGCAAGCCCTGCACCAGCTTCATGCACGCCGAGCCGTTGCTATGCGATGAAGAGATGCCGCTGCAAAGCATGGCGGACATTCTTCGCGGCGAAGACCAGCGCTACCTCAGCGATGGCTTCATCATCACCTCGGCCGGCCATTACCTTGGCCTCGGCACCGGCGAAGCATTGGTGCGGCGGGTGACGGAGATTCGCGTGGAAGCCGCGCGCTACGCGAATCCCTTGACCTTCCTGCCCGGCAACCTGCCCGTCACTGAACACATCGAGCGCCTGCTCGCGGCAGGCCGCCCGTTCGCGGCGGCCTATTTCGACCTCGACAACTTCAAGCCCTTCAACGACCAGTACGGCTACTTCCGCGGCGACGAGATGATCCGCCTGCTCGCGAGCGTGCTTACGGGAGACCTGCGCCACGACGCGGATTTCGTCGGCCACATCGGCGGCGACGATTTCATGGTGGTGTTCCAGGGCGGTGACTGGGCCACGCGTTGCGACGATATGCGCCGGCGGTTCAATGCGATGTCCGGCAACCTGTTCGACGACGCCGACCGCGAGCGCGGTGGCATCGAAAGCGACGACCGCCATGGCCATCGTCGCTTCTTCCCGATCACGACCGTGGCCGTCGGTGTGGCGTGGTACGCCGAGAGTTTTCCCGCAGATGCGGAATCCGTGGCGAGCCTCGCCGCCTCGGCCAAGCGACTCGCGAAAAGCGACGGGCTCGGCATGCATGTCGTGACGTGGCAGAACGACGAAAGCGTGCTCGCGTCACGCCATATTCAAGCCATTGAAATAAAAGAGTAATCTGGAAAAATAGGGCTAAAGTTGCGCGGCGCGTGGCCGATGGGTGTGCTGTCCCCCACCCCCGAGCGATCCCCCCATGCGCTTCCCCCTGAACCACCTCCCCACGCTCACCCTGCGTGCGCGGCTGGCCCTGCGGCTGGCTGGCACCATCCTGTTGCTCCTCGCCCTCTGGATCGTCGGCGGTGTCCAGCTACGCCAGGCCAATAGCCGCCTGCAGTCCGTTGTCGGCGAGACGCTGGCGCCGGTCGCCAACGTCGGCCGCATCCAGAACGACTACAACGACCTGCTCGACGCGCTCGTTCACGCGACGCTGGCGCGCCTGCCATCGGCGACTGACGATGCGGTCACCGCGATCGGTGCCAACCGCCACGATATCGATAAGCAGTGGAAGGAGCTCGAAGCCAGCGGCCTCGGGCAACAGCAGAAGAAACTCGTGGCGCTGGCTGCCGAACATCGTAAGGCTGCCGACGACGCGGTCGATGCGGTGATCGAGCTGCTTAAAGCCGAGCAATACGACATTGCGCCGCTGCAGCTCTCCAATGACGTGCAGTCGGCCGTTGGCCCGCTGAAGAGCGATTTCTCCAATCTGTTCCAGCTCGCGCTTGCCGGCGGCAAGGCCGAGGCGGAAGCGCAGCAGTCGGCAGTGAGCCACGGTGCGGTGTTCTCTGCGGTGCTTCTCGCGATCGCTTTGCTGATCGCCAGCGTCATGGATATCGCCATCATCCGTTCGCTGCAGCGGCGCCTTCGCCAGGCACGCGAAGTCGCCTCCGCGATCGCGAGCGGCACGCTTGGTGCGAAGATCGACGTCGGTCGCGACGACGAAATCGGCCAGGTGCTCGCGTCGCTGGCCGCGATGGATGCGCAGCTTGGCAATGTGGTGGTGCAGGTGCGCGATCGTGCCGACCACGTCGCGCACGTCGCCACCGGCATCGCCCAGGGCAACGATGCGCTGAACGATCGCACGCGCACGCAGGCGGAACACCTGGAGCACACCTCTTCGTCCATGCGCGACATGGCCGATGCGGTGCGCGGCGGCCTTGGCCACGCGACAGCCGCGAACCGCGCTGTCGTCGAGACGCGCAGCATGACCGACGAGGGCCACCGCGTGGCGACCGATGCCATCGAGAACATGCGCGCCATCCAGCAGAGCAGCGAGCGTATGGGCGAAGTGCTGGATCTGGTCGACCAGGTGGCGTTCCAGACCAACCTGCTGGCGCTCAACGCCGCGGTGGAAGCCGCGCGCGCGGGCGAGCATGGCCGCGGCTTCGCCGTGGTCGCCTACGAAGTGCGTGAGCTGGCCCAGCGCTGCGCAGGGGCGGCGAAAGATATCCGCACGCTGATCACGGCAAGCGATGAAGCCGTGCAGGCCGGCGTGACTTCGGTGGATCGTGCGAGCGCCGTGCTCGCTGGTATCGGTGAGCGGGTCGGTGCGCTGTCAAACCTCGTCGCCGACGTGATGGCTGCCACGCAAGGCCAGACCAGCGGCATCGAACGAGTGAATGGCGCCATCGTGGTGATCGACGAAACCACCCGCGAAAACGCGGCCCTCGTCGAACAAGCCGCCTCCGCCAGTCGCGCCATGCGCGAAAGCGCCGAAAGCCTCCGTCGCGAAGTGGCCTACTTCACCCTCGAAGCCGCCTAAGCTCTTGTAGGAGCGCGCTTGCGCGCGACATCTTTCGCCTCACCGCAACAGGCCCTGTTCCGGTGAGGTCGCACCCATCGCCCGCAATCGCCCTCCAACAGGCGATGCGGCGGCGTCCAGGGTCATGGTCGGGAACGCATGGCCCACGGCGCGGCGGAGCATCGTGGGGCTGACGTAGTGCCGGTGCACGCCACGGATGGCGCGGATGTATACGCGGCCGAACAGGTTGTGGCAGCGCACCCGCGTGCCCATGGTCACATCGACCCGGCCGTGGGTGACGCGCACGGCGATGCAAGAGCGGAACCGCAGGTGGCGATCGTTCGCGCCAAGGATGACCTGGGCGAACGAGCCATCCGCCGCGATGCGCTGCGTATGCACCGGGAAGCGACCCGCGAAGACATGCTGATCCACCGGCCCTAGTAACGACGACACCGGACATCCCAATGTCGAGGTGCGCAGGCCGAGCGGTTTGACCACCGTGTTCCGCAGCGCCATCAGCCGGGTGACGCCGCGCGGCGGGTCCTTGATGAAGCCGTCGAGCAGGGATGCCAGCAAGTGCTCCGCGCGTGCCGCATGGGGCAGGGCGCCCGCGACAGGCAGCCTGAACGTATCTTCGTGGTGGAAGCCTTCGTTCAATTCACCGCGCAGCAGCGAGTCCTGCTCGGGCTCACCCAGTTCCACCACCGTATGCCACCCGATCGTCGCGGAAAGAAAGCCGCCGGCATGGCGCAGCGATGCCAACCGTGCGCGCAAGGCACCGAGCATGCGGCGAGCAAAGCCGCAAAACCGCACCTGGAGCGAGTCCGGCGCCGCTTCCAGCGCCAGGGCCATCGTGGGCACATGCAGCTGATCGACGGGCGTACGGGCGAGCCACGCCTGCACGGCATCCGGCAGCACCTCGGTCAGCGCGGGGATGCTGGCCTCGCCGGCGAGTACGCGTTCGCGCAGGTCGGGTTCCAGTTCGCCGCCGAGCTCGTTGGTGTGGCAGGAGAGGGCGAAGAAAGCCGGATGCGAACCGCGCGTCTGCAAGGGAAGGAACTGGTGCCATGTACCACCGCCAAAGCGAACTGTGAACAGGCAGTCCGGCGGGATGGTGATATGGCGCAGGGCGCGGGCGAAGTTCGCCGGATCATCCGCCAGTTCAGTGCTGGTGGCCGTGCTGAAACGCAGCAAGGCGCCGCCGCTACCCGACACCGCCGTGAACACCCGGTGGCCGGCGTGCCGGTGGAAAGGGTGGCCCTTGGCGCCGACGGCAAAGGTGTAGAGCGACGTCGCATCGCCGTGTTCGAAGTGCGTGCCGCCAAGGCGGGCCGACGGCTCATCCAGCTCGTCGATGAACGACGCATGCGCGCGTTGCCGGGCTCCGGCCGAGGCCACCAGTTGGCTGCCAGCGCCATGCCCGATCTGGGCGATGAGATTCACCTCCACGGGCAACCCGCCGGCGGCGGGCACGATGGTGGCGGAAGGAAACGATGCGGTGGCTTGCGAACGGTACGACATGGAAACTCCCCTTTCCCGATGGCGCCGGCGCGGATCAGCCGGTGGTTTTCTTGGCGGCCAGGCGGCGCGATTCACGCTTGAGCGGCTTGCCGACCGGGCAGATCTCGAAGGCAAAACCCGTGAGCGTATTCACCAGGCTATCCCGGTTGAGCTGGTAGACCACGAACTGGCCACGCTTCTCGCTGCTGACCAGGCCGGCCGCCTCGAGCACCGAGAGGTGCCGCGAAATGGAGGGCGCGCTCATGTCGAAGCGGCTGGCGATCTCGCCGGCGGTCATCTCGGTGGCGGACAGGTAAGCCAGGATCTCCCGGCGCGGCCGGGAGGCAAGGGCTTCGAAAACCTGGTCGATGGCCATGCGTAATTCGCTATTTAGCAAAGTTGCTAATTATCTAACCGCAAGTCTCCGCCCAGGTCAAGCCCGGCTGTTGTAGGAGCGCGCTTGCGCGCGATGGGTGCTCGCGGCGACCTGGGATCGCGCGCAAGCGCGCTCCTACAAGAGCTGGCTCGACCTCAGTACTCCAGCTTCGGATACCAGTCCGGCTTGCGCCCCTCGGGCGTGCAATCCAGCACCGTCCATAGCGGCATCAGGTCCGGGGCGCCGCGCGGGTCCTGGCCCGGATCCATCGTCTCGAAGCCCATTTCGCCCGCCCAGAAGTGGCGCAGCGTGCCATCGCGCCGGGTGAACACGTTGAAGGCAGGGATATCGTTGCCGTCGACGAGCGCCTGGTAGTCACGGCTGAAGTTGCCGTTGGCATCGGTGAAGAAGCGCAGGTGCTGCCAACCGCGCTTGCGTGCGAACTCTTGCATGCGTTGCACCGGTGAGCGAGAGATCACCACCAGCGCCACGTTCTGTTCGATATCGCGGGCCTCGCCATCCCAGGAGGACAGCAGCGAGGTGCACATGGGACACGGATTCTCGCGTTCCGGACCGTACATCCAGCTATACGTCACCAGGGTCTGCTTGTCCCCGAACAGGCCCTTTAAATCGACCGGGCCGTCGGCACCGATGAACTGGTAATCACCGGTCACTTCGCCACCGGGCGGCAGCGCGCGGCGCAGTTCAGCGACGCGCTCGATCTGCCGGCGCAATTCGATTTCCTGGGCGAGCAGGGCCGTTCGCGCGGCGCGGTAGGCGGCGCTCTCGTTCGGCATGCGCGTGGGGCTACGCGCGGCGAGTTCGGCGGCGGGAACCAGCGGTTGGGCACTCATGGCGTGTCTCCTGTTCAATCGCGATCGGGCGCGCCGAGGGGGAAGAGCGCGCGGTAGGGGCGGGCTTCGTCGACGGCCCGTGCGAACGAAGGCCTTTCCAACAGCCTGCGGCGGTAAGCGTGGATATGCGCGAAGCGCGCATCGATCGGGTGCGTCCAGTCGGCGTAGAACAGCGAGGGTGCCGCGCTGCCATCAGCCAGGGTGAAGTGCTCGCCCACCGCCCAGGTGCGGCCTGCCAGGTACGGATCGAGCCAGCCGTAGGCCGTATCGAGCTGGCTGCGGTACTGGGCGACCCCGTACGGGTCGCGCTGGTGCGAGGGGCGCAGGGCATCAGCGACGATCGCCTGCAGTGGCGTGGAGATGTAGTTATCGAAAAAGCGATCGAGGTTGCGCACCTCGAGGGCCGCTTTACGGTCTTCGGGCAGGAGCCGCACGGGCCCTGGGTGGTACAGCTGCAGGTGCTCGATGATGGTGCTGGCCTCCGTCACCACCCGCTTCCCATCCACCAGTACCGGGAAGCGACGGAGCGGCCAAAGTTCGGCGAACTCCGCGTAAATCTCCGGCTTGTCGTGCGAAAGCATCTTCCACTCGAACGGCGTGCCGTTTTCGTACAGGGCGATCAGGGCCTTCTGGCAGTACGACGAGAACGGGTGGGCGTAAAGCTTCAGCGTCACGGGCGGATCCTCGCTTTGGACGGGGGTTCTCTACCTCGTCGAACGGGCCGGGGCGTTTTCGACAATGCGCCTTGCTATGCTCGGCACGAACAGGGAGGTGCCATGAAAATCGCTATCGTGGGCTACGGAACAGCGGGGCAGGCCAGTGCGATCCTGCTCTCCGCCCAAGGCCATCAGGTTACCGTTTTCGAGAAGAGCCCGTCGCTTGGGCCGGTAGGGGCAGGGTTCCTGCTCCAGCCCACGGGGTTGGCGGTGCTCGGCCGCATGGGTCTGGCCGATAAGGCCCTGGCGTTGGGCCAGCGCATCGACGAGCTGAAGGGCCACACCCCGCGCGGCCGCGCAGTGATGGATATGCGCTACGCGGATCGCCGTGAAGGCTGCTTTGGCCTTGGCATGACCCGCGGCGCGCTATTCGAGATGCTGCGCGGTGCGCATGCGGATGCAACGAGGGTGCGTACAGGCGTGCGCATCACCCAGTACGACGACCATACCCACGAACTGCTCGATGACGCGGGCGGCTTCCACGGCCCCTTCGATCTGGTAATCGCCGCCGATGGCGCGCATTCCGCCGTGCGCCCGCAGTGCACCGGCAACGTGCGCCGGGAGAAGCTCTACACGTGGGGTGCGGTGTGGTGTCTCCTGCGCGTCGACGATTGGCACGCGCCCACGACGCTGCTGCAACGTTATGCCGGCACGCGCGCCATGATCGGCATGCTCCCCGTGGGCACGCGCCCCGGCCATGAAGGCCGCTGGATCACCTTCTACTGGAGCCTGCCGGGCGATCAGGTCGATGCGTTCGACGATGCAGGCGTCGCGGCGATGAAAGCCGCGGTGCATGGCATCTGGCCCGAGATATCGCCCCATCTTGCGCATCTTGAACACGCTGACCAACTCAATCGCGCCCGCTACCGCGACGTCGTGCTGAAGGCCCCGCACCATGAACGCCTCGTCGTCATCGGCGATGCCGCGCACGCCATGAGCCCGCAGCTGGGCCAGGGCGTGAACATGGCGCTGCTCGACGCCGCCGCGCTTGCCGATGCCCTCGCCGCGCACGCCGATCTCGCGGCGGCACTGGCGGCTTACCGCAAGCAACGCCACGCGCATGTACGCATCTACCAACGCATGAGCCGCTGGCTCACGCCGATATTCCAGTCAGGCTATACACCCCTGGGCTGGGCGCGCGATGCCGTTTTCGGCCCGCTGGCACGCACGCCGGGCGCACGCTCCGCCATGCTGAGTATCCTCACGGGTGAAGCCGGTCACCGCCCGACCCTACCTTTGGATGAGGGCGGCGTACCGGGTGAAGGCAGTACCCTCGACGCCCAAAGCCCTCAGGGAGTTACCGAATGACCCGCCTGCTCGCCAGCGTGGCCTTGTTCCTGGCCCTCGCCGCCCCCGTCAGCGCCGCCGTGCCCACTTGGGGTGCGAAACAGTCGAGCCCCGCGGATACGCCGCCCTCGACGCTGAAAGCCGGCGAGTGGATCTGGGGCGGCGCGCCGATGGCTCCTGGCCCGATGGCGGTCGTCGTCAGCCTGACCGAGCAGCGCGCGTACGCGTACCGCAACGGCATCCTCGTCGGCGTCACTACGGTGAGCACCGGCAAGAAGGGCCACGAGACACCGACAGGCGTCTTCACCATCCTGCAGAAGGACAAGGACCATAAGTCCAACGTCTACAACGCGGCGCCCATGCCTTATCAGCAGCGCCTCACGTGGGATGGTGTCGCCCTGCATGCGGGCGGCCTGCCGGGTTACCCGGAATCGCACGGCTGCGTGCACATGCCTACCGAGTTCGCGAAGCTGCTGTTCGCCGCGACCAACATGGGCATGACGGTCGTGGTGGCCGAAGAAGGCACGGCGCCGGTCACCGTGGTGCACCCGAGTGCGGTAATCCCGATCGATCCGCGCAACGGCAAGGATCTCGCTGTGGCGCCGTTGATGAACGGTGACATGTACAGCTGGAACCCGGACGCTTCGCCCACGGGTCCGATCTCCATGGTGCTCAGCGTGCCCGACCAACGCGTCATCGTGCTCCGCAATGGCATCGAGATCGGCCGTGCGAAGGTTGAGGTCGCTAACCCGCTCGTCGGCACTCACGCGTACATCGTCGCCGCCGGCTACATGGCCAACTCACCCACGCGCGAAGGCCTGCGCATGCCGAACTGGATCACCATCGGCATTCCGGGCCATGGTGAGGAAGCCGGAAAGGTCGTCGACGAAGCACTCGCCGATCGCGTCGCCGCCCCGCGCGAGTTCATGGAAAAGATCCTCCCCGAACTCAAGCCTGGCGATGTGCTGCTCGCCACCGACGAGCGCATCCTGCCCTCGACCACGGGCCCCAAGCTCCAGGTCATCGATTCCAACCCGCCCGACCACGCCCCCTAATCAGCACGCAAGCACGCTCCTGTAGGAGCGCGCTTGCGCGCGACCCCCTCACCCCTTCAATTCGGCAGCGGCAGCGAAATCGCCTTCGCCTTAATGCTGCTACTCAAGGCCGGGAACGGATCAATCCCAGTCTCGTCACTGATGCTGTCAATCGACACCACCGTGCACACCGGCGTATCCACGTTCGTGCAACGCCACGCAGCCGCACCGCCCTGGGCCGGGTCGTAGATCGCCTTCCACGTGTAATTCGGGACCACGACGGCATCGCTGCCGATCGTATCCGGTGTCGCGCCATCGAAGCCCGGACCCGTCACGACGTAGATCTCGCCATCCTCCGACACCATGTTGCGCAGGCTGGTCTCGATCCGCTCCCACTTGCCGGTGTTCAGCGTGTGGTTCTGCGGCACCATGTTCGCCAGCGAGAAGCTCTCGCGCTGCGCGGTGGCATTGGGCTCATCGCCGCTCGGCGTCATGTGGCCACGGTCGTAACCACTGCCTTTGTAGTCGGCGAGTTCGGAGCGGTCTTCCTCAGGAATGCCGGTTTCCGCGTGGAATGCATCTTTGCGCGGCGTATTCGACGCATCGTCGATCTGTTGCGCGGTGAGATGTTCCGCGGACCACAGCGGGCCCTTGGTGACGCCCGATGCGATCAGTGAATACGCATCGAAGCAAAGCGTGGTGGTGCGTTCGGCAAGCGATGAATCAACGAGATCCGGTGCTTGCGAGCCCTGGAACAACTGCGGGCACGAGGTATCCGAAGCGTGTGCCGCACCGGCGAGCACAAAGACTACAACGGCGCAGAAAGCGCGCGCATGGCGTTTGAACATGGTTTTTATCCCCAAATGGAAACGAAGTCCCCTGTTCGCGAGCCACAACATTCTTGCTGCGTAACGTGACGCATGCGGGACATTTATGCGCTTTGAAGTGCGACCACGGTCACGCTTCGGGACTTATCAATCGTTTGTTCAGCGATCGAAGCCGTTTTCGCCTATGGCTTCCGCAAGGTAATTCACGAACGATGCGATGCGCGCGGAAATAGCGGTGTTGCGGTAGTACACCGCATTGATCGGCTGGCGATGTTCGATGTTCTGTTTCGGCAACACTTCGACGAGCGTCCCTGCGTGGCGATCCTGCCACGTCATGAAATCGGAGAGGCACGCGATGCCGTTGCCCGCGAGAGCCAGGTGGCGCAACGTTTCGCCGCTGGACGACGCGATCGTAGGCCTGATGTGCACGGGCTGGCGCTTCGCGTCGAGGATCGGCCATTCATTGAGTGAATCGGGCTCGGTGAAACCAAGCAGGGTGTGTTTTGCCAGATCGTCTGCTTTGCGTGGTACGCCGTGCTTCTCCAGGTACGCCGGGCTCGCAAACAAGCGGATACGGCTGCTGCCGATGGGTTTGGCATGCAGCGTCGAATCTTTCAGGCGGCCGATGCGCAGCGCCACATCGGTGCGCCGTTCGAGCAGATCGATGTAGCCCTCGCTGGTGTGAAGCTCCAGTTCCACATCGGGGAAGCGTTCGCGATAGCCGCCGACCAGTGGCGCGACGACATGCAGCATGAACGGCGTCGCCGCATCGATGCGCAGCCGGCCCGCCGGGCGTGCACGCCGGGTGGCCATGGCTTCTTCCGCGCCTTCTACCGCAGCGACGATGTCGCGTGCGCGTTCGAGGAAGGCTTCACCTTCGTCAGTCAGCTCGATACGCCGCGTGGTACGGCGGATAAGCGTGGTCTGCAGCTTCTGCTCAAGACGGCCCAGCGTGCGGCTCGCCGCGGAGACGGTCTGGTCGAGCTGCTGAGCGGCGCTGGTGATCGAGCCGGTATCGATCACGGCGATGAAGTTCTGGATCTCGTCGAGCGTGATGTTCATCGTTGCGTTCACGGAAAGTGTGATTCGCTTATACGCGGCTTTTTTGGCAAAAGTAAGCCCCGGACAATGGCGCCATCCGCACTCCTTGAGGAACTCGCGTCATGTCACTTCCCCGCTTCGGCCTCGGTACCTTCCGCCTGACCGGCCAGGCTGTCATCGATAGCGTCAGCATGGGCCTGGAGCTCGGCTACCGCGCCATCGACACCGCGCAGATCTACGGCAATGAGGCCGAGATCGGCCATGCCATCGCCCATTCGGGCGTCTCACGCGATTCGCTGTACCTCACCACCAAGATCTGGACGGACCATTACGCTCCGGACCAGCTCGCCGCCAGCCTGGAAGAAAGCCTCGCCAAGCTGCGCACCGACCGCGTCGACCTCACCCTGATCCATTGGCCGGCGCCTGGCCATGCCGTGCCGCTGGAGAAAACCGTCGAAGCACTCGCGGATGCGAAGGCCCGCGGGCTCACCCGTGCCATCGGCATCAGCAACTTCAACATCGAACAGACGCGACGCGCCATCGGCGTGGTGGGCGAGGGGGAACTGGCGACCAACCAGATCGAACTGAGCCCGTACCTGCAGAACCACAAGCTGGTGGCCTTCCTGGCCTCACGAGGCATCCCGGTCACCTCGTACATGACCCTCGGCTACGGCAAGGTGCTGTCCGATCCAGTGCTGGCACGTATCGCGCAGAAGTACGAAGCCACTGTGGCACAGGTAGCGCTGGCCTGGGCCATGCAGCTTGGGTACGCGGTGATTCCGTCGTCCACCCGCCGTGAGAACCTCGCGAGCAACCTGTTGGCGCAGGATCTCGAGCTCTCCCACGAAGACATGGCCGCCATCGGCATGCTTGAGCGGAATGGTCGTGAGGTGAATCCGGAAGGGCTGGCGCCGGTTTGGGACGACTGAAAAGAAAACACCGGCCGAAGCCGGTGTTTTGAGCCCTAAGCACCTTCGCAATGCTGCGCGCACAGAGGGAGAGTAGTGAAGACACTCTGCAGCTACCCCACGCCTATGGCAATGGAGGAAGGCCGATCGTCTGTGTAGGAGTAGGCTCACACCGTGTAGGCGAATCATTAGAAGTTCCCGGGCGGTCACCAGTGAGGCGGTCTCCTGGCGACCTTCCGTTTGGTGATTACACAACGCGGGAGCTGTGAGGCAGAAAGTTCCCAGGAGTGCACATGGGACCGGATCCAGTCCGCTTGCGAAGCAAGGCCAGCACTAGGGCGGCGCCCGTTAGATTGTGATCTTCCGTCAATTCTCAGTGGAAGAACTACGCCGATCTTCACAGCGGTCTCTTCGCGCATGCGCTTCAAGGCGGGAACCATGTCGCTGTCGTTCGATATGAGAACGGCCTGGTCGATCAGGCCACATCTAGCGTCGTGATACATCGCCAGTGCGATCGATACGTCTGTCTCTTTTTCTTCGATGCGCCAGACTCTCACCTTGTCGTCCCGGTCTGGTGGCACCTGATGCCGTAGCGCGTACGCGCCATCGATTGAAAAGCGACCTTCCGTGATGAAGATCTTTGGGTTGGTGCGCAGTGCACGAAGGTACTCTGACTGTGCGTCTGTCGACGCCTGCCCTCGACTTGAGAAACCGCCTTTGATCGGCGACGTGAAGTACTTGATGCCCACTAGCTGGGATCCAGGCGCCTCGCTAAGCAAGATTCGCGTCACCAGGGCCTCCAGGTCGAGCCACTTGTAGCCCGTGCCCTTCAGGCAGCTGAAATACAGGTTGTGTCCATCCACATACCCGACCGTGCGCATCTTTCATTCCTTGAAAAGAAAACACCGGCCGAAGCCGGTGTTTTGCCCCAAGCACCTTCGCAATACTGCGCGCACAAGGGGTGAGTAGTGAAACCATTGTGCCGTCTGCATGGGCGCCGCGCAATGACGTTTTGTCGACTCGTCGCGTAGGGTTTCACCTACCACGTGTCAGATTCCCATCCTGCTTTCCCTGCGGATAGGCGGTGCGTCAGCCGGATCTTGTCCAGGAACGCGGTGTCGTGTGACACCACCATGAGACATCCATCGTATTCCTGGAGCATCTCCTCAACGGCGGCCACCGATGCGAGGTCCAGATGATTCGTCGGCTCGTCGAGCAGCAGTAAGCGACTGGGAGGCGTGGAGAGTACGGCAAGCGCCAACGCTGCCCTTAAGCGTTCGCCTCCGCTCAGCGTATCGGTCGCCGCAGTGCTCAAGCGTGCATCAAACCCGAGCAATGCAAGCCGCGAGCGAACCTCGCCCTCGTCGACTTCGGGCGCTGTCTCACGGAGTTGCTGAACGATCGAGCGCATGGGATCGAGTTGGATCAGCCGCTGATCGAGCCAGGCGAAAGGGACGAATACCTCCGCACTGCCCGCCGCGGGTTGTACCTCGCCCGCAAGAACCTTCAGTAGCGTCGACTTTCCGCTGCCGTTCGGTCCCATGATGCCGATGCGTTGTGCGCCACTGATGGTGAGGTCGATCTGACGGAGGTGTTCGGGTACCCACGGGAGCGTGACGGCGTTCAGTCGCGCCACCCGTCCCGGGCTTGTTGCGGCAACGGGCGCTCGCAGCACCACGCTCTGGTCGCGGCCAACACGAGCCGACGCCACCCGCGCACGCTCGTTAAGTTGCTCGCGATGCACCAGCTGCTGCTCGCGCAACCGCGCGGCAGTGCCTTCGCTCTTCTCCTTCCGCCGCCCCAGTAGAATCGGCGCTTGGTTGGCGGTCTTCCCTGCACGCTCACCGCGTGCCGATCGCTGCGCTACCCGATCAGCTTGTTCGCGAAGGGCTCGCTCGCCGCGACGTCGTTCTGCCTTCGCGCTGGCAAGCTCGCGGAGAGCCGCTTCGCGTTCCTGCGCTTTCTGCGCCGCATAGAAGCTATAGCCACCGCCGTAGGCATGCAGTCCCTCGGCGTCCAGCTCCACGATGCGCGACATGCTATCGAGCAAAGCGCGGTCGTGGCTGATGACAAGAAGACCGCCTCGCCAGTCCGCTAGCCATGCCATGAGTTCGGCACGGTGCGTGCTGTCGAGATGATTGGTTGGCTCGTCGAGGATGAGATAGCCCGCGTTGGCAAGGCGTGCACCAAGCAAGGCGGCCCGCATGGCCTCGCCACCACTCAGTTCCGAAGACCGCGTATGCGCAGTGAATCGCCCAAGGCCCGCATCGGCCAGCGCATCACGGAAACGCTCGCGCATGTCCCATTGCGTGCCAACGACGTCGAAGTCGGCCACATCGACGCTACCGCGTTCGATGCGCTCCAGCGCCGCGAGCACCCGGTCGACACCGGCCAGCGAGGCAACCGTGCCGTCGCCGACCTCAGCTTGCTGCGCGAGGTAATGCACATCGACGGCGCGCTGACACCGGCCAGTGGAAGGCGACAGCAGACCAGCGCAAATCTGCCCCAGCACGGATTTGCCCACGCCATTGCCGCCCACCAAGCCGGCAGGCCGCGTATCGAAGGTTTCGAAGAGATCGTGGAAGAGCACCCTGCCATCGGGCAGGACAAACGAGACGCCTTCCAGCGTCAGGAGTGAGGAGGTCATCGAGTTCACCAGGCATGCCATACACTCCCCGCAATAAAAACGGGGCGGGAGGAGAGCGGGCCGTCAGCAGGACGGCGGCATTACTGGCGCATCGGACGCTTGCCTGTGCAGGAAGAAAGGTGGGCGCATTGTAGCGCGCCCACCTGAACGCATGTCAGCTACGGCTGATCGACGCGCCACCATCGATGAGTGAGGCGGTGCCGGTCACGAACGACGAGTCATCGGAAGCGAAGAACAGCACGGCCTTGGCCAACTCCTCCGGCGAGGCCACGCGGCGCAGGGCGTGCAGCTTCGAGATGTATTCCTGCGACTCCGGGGTGTTGTTCATTTCCAGATACATGTCCGTCTCGACGGCACCCGGGAGCACGGCGTTCACGCGGATGTTCTGCGGGCCGTATTCGGTCGCAAGCGCCTGGGTAAGGCCCACCACACCCGCCTTGCTGGCGGCGTAGGCGGCGGTGCCCGGGAAGGCGAACGAGTAGCCGACGAAGGTGGAGGTGAAGATGATCGAGCCGCCGCCGTTCTTCAGCATCTGCGCTACCTGGTGCTTGGCGCCGAGGAACGAGCCGGTGAGGTTGATATCGATGGCCTGGTTCCAGCCTTCTTCCGTGACCTCGGTAGTCGGGCCGGTCTGGCCAAGCGTGCCGGCATTGTTGAAGGCGATATCGAGGCGGCCGTAGGTCTTAACGGCAAGCTCGACCAGCGCTTTGGCGTAGCTTTCGTCGCGCACATCGCCGGGTAGCGCGACGGCCTGGCCGCCAGCGGCCTCGATCTCTGCCACGAGTGACTTCAGCTCGGCTTCGCGGCGTGCGCCGACGACGACGCGGGCGCCTTCGGCGGCAAAGAGTTTGGCGGTGGTGCGGCCGATGCCCGAACTGGCGCCGGTGACAAGGGCAACTTTGTTGGCAAGACGGGACATGGTGGATCTCCGGTGGGATGGTTGATGGAGATACGATGCGCCGCCGCCCGGGGATTGTCGTTCCATGCTGGCGGTGGGAACGTTCGACCGCGTCGAACATGACGACACGCATGCAGGAAAGGGCGCAAGCTAGGCGCTTACCCTGCTACGGCGATACCCATGCGAGCCATCGAATTCAGCGAATTTGGCGCAGCTTCGGTCCTGCAACTGGCCGACCTCCCCGAACCGGCCGTCCGGCCGCACGATCTGCTGGTGCGTGTTCGCGCGGCCGGGGTGAACCGGGCCGATGTGCTCCACCGCGAGGGCCACTACGGGCGCTCGGACTTTGGTGATTCCACCCTCATGGGCCTGGAAATCGCCGGCGAGGTCGTCGGTATGGGCAGCGAGGTGCGCCAGTGGCGGCTGGGCGACCGCGTCATGGGTATCGTGGGCGGTGGCGCCTATGCCGAGTTCGCCCGGATCGATTACCGCATGGCGCTGGCGATCCCCGGCGGCATCGACTACGTTCAGGCCGCCGCGATTCCCGAGGTCTTCGTCACGGCCCACGAAGCGCTCGTCCATCTTGGCCGGCTGGTGGCCGGGGAGAGCGTGTTGATCCATGCCGCGGCGAGTGGCGTGGGCTCGGCGGCCGTGCAGCTCGCCAAAGCCTGCGGTGCAAAAGTATTCGCCACCGCGAAATCAGCGAAGCTGGACCGCGTGCGCGAGCTGGGCGCGGATGTCGGCATCGACTACACGACCACCGATTTCGCGGAAGCGATCAAGGAAGCGACGGACGGCAACGGCGTCGACCTCATTATCGATTTCATTGGCGCGCCGTACTTCAACCGTAACCTGGCGTCGCTCGATTTCGGCGGAAGGCTGGTGCAGGTCGGCTTGCTCGGTGGCAGCACGCCGCCGGAGATCGATCTGCAGCGTCTGTTGTATCGCCACCTGCATATCTTCGGCACCGTGATGAAATCGCGGCCGCAGGCGGAAAAGCAGGCGATGACGAAGCGCTTCCGCGATACGTGGCTCGACCACTTTTCGAACGGCGAATTGCGCGCGGTCGTGGATAGCGTGTTTCCGCTTGAGAAGGCGGCGGAAGCGCATGAGCGGATGGAGAGTAACGAAAGCGTGGGAAAGATCGTTCTGACACCGTAAGACCTGCTCTTGTAGAAAGAGCCACAGACCATGCGGCGGGTCGCGAAAAGATGTCGCGCCCAAGCGCGCTCCTACATGGGGGTGCTGTTATACGAGGACGTCGTCGTTTGTGCCGGTGTCTGACAGCAGTGTTGCCAGGCGTTCCAGGCTGTATTTCAGGCGGGCGCGTTCGCGTACGCCGCCTAGCGAGATGCGGATGGCCTCGACGGCAGGCGGCGTGGCTGAGAAGGCAGACGATGGTGTGACGGCCAGGCCTTCCATGCGTGCTGCCATGGTGAGTGCTTGCGCGGTCCAGCGCGGTGGCAAGGGTAGCCACAGGTGAATGCCTTCGACCGGCGTGGTGGGATCGAGGCGCAGCGTATGCACCGCGAGGCGGCGGCGTTCGGCGGCTTCCTCACGTACGCCCTCCACGACCCGCGCGGCCGTGCCATCGTGGATCCATTGCGTGGCGAGCGAGGTCATCACCGGCGTGGACATGAGGGCGATCGAGCGCAGGCTTGTGATGAAACGCGCACGCGCTTCGCGATCAGGTGCGACCACGTAGGCCGTGCGCAAGCCAGGAGTGAGCGCCTTAGAAAGCGTGGAAACGTAGTACGTGCGCTCTGGCGCGCGTGCGGCCAACGGAGCAGGCGCCTGCGTTGCCAGAGCCCAATACGGATCATCTTCGATGATCGTCAACGCGTGCGTTTGTGCGATGGCGGCGAGTGCGTCGCGGCGTGCGGCACTCATGGTGTTTGCGGTGGGGTTGCGTAGCGTGGGGTTGAGGTAGGCCACGCGCACGCCGTCCCTCGCGGCCTCCTCGAGCGCGTCGGGGAGCATGCCGTCGTTATCCGCTGCGAGCGGCACCACGCGGCGCCCCAGTTGCGTCGCCGCGCTGAGTAAGCCGGGATAAAGCATCGGTTCGCAGGCGATCGCCTCACCCGGCACCGTCAGGGCCAGCAGCAACGCGGAAAGCGCGATCTGGGCCCCCGGTGAAATGACGATCCGCTCGGGATCCACCTTGCCCAGCGGCCGGGCCAGCCACGCGGCGCCGGCCTGGCGACCGGCTTGGGTGCCGCCACCGGAGTGATAGCTCATCAACGCATGCGTCTCGACATGGGTCAGCACCTGGTCGAAACCACGACGGAGCAGGTCGCCCAGGTCGACGCCCAGCGGCGGTGGCGGCAGGTTCATGCCGAGGTCGAGAAGCTGGGCCGTATCGAAGCGTGGCGCGGAAACAAACGACCCGAGCGCTCCGCGTGCGTGTAGCAGGTTGCGATCGCGGGCTTCCGCGTAAGCACGGGTCACGGTGGTGAGGTCCATCCCGAGCGTGCGGGCCAGATCGCGCTGTGGCGGCAAGCGGTCACCGGAACGAAGCCTGCCATCGGCGATGGCCTTCTCCATGAACCGCACGATCTGCAGGTAACGCGGGCCTGATTCCGCCAGCGCCTCCCGCCATTCGTCGTCTTGCATGGACATTGCCCGCGTCGCCTTGCTGTCGATGTATGGATTTTTCGCGGATCTAGTATGCGCCGGAACGCCAGAAAACCCATACATGGCTACAACGAAGGCGCGCACCGACGTCCGTATCGCGGGACAAGAGGCCCCTCGTATCGGGCTACTTCGCCGTGGCCCGGTCGATCGCGCGGGCGAGGTTCTCGCGATCAAACGGCTTGCCCAGGCGCATCATGCCCGGGAGATCCTCGACGGCGCGCTCGGCATAGCCCGTCGTAAGCACGATGGGCAGGCCCGGGCGGGCTGCGCGGGCGGCGAGCGCTACGTCCGCGCCGGTCAGGCCGGGCATGGCGTAGTCGGTGAGCAACAGGTCGAAGCGTTCACTGCCGCGCATCAGCTCAACCGCGCGCTCGCCTGAAGAAGCGGCCGTGACGACATGGCCCATGTCTTCGAGCAGGGCTTTCAGTGTCGATAGCACCAGCACGTCGTCATCCACCGCGAGGACGCGGAGTGCGCCCGCAGGGGCCACGATAGGTGCCGTTGCGATCAAGGGCAGGGGCTTTGGTACGGTGCCGCCCTGGGTGAGTGTCGGCAGCCAGATGTCCGCGCGCGTGCCGACGGCAGGCTGGCTGCGCAGTACCAGGCGCCCGCGCGATTGCGCGGCAAGGCCATGCACCATCGAGAGCCCAAGTCCCGTGCCCTTGCCCACGCCCTTGGTGGTGAAGAACGGTTCGGCGGCGCGCGCAAGCGTGCGCTCATCCATGCCGGGGCCATGGTCGATCACGGCAAGCCGCACGTAACGGCCATCGGGTAGACCGGGCACGTCGCCATGCGGCGCCTCGGTCATATCGGCTTCGATCGAGATGCGGCCGCCTGCTTCGCCATAGGCATCGCGCGCATTCACCACGAGGTTGAGCAGGGCGAGCTCGAGCTGGTGCGGATCGACCACGACCCGGTCCAGCCGGAACGCGAAGCGCGTGGCCAACTGGAACCGCGAGCCGAGTGCGCCATCGATCAGTTCGGACATCCCGTAAACCAGATCGACAAGATCGACCGGCTGGGGTTTCAGCTCCTGCTTGCGGGCGAAGGCGAGCATGCGCTGGGAAAGGTTCTTGCCGCGGATCACGCCGGCCTGGGCGGCACCCAGCAAGTTCTGCGTGCGCTCATCCTGCGGCAACTGGCGGCTGAGCAAATCGAGCGAACCCTGGATCGCCATGAGCAGGTTGTTGAAATCGTGCGCCATACCACCGGTAAGCTGGCCGATCGCTTCCATCTTCTGCGACTGGAACAGGGCCTCGCGCGCCTCCTCCAGCTGTTGCGCGGCCATGCGCTGCTCAGTGACATCGCGGGTGACCTTCGCAAACCCGAGGATCGCGCCGCGATCATCGAGGATCCGGTCGATCACCACATGCGCCCAGAACTGGCTGCCATCCTTGCGGACGCGCCAACCCTCGGCTTCCACCCGTCCTTCCGTCGCAGCCCGTTGCAGGTTGTGCTCGGGTTCCTGCGTGGCCTGGTCGGCATCGGTATAGAAACGGCGGTAGTGCTGGCCGATGATTTCCGCAGGCGTATAGCCCTTGATCCGTTGGGCGCCGGAGTTCCAGCTGGCGACGAAACCTTCGGGGCTGATCATGTAAATGGCGTAGTCGGCTACGCCTTCCACCAACAGGCGGAATTGCGTGTCGCTCTGGCCAAGCGGCGCCGTGCCGGCCCGGCCCTGGAGTTGCCCCTCACCCATCAGTGTCGCCCCCGTCGAACAGCGCCGAGCATGGACCGGTCCGGCAAGTTCTGCCAGCCCTTATGCCGAAAGTGTCGTAACGGTTTCCTGCCGGCTCGCCTCACGTTGAGACAACGCGTCGTGGGCCATCGTGGTGGAACCCTTCCTCTCGAGGCCGTGCCATGACCGACCACGTGTACAAGACCGTCGAGCTCACCGGTTCCTCCCCCGACGGTACGGACGCCGCCGTGCGCTGCGCGATCGAGCGCGCCTCGAAAACCATCCGCGATATCCGCTGGTTCAAGGTGATTGAGACCCGCGGCTATGTCGAAGACGGCAAGGTGGCGCACTGGCAGGTGACGCTGAAGGTGGGATTCACCCTCGAGGACTAAGCGGCGAACCGCTTACGTGCCTTCGACCAGCCGACGCACGGCTTCCATTGTCTCCGGGGTGCTCGGGTTGTAGACCATCATGGTCAGGTCCGGACGCCCCTCCACCGCGAACGTGGAAAACTCCAGCTCGATCGCGCCGAGCACCGGATGGTGCAGGCGCTTGGTGCCATCGCCGTGGCTGGCGATGTCGGTGCTGCGCCACAGCGCCTCGAATTCGGGGCTGGTGCGCGAGAGTTCTTCCACCAGCTGGGTGATCTCGGCGGTGGCGCCGGCACGCGCCGCGTCGGCACGGAAGGTAGCGACCACGTACTGGGCCACACGCAGCCAATCGTCCTGGGCGGCGCGTACGCGCTCGTTCGAGAACATCAGGCGGAGGATGTTCCGGCCATCGCGGGGCAGGGTGGAGTAATCCGTAAGAACGGTTGCCGCCGCGCGGTTCCAGGCCACCACTTCCCAGGTGGCCGTGCGCAGCATGGCCGGGCTGGTCGGCATGGCATCGAGTACGCGTTGCAGCCTGGGGCTAATGCCCTCGGGTTCCCTGTAGCGCGGCTCGGGCGGGTGGCCCAGCGCCAGGATGAACATGTGCTCGCGTTCGGGCTCGGTGAGCATCAATCCCGAGGCGAGCCGGTTGAGCACGTCGGCCGACGGCGCACCACCACGGCCCTGTTCGAGCCATGTGTACCAGGTGGGGCTGATGTTAGAGCGCTGGGCGACTTCCTCACGGCGCAGACCGGGAGTGCGCCGGCGGCCGGCGCCGAAGCCGAACGTGGCAGGGTCCAGGCGGGCGCGGCGGTCGCGCAGGAAGGTGCCGAGGGTATGGCTGCTGTCGATGGGCATGGCGAGAGGGGTGGTGGCTATACCATGATAACGCCACTACTTTAACATGGAAGTTGGCGGGGCCAGACTGGGTTATCGCAACCCACTGGAGCACCTCCCATGCGTATCTTCCTCACTGGCGCCACCGGTTTCATCGGCTCGCGCATCGTTCCCGAGCTGCTCGCCGCCGGGCATCAGGTGCTGGGTATGACCCGTTCCGACGCGGGCGCGGCCTGGCTCAACGCGGCGGGTGCGGAAGCCCACCGCGCCACGCTCGAAGACGTGGATAGCATCCGCGCCGGCGCCGCCAACGCGGATGCCGTGATCCACACCGCCTTCGACCACGACTTCTCCAACTTCGTCGCCAACTGTGAGAAGGACCGCCGGGTCATCGCCGCGCTCGGTTCCGTCCTCAAGGGCTCGAACCGCCCGCTCCTGATCACCTCGGGCACCGGCCTCGGCCAGGGCCCGGACCACGGCATCGCCCGCGAGGACATCGTCAATTTCCAGCACCCGAACCCGCGCGTGGCTTCGGAGCAGGAAGGCCAGGCCCAGCTCGAGGCCGGTGTGAATGTTGGCGTGGTGCGCCTGCCCCAGGTGCACGACACGAAGAAGCAGGGCCTGATTTCGCCGTTCATCGAGATCTCGCGGGCACAGGGCCTCGTCGGTTACGTCGGTGAAGGTCGCAACCGCTGGCCGGCCGCGCACGTCGATGACGTCGCCCACCTCTATCGCCTCGCGGTGGAACGTGCCGAGCCCGGCGCACGCTACAACGCGGTGGACGAAGAGGGCGTCGTGGTCCGCGACATCGCCACGGTGATCGCCGAAGGCCTGAACCTGCCGCTGAAGTCGCTCACGCCGGAAGAAGCGCAGGCGCACTTCGGTTGGCTCGCCATGTTCACCAGCCTCGACCTTACGGCCTCCAGCAAGCTCACCCGCGAGCGGCTGAACTGGACGCCGAAGGGGGTGAGCATGCTTGAAGACCTGCGGAACATGGACTACGCCGCTGCGGTTGCGTAACCGGCGGCAACGGGGAGGCGCCTCAGAACGGCAGCTTGCCGATCGAGGCGCCGCCATCGACGAATAGCGTCTGGCCCGTCATGAACGACGCTTCGTCGCCCAGCAGGAACGCGATGGTCGCTGCGATTTCCTCGGGTTTACCGAAGCGGTGCATCGGCACGGAGGCGAGGTAGCGCTGTTCGCCTTCGCTGCCGGGCGGGTTGTTCTCGCGGAAAAGCACCGTCTCGGTCGGGCCCGGTGCGACGGCATTAACCGTGATGCCGGTACGCGCGAGCTCAAGACCCCACGAGCGCGTGAAGCTGACCATGGCGCTCTTCGCCGCGGCATATGCGGTGCGTTCCACCATGCCAAGGATGGTGAGGCTCGAGATGTTGACGATGCGGCCCCAGCCGCGCTCGCGCATGCCCGGAAGCAGCGCCTGTACGGCTTGCACGGTGGGATGCAGGTTCACACGAAAGGTGAGGTCGAGTTCATCGAGATCGACTTCGCCGAGACGTTGCGGGCGGACGAGCGCCACGTTGTTCACCACGCCGTCGAAGTCATAGCGCGCTACAAGCGCCGCAAGACCAGCCTCGGTCGCCTCACGGTCGGCGAGATCGATAGCGACCAGCTCGCCGGGGAACGACGGATCGTTCGCGCTGCGTGCCACGCCGACGACGCGATGGCCCTGGGCCGCCAGCATCTCGGACAGTGCGCGGCCGATGCCCTTGCTGGCGCCGGTGATAAGGAAAGTACGTTGTTTCATGGATTGCCTCTTAGGAATGCTCCGCCCACCGATGCGTTGTGGGGGCCGTCGTGGCCCAACACGAGCGAACACATGCATGAAGATCATCGATTCGATCGAACATCTTTCGGGCCCCCGCATGCTAGGCGGCGTGATTGTCTAACACTCGCCGCCCCGCTTAGGCTTCCTGGATGCGTACCCCCGCCGCCAGCTTCTTCCAGCGTCTTCGCCTCCATCGTGGGGCGTGGATGCTTGTGGCGTTGGCGATGCTCATCAAGTTCGCCGCGTCGACGGCGTGCCTGCTGGATGGTCCGATAGCCGGGCCGTTGGCCGCCGAGAGCAGCGCTGTCACGGTTAACGGTACGTCCGTGGCCGACGTGAACATGAGCTTCGATGACGAGCACTGTGTGCTCGGCGAAGCGGGTGGTTGCCACTGCGCCTGTGCGCACGCGGTCACCTTGCCTGCGTATGCGTTGAGTATTTCCGCAAGCGCATGGCTGCCCGGCATCGACAGCCATCCGCCGGTCGCGCCCTTGCTGGGTGCTTCGGTTTCGCCCCTGCGCCCTCCTATCGCCTAAGCACTCGCCCTGGTGCATCGCTGCTTTCCCAGCGGTGCCGTTCGCTTGTGCCTTAGGAGAATCCACCCATGTCTGCTTTACGTGCAGCGCCCCTGGGCGCCCTGTGCGTGTGGCTCGGTGCGTGCGCTTTCGCGAACCCTGTGTTCGCTGCGCCCGCGCTGGCCACCCAACCTCCCCCTGACTTGCAGGCGGCCATTCGCACCTTATGGGCAACCAGCCCGCAGGTGCAGGCCGCCGAAGCCGAACTGCGTGCCGCGCGGGAACGAGCGCGTGCCGCCGCGCAGCCCGTCTATAACCCGTCGCTTCAGCTCGATGGCGAAAATGCGGACGTCGATCGGCGAACGGTCGGCGCGAGTTTGCCTCTCGACGTCTTCGGTAAACGTAAGGCGCGTGTCCGCGAAGGCGATGCCGCCGTTCGCGCGAGTGAGGCCGCCTACGCACTTCAACGCCGCGACGTCGCGCGCGATTGGCTGAAGGCTTGGGCGGGCGTCGTACTTATCCGTGAGCAGCGGGCGCTCGGCGAGCATCGTCTCGTGCTGATGCGCCGCTTCGACGAACTTGCCGGGCAGCGCCTGAAGGTGGGCGATATCAGCAGCCCTGAGCGGGACCTGGCTGGCCTCGCGTTGGGCGAAGCGCTGGTGGAACAAGCGGCGCTGGCTACGCAGGAAGCTGAAGCGTCAGGCGCGCTCGCTGCATTGGGTGGGGCGGAGGCGGCGCTTCCGTCGCTACCGCGAAGCTTGCCGTCGCCCGCGGCCGCGATCGTTCCCATTGAGGTGGCGGACCGTCCAGACATCCTCCAGGCCCAGTCCGAACAGGAGCGCGCAGACGCCGCGGTCAACGTGGCTGACCGGAATCGCCGTCCTGATCCGACCCTCAGCCTGACCGGTGGCCAGGTGCGCAGTGGGTCACGGACCGATCGGGTGGTGGGTATCAGCATCGCCATGCCTTTGCCGGTGCTTAACAGCGGACGCTACGAGGTCAGCGCAGCGCGCGCGGACGCCGATGCGGCCTTTGCTTCGCGCAGGGCGGTCGAACTCCGTTCCGATGCGCAACTGAGGCAAGCGCAGGCCACATACGCAGCCATGCGATCCGCCAGTGAAGCGTTCCGTCTGGGTCGGGCTGGCGCCTTCAACGAGCGCGCCGCCTTGCTAGACAAGCTTTGGCAGGCCGGCGAGATCAGTACCTCCGATTACCTCGTGCAGCTGAAGCAGAGTCTCGACACCGCGCTCTCCGGCATCGCCCTCGAAAACCAGACCTGGCAGGCGTGGTTCGACTACCTCGCCGCTTCCGGCCGTCTCAATGAATGGGTCGCCGGTGACCTGAAGGATGCATCCCCATGAACCTACGTTCCTTCCGCGCGCTCGCCATCATGCTGGCATGCGCGCTCACCGCTCCGGTGGTCTTTGCGGAGGCCACGGGCGAAACCACAGCCAACCCGCTGATGCTCGATGCCAGCGCCATCAAGGAGGCTGGGCTGGTCGTCAGCACGGCTGCACTTCGAACGCTCACGGACGAGGTGCTTGCCCCCGGCGAGGTTAAGGTCGACGCTTATTCCACCGTGCTGGTGTCGCCGCGCATCGCCTCTCAGGTTGTTAGCCGTCATGTGCAACTAGGCGACGAAGTGACGATTGGCCAGCCGCTGGTCACGCTCTCCAGCGTCGATGTCGCGGAAACCCAGGGCCAGCTGATCGTCGCCAGCCAGGACTGGGCGAGGGTCGCCTCGCTCGGCCCGCAGGCCGTATCCGCGCGCCGTTACAACGAGGCACTGGTCCAGCGCGATCAGGCGAGGGCGAAGCTGAAGGCGTACGGCCTTTCCGATGGGCAGATTAGTCATCTGATCAAGCGTGGATCTTCGGCTGCCGATGGCAGCTTCGACTTGCTGGCGCCGCGCGCAGGGCGCGTGACGACCGATGATTTCATCGTGGGCGAGCGCATCGAGCCGGGCCGCACGCTCTTCACCCTGGTGGCCGAGTCGTCCGTCTGGGTTGAAGCGCGTCTTGGCCCGGGCGTGGCGGAGCAGGTACGCCAGGGGGCGGCAGCGACCATCGCTGCCCACGGCAGTGAACTCAAGGGCCGTGTGATTCAGCGATCGCACCATACTGATGAGAAGACCCGAACGGTCAACGTACGGATCCAGGTGCCGAACGAAGATGACCTGCTGCATCCTGGCGAACTGGTCGACGCGCGCATCGCCGTCGCGACGGAAAGCCAGCGCCTGGCGGTGCCAGCGGATGCCGTGGTGCTGTTGCAGAACCAGCCCACGATCTTCGTGCGGGGTAAGCAGCCTGGCCTGTTCGAGCCTGTGGCGGTGGAAGTGGGCGACACCCGGGACGGTTGGGTCGAAGTGAAGCAGGGACTCAAGCCCGGCGCCGTTTACGTCAGTAAGGGCGCGTTCGCCCTGAAGGCGCGCATCCTCCGCTCGCAGCTGGGGGAAGAGTGATGCTGGAACGTCTTGTCGCACTCTCCCTGAAGTACAAGGTACTGGTGCTTATCGCCTTTGCCGTGGTCGCGGCGCTGGGCTACCAGGCCATCCGTAACCTGCCGATCGACGCATTCCCCGATGTCACGCCGGTGCAGGTAAACGTGTACACGGAAGCCTCGGGCCTCGCCGCCGAAGACATCGAACAGCTACTCACCACGCCCGTCGAATCGGCGCTGGCCGGCTTGCCCAAGGTGCAGGAGATTCGTTCGGTCAGTCTCTTCGGCCTGTCGTATGTCGCCGTTTACTTCGATGACGACATGGACATCTACTTCGCCCGCCAGCTCGTCAACGAGCGGCTCCAGCAGGTGGGTGAGCGGTTGCCGGCCGGTTACGGCAAGCCGGAGATGGGGCCGAACACCTCCGGTCTCGGTCAGGTCTTCTGGTACACCGTCGAACGCGCCGACGCCACGTTGAAGCGCGCATCGTCCGACATGGACCTGCGCACGCTACAGGATTGGACCGTGCGGCTGATCCTTCGCACCGCGCCCGGCGTAGACGACGTTACGTCATGGGGCGGCCAGGAGAAGCAATACCAGGTGCGGATCGACCCCATGCGCCTTATCGCCCACAACCTTGGCTTCAAGGCGGTGATCGAAGCCCTTGAAGCGAACAACGCGCAAGTCGGAGGGAACTTCATCGACGTCGGGCGCGAACAGTACCTCGTCCGAGGCCTCGGCCTGGTGAAGAACGCAAAGGACATCGGCAACATCGTGCTCAAGTCCGAGGACGGCACGCCGGTCTATGTGCGCGATGTCGCCACAGTGACTGAAGCAGGCGCACCCCGCACCGGCGCCGTGACTCGCGACGGCAAGGAAGTGGTGATGGGCCAGGCGCTCGCCCGCATCGGCGAGAACGCCAAGAGTGTCGTTGATGCGGTGAAGGCAAAACTCGAGACGGTGAAGCAGGCGCTACCTGAAGGCACGGTGGTCAAGCCGGTCTATGAGCGCACCGATCTTGTGAATGCCGCGGTGGGCACGGCCGTGCGCGCGCTCATCGAGGGCTCGATCCTCGTGGCGCTGGTGCTCTTCCTGTTTCTCGGCGAACTGCGTAGCGCCTTGATCGTGGTGGTGACGCTGCCGCTCGCCATGCTGATCGCGTTCATCTGCATGGACAAGGCCGGCCTCTCCGCCAACCTGATGTCTCTCGCCGGACTCGCCATCGGCATCGGCATGATGGTCGATGGTGCCGTGGTGATGGTCGAGAATGCCTTCCGTCTCATGGCCGAGGCGAAGGCGCACGGCGGTCGCGTCGACAAGACGGCTGCCGTGCTCCAGGCGGCGCGGGAAGTGGCTAGCCCCATCGCGTTTGCCATCCTGATCATCATCGTCGTCTTCCTGCCCCTGTTCAGCCTGCAAGGGCTGGAGGGCAAGATGTTCAAGCCCATGGCGTTCAACATCAGCTTCGCCATGGCCGGCTCGCTGGTCCTCGCGCTTACCCTGATTCCCGTGCTGGCAGCGCTGTTCCTTAAGCCGAAGGAGGAGAAGGACACACGGCTTGTTGCTTATCTAAAGCGGGGTTATGCCCGCCTCCTTGGCTGGGCGCTCGGCCATCGCAAGGCGGTGATCACGGCGGCAGGCGTAGCGCTGTGCGGCGCGCTCGGTCTGTTCCCCTTCCTCGGCAAAGAGTTCATGCCCAATCTTCGCGAGGGGGCCATCATGTGGCGCATTACCTCCATTCCCTCCGCGTCGCTGGATGAGTCGATTGATATCTCTCGCCGCGTGGCGGAGCGCATCAAGGCGAAGTTCCCGGAGGTGGATACCACGCTGGCCATGATCGGCCGTGCGGAGAAGGGTGAGACGGCGGACGTGAACTACATGGAGGTCTATACGCCGCTGAAGCCGAAGGAGACCTGGCGTGATGGCGAAACACTCGACTCCCTCCAGGAGGCGATGCAAGCCGAGCTGAGTGCCATCCTGCCGACGGCGGTGGTCAGCTATACGCAGCCTATCCAGATGCGCATTGAGGAGCTGATTTCCGGTGTGCGCGCCACGCTGGCGCTGAAACTCTATGGCGAAGATCTCGGCGAACTCGACCGGCTTAGCGCGCGCATCAAGGAAGCACTGGCTACATTGCCAGGCGTTGCCGACCTTGGGCTCGAGGCTAACCTGGGCAAGCCCCAGGTCCGTATCGAGGTGGACCGCGATGCGCTCGCGCGCTATGGCCTCAACGCGGATGACGTCCTGACGGTGGTGCGCAACGGTATCGGCGGCGAACCGGTCAGCAGCTTGCTCGATGGCGTGCGGCGATTCGACATCACGGTCCGCCTCGATGATGCCAGCAAGGCCTCGGTGCAGGCGGTCGAGCGCATCCCGCTGAATACCCCGTCGGGTGCGTTGTTGCAGTTGGGCCAGGTCGCGAAGATCAGTACTGCCGAGGGCTACTCCTTCATCCGCCGCGAGCAGTTGCAACGCTATGCCGTGATCCAGATGGATGTGCGCGGGCGCGATATCGATGGCTTCGTCCAGGAAGCGAACGCGACGATCGCCAAGGCCGTGACCCTTCCGGCTGGCTACTACACCGAGTGGGGCGGTGCCTTCGAGAACCAGCAGCGCGCATTGAAACGGCTGGCGATCATCGTGCCCGCCACCATCTTCTTCATCTTCATCTTGCTGTACACCGCGTTCAACTCGGTGCGCTACGCCGTGCTGATCCTTGCCAACGTGCCGTTCGCGACGATTGGCGGCATCGTCGGTCTATTCATCACGAGCCAGTATCTGTCCGTGCCATCGGCCATCGGGTTCATCGCCGTCTTCGGCGTGGCCATGCTTAACGGCATCGTCCTCGTCAGCTTCCTCAACGAACAGCAGCACGCGGGTCTCGGCGTCCGCGATGCCGTGCTGCGCGGCACGGCATTACGATTAAGGCCTGTACTCATGACGGCCAGCGTCGCGATTCTCGGCCTCATCCCCATGCTGCTTTCCAGCGGCGTAGGCGCCGAGACGCAACGCCCGCTCGCCACGGTGGTCGTGGGCGGGCTGGTGACCTCGACGTTGCTGACGCTCGTGTTGCTACCGGTGATCTACGACTGGATGGAGCAGCGGCGTGTGCGCCGTCAGGATCCGTCCGACTCCGCCAGCTGATCGAGGTTGGCGATCACCCGCTTCAACATGCCAATGAACTGGGTGGCTTCTTCGTCGGAGAAGCCATCCAATGCATCGCGATTGCCCTGGAACAGGGTGGTCGTGGCTTTCGGCAGGCGCCGTTTTGCCGTGCTGGTCAAGGTCACGAGGCTGCTTCGCCCATCGGCCGGATCGGGGTTGCGCTCGATCAGGCCATCGCGCTCCATCCGGGCGAGCATCTGCGCCATGGGGGGTTGCTCGACCTTCGCGAATCGGGCGAGGTCGCGTTGGGTGCTCGCCTTGCCATCCCGCAACGCGACCAGGATGGGCACGTGCCCCACACCGAAACCCAGCGGCTTCAGGCGGGCCTCGCTCAGCCGGGCAAAGCCCCGCGCGGCAAGGCTGATGAGGTGACCAGGGGTGGAAAGGACGTCTTCGTTCACGGATGGACCCTTGACGGCGAAATACATATGCACATATATATCATGCCGTCGCGCTCCTGCCACCTACCCTGAGGAATCGCCGTGTCGACCGACACCATCCCGATGATCGAACGCATGTACGCCGACTTCAACGCACGCCGCATCGACGGCGTCCTCGCCGTGCTGGCCGAAGATGTCGACTGGGCCAACGGCATGGACGGCGGCTACGTCCACGGCCACGAAGGCCTGCGCGAGTACTGGACCCGCCAGTGGTCGATGGTGAGCCCGCATGTGCAACCGGTGGCCTTCGTCCCCGAAGGCAACAACACCATCGCCGTCGAAGTCATCCAGACAGTGCATGATCTCGAAGGCAAGCCGCTCACCGGCCAGACTCATGGGTTGAAGGACAAGACGGTCTTCCACGTGTTCAACGTAGCCGGGGGCAAGATAGCCCGTTTCGATATCCGCGAGGGCTAACAAGTACGCCTACGCTGAGCGCGCTATTCGCCTACATACGTCAATGGCCGTTTAGGCTTCACTTGGCCTCGTCCAATGCATACGGACCCTCGAAGACCTAGGTCAGACCCGAACGGGTGGCAACCAGGCAGGGAAGAGAGGCGTGACAAGTCTTTCGGCGCTTCCCTCGTAGAGCCCAGGTGCTTCGGCCCTGGGCTCAGTCATTTCTGAAGATGGGCGAGGAATATCGCCTCCGCCTCGCGCCGGCCGTACACGTCAGGCATAAGAGCACTGCCGTCGTGGGCTCGTCGTGTAATTCCCGGCTCGCCAGTAACTTGCCTACCCCTACGATCCTGTCGGGCGTCACCCACAAGCGCTGGCGGAGCCCCCCGGCAGATACACCATTGTCGACATGGTGGAATCACTTAATACTAAGTGGAGGCCAGACCATGTTAATCGGGTGCTACATGACCGACCCCATCACGCTAGATGAGTTGCGCGATCTCGCGGAGACGAAAGGGGTCCTCGAGGCTATCGTCATGCCTCAGAACGGCGGCTACACCGTGCATGTGCCGCAAGATAGAGGTGAGAGACTTCTCATCAGTAAAGACGGCACAGTTATCGTCTTCGCGACCTACGAAGAAGCCATCGCGGAGCTCGATCGAACTGGGGTTCCGGAAACTATGATTACCCACGCGCAGGCGAGTGACGCTTCCTCCCATGACACATCTGCATCGGCAAGACGAATTGCTGAATCACTTGAGTACGATGACTGGGTACGCGAACGCGTCGACGAAGCGTTTCAGGACGAGGCGCTTGGTCTTTCTGATTGGAAGAGTCACGAGGAGGTTTGGGAGAACGTTCGCGCCGAGACGGAGCGAATGATCGCAGAACGTGATGCAGCCAAGGGCGCAGGGACGAAACCTGCGTCAAAAAAGAAAGGAGGCGTCTAGTGCCTCTCATCTATGCCCGCCGGGCGCATCAAGATCTCATTGAGGCTGCGGCGTTTTACGTCATATCGGGCCATCCTGATCCTTCAAGTTGCGTTGCGAGGATCCAGCAACGGATCGAGCGGCAGTACGACATTAAGAACCCCGGCATTCGAGGCCGACGCGATGGCAGCCGAGAATGGATACTCAATCCCATGCCCTACCTAGCCACGATGAACTGGAAGGAATGCGACGCCCACGTTCATCGCATCCTTCCAACGGCTAGGATAAAGCGGGCACGATATGCCAGCGGCCGTGCAAGCTAGTAGGTTAGAACACCACCTGCGCCCGCATCGACACGGTGTTACCTGCATCCGGTCCCTGGAAGCTGCCGACCTTGTTGTCGGTGTTCCAGTGCACCCAGTTCATCATCAGGCGTGACCAGTCGTTGAGGTACCAGTTAACGCCCAGGGTGTAGCTCTTGCCCTTGCCACCGCGTGGCGCGTCGGCGTAGTCGTAGTGGTCGACGCGGCCGGCGACTTCGAAGGCGCCCCAGCCACCGGAGGTGACGGGGTTGGTGACCTTCACCGCCTTCCAGCTGCCCGAGGTGCTGGAGAAGCCCGGGGCCTCGCCGGTGATCATCCAGCCCGCGGCGAACGACGACCCGTGCCGGCTGACCGAATCCGCTGTACTGGAATCAATCGTGCGCTTGCCGTACTCGTTCATCATCCAGAAATTGCGGTACACACCGCCGAGTTCGAAGCCCTTGCCGTGATCCTGGGTGGGGTTGGCAATGGAGCTTGCTGATACCGCGAGGTTGTCGTTGTAATCGGCAGCGATAGCGGGCGTGTTGTTGATGCTGGTGACGCCGTCGCTGATCTTCTCGTAGTAGTACCAGCTACCGAGATGCACGAATCCATCGGCGCCCTTCAGCGGGTTCCAGTGGGCGCGGGCGAGATACGTGGTGCTATCGGTGTTTGAGCCCGAGGTCGAGCTGTTCGGTGAGTTGCCGTTGATCGACAGGCTGAAATGCCAGCCATTGCCGTACATGCGCATCTGGCTGCCCATGCCGAAGTAGCTGACCACCGGCTGGCCCACCGCCGTCGCGGCGTTGCGCAGCATGAAGGGCACGCGCGCCGATTCGGACGAGCCTTCCGTGCCGAGATCCTTGAGGAAGTTGCCGAGGTAGAACTTGGTGCGGTTGCCGAACACCTGGGTGGTATAGGTGAGGTAGGTCTGGCGCAGAGCCACCTCGTTATCCGCGAAGTCCGCTTCCACGTGGTAGCCGAGCGCGCCGATGGTGCCTTCGCCGCCAAGGCGCGCGCTGGTGATCTGCGAACCCGTGATGTTGCGTGTCTCGAAGCCCGAGCCTGAGGTGCGGCTCACATCGAACAGCAGGCGGCCATCCGGCTTGAAGGTGAAGAAACCATCGTCGCTGCGGAACACCGGACCCGCTTCGCCGCCGCGGCCCCAGCGCGCGCCGGCCCCACCGCCGGACGAGGCGCCGGCACCGCGCGCCATCGCGACAGCCATTTCGCTCTCGCGGGTATCGGCGATGGCGTTATCCACCTGCGCCTGGCGGCGTGCGCTTTCCTCATTGACGGGCGGCGCGGTAGCGGCGGACGCGGCGGAAGCGGTCACGCCGGCGCTGGCGCCCGCCGTCGGCGCCGAAGCCACAGTCGGTGCCGACCCATGCGAGCCCTCCACCGCGGAGAGACGCTGTTTGAGTTCATTAATTTCAGCTGCCTGCGCTTTGATCAGCTTGAGCAGCTCGGCATTGGTGACTTCGTGGGCGGCAAAGGCCGGCGAGCACGCACCAGCGAACAACACGGCGGCCAGCGCCGGGTAGAGGCGAGTCTTCATGGTCATGGCGTTCACTGCGATCAGTTGTCGTCGACGCCGCTGGCATCGTCGGACGATGCGGCGGGGCTGGCCGGGGCGGTCGCCGCGGGCAGGGCGAACGGGCCCGCATCCACGGCGCTGAAGAAGCCGGCGCGGCGTGCCCACGCGGCGAACAGGCGCGGCCACGCCGAAGGTGCACTGCCCGGGTCGCCGAGACCCCAGCCATGGCCACCCTTGTCGAAGACATGCAGTTCACTGTCCACGCCGTTGCGGCGCAGGGCGTCGAACATCACGAGGCTGTTGCCGATGTTCGCGATCGGATCATCGGCGGCCTGCGCGAGGAACGTGGGCGGCGTGTCATGCGAGACATGCAGCTCCACCGAATACGCCTGCACGGCATCGCTCTGCGACGAGAGCTCGCGAAACGATCGCGTGGTGTCGTACGGCTTCTGCAGTGACACCACGGGATAGATCAGGCCAGCGAAATCCGGGCGGGCCGAGAGCTTGTCGCTCGCATCCACGGCGGGATAGAACGCATCAGCGAAGCGGGTTTCCGCGATACCGGCGAGATTGCCGCCCGCGGAGAAGCCCACCACGCCCACGCGCTTCGGATCGATGCCGAGCTCGGCAGCGTGCGCACGAACAAGGCGCACGGCGCGCTGGGCATCCTGGAATGGCGCAGCGGCGGGCCAGCGATCGGCGGGCAGGCGGTAATACAGCACGATGGGCGTAACGCCCAACGCCGCCAGCCAACGCGCGGTCGGCATCACCTCATGCCCGATGCCGATGCGGAAATAACCACCGCCACCCATCAGCACGACGGCGGCGCCGTTCGGGTTCGCCGGCTTATAAACCTCGATGCGCGGCTTGCTGATGTTCGAAACAGCACCGACACCGGTACCCGTCTGGCCGATGCGCTCCGGGCCGCTGGGACCACCGCCGCCAGGCGGGGTGCCAGGCCAGAGGTCGTAGGTGACAGGCTTGCCGGCGGCAGGCGTGGACTGAGCCAGCGCGGTGCCGGTGCAGGCCAGCGCGACGGCGGCCGCGAGCAGCGCGGTGCGGATAAGCGACATGGTTATTCCCCCTGGGTAGCGATGATCGAAGGCGTGCCGCTCTCCCCGGCACGCTGTGACAGGGCCTGGTCCAGCGCCTTGCGATCCAGCGCGCCCTCCCAGCGAGCGACCACGATGGTGGCCACGGCATTGCCCACGAAATTGGTCAGCGAGCGGCATTCGCTCATGAAGCGGTCGACACCGAGGATCAGCGCCATGCCGGCCACAGGTAGCGACGGCACGACGGACAGCGTGGCGGCCAGGGTGACGAAGCCCGCGCCCGTGACGCCGGCGGCACCCTTCGAGCTCACCATGGCCACCAGCAGCAGCGCCACCTGTTCGCCCAGCGACAGCGGCGTGTTGGTCGCCTGCGCGATAAACAGCGCGGCGAGGGTCATGTAGATGTTGGTGCCATCGAGGTTGAACGAATAGCCGGTCGGAACGACCAGGCCCACGACGGATTTGTCGCAACCGGCACGCTCCATCTTTTCCATCAGCGACGGCAGCGCCGCTTCCGAGGAGGACGTACCCAGCACGAGCAACAGTTCAGCCTTCAGGTAGCGCAGCAGCTGGAAGATGGAAAAGCCCGTCATGCGTGCCACGCTGCCAAGCACCACGATGACGAACAGCAAGGCGGTCACGTAGAACGTGGCCACGAGGAACATCAGGTTCGACAGCGAACCGATGCCATAACGGCCGATGGTGAAGGCGATGGCACCGAAGGCACCGATGGGCGCAGCCTTCATCAGCAGATGCACCAGCTTGAACACCGGCGCCGTCAGGGCTTCAAAGAACGCTATGACCGGCTTCGAGCGTTCGCCCGCCAGCGTGAGCGAGATGCCGAACAACACGGCGAACAGCAGTACCTGCAGGATGTTCCCGGAAGTGAACGCGCCGAAGACGGTATCGGGAATGATGTCGAGCAGGAAATGCGTGAGCGTCATGTCGTGCGCCTTCGAGGCGTACGTCGCGATTTCCTTGGTGGAAAGCGTGGCGGCATCGATGTTCAGCCCCGCGCCCGGCTGCACCACATTGGCCACCACCATGCCGATGATCAGCGCCAGGGTCGAGAAGACGAGGAAGTACACCATCGCCTTCAGTACCACGCGGCCCACCGCATTGAGATGCGGCATACCCGCGATGCCGGTGACCACGGTCAGGAAGATCACCGGGGCGATCACCATCTTCACCAGCTTGATGAAGGCATCGCCCAGCGGCTTCAGCTGCTCGGCGAACGCCGGGAAGAAGTGGCCGAGGATGGCGCCCAGCGCGATGGCCACCAATACCTGCACATAGGTCTGGCGGTAGAGGGGCAGGGGAGCGGTAGGGGCGGTGTTCTGCACAAGCATGGCGGACGACGGCTGACAGCGAGGGGTGTGGCTTTGTAGCCCGCTGGGCGCCGGAGCCCCATAGCACATTCCGGCTAGGGGGCCGGCCGCTGTGCGACCATGTGCCTGAAATATGGTCAGAAATCGAAATCTACGTGCCCTGTGGCTCCTGCTTCTCCTGCTCCTCGTGGCGGGTAGTGCGGCGCTGGGCGGGTGGATGGCCTGGCGGCGGGCGCTGGGCGGCATCGGCGATCAGGCCGGTGAGCGCCTGAACCTGCATGCCCTGGCCGTGCAGCGCCTGATCGACCGGTTCCGCGTGCTCCCGCGGGTCCTCGCCTTGGATCCTGAGCTGCGCGCAGCACTGGAAGGTCCGCCCGACGCGGCGAACACGGCCGCCCTGAACGCCAAGCTGGATCGCGCCAACGACGCGGTGAAGGCGTCGACGCTCACCTTGCTCGACCGGCATGGCCGGGCCCTGGCCGCCAATAATTGGAACACCCCCGAGAGCAACGTCGGCCTCGACTATGCGTTCCGGCCCTATTTCCGCGATGCGATGCGCGATGGTTACGCGACGTTTTATGCGCTCGGCGTTTCCACCAATGTGCCGGGCTACTTCATTGCCCAGGCGGTGGAGGATACGCAGGGGCGCCGCATCGGCGTCGTCGTGCTGAAGATCTCGCTGGATGCGTTGCAAGAAGACTGGGCTGGCGGCGGTGACGTGGTCTTCCTCTCCGATGCGCACAACGTGGTGTTCCTGGCGAATCATCCGGAATGGGTCTATCGCACCCTTTATCCGCTTTCACCGGCCGACGCCGCCTCCATCGCGGCTACGCGCCAATATGGAACACGGCCACTTTCCCCCATGACCTGGCGCGTGCTGGCCCCGCAGGGCGCGGATACCCTCCGTGTCCGGCTGACCTCGCCTTCGCTGGCACACGACACCATGTGGCGGTCGCTGGCCATGCCGAAGCAGGCCTGGCGACTGCACCTGCTGGCGGATACACGCCCAGCCGTCGCGGCGGCGCGCAACGCAGTCTTCGCCGTGCTGGCAGCGTGGCTTCCGGTGCTCCTGCTTGGCATGTTCTTCCAGCAGCGCGTGCGCATGGCCCGCCTGCGCCAGCGCAGCCGCGAGGAGCTCGAACGGATGGTCGCGCACCACGCCTCCGCTTTGCGCTCCGCGCAGGACAGCATCGTCGCCGCGGCCAGTGAAGCCGCGCAGGGTGGCCATGGCAGCCTGGAGCACCTGCCGCAGGGTGTGAGCGTGGTGGATGCCGAATTGCGGCTCGTGGCATGGAATACCCGCTACCAGAAGATCTTCGGCTTTCCCGATGAATACATGCGGGTGGGGCGGCCGATCGAAGACATGTTCCGCTTCAACGCACGCAAAGGCCTGCTCGGCCCAGGCGATACCGATGAAGCGATCGAGCGCCGCCTGCAGTACCTGCGCGCGGGTAGCCCGCATATGTACGAGCGCGAGCGCCCGGATGGCAGCACGCTGGAGATCCGCGGCAATCCGCTGCCGGGCGGTGGGTTCGTCACCAGCTATGCCGATATCACGGCCTACAAGGCGGCGGCGCGCGAGTTGCGCAGCCTGGCCTCGTCGCTTGAGCAGCGCGTGGAAGAGCGCACGCGTGACCTGATCGCGGCGAAGGCCGAAGCGGACAAGGCGAACCGCTCGCGCACGCGCTTCGTGGCGGCAGCGGTGCATGATCTGCTGCAGCCGCTAAATGCGGCACGAATGTTCATCGGCAGCCTGGCTTCGGGCAAGCTGGATGGCGAGGGCCGCGATCTCGTTGAACGTGTGCGTAGTGCGCTGGATACGCAGGACGAACTGCTCGCCAGTTTGCTCGACATCTCGCGTCTGGAAGGCGGCGCCGTCGCGCCGCGCATGGCCAGCGTCTCCCTCGAGCCCATGCTTGCCGAGCTGGCACGACAATCGGGCGTACTCGCTTCAACGCGTGGCCTTGAACTAGGCCACGTCCGCACAAGCCTCGTGGTACGCAGCGATGCGCTCCTGCTCCGACGCGTGCTGCAAAACTTTCTCAGCAATGCCATCCACTACACGCCGCGTGGGCGCGTGTTGCTGGGCGTGCGTCGTGCCGCCGGGCAGGCGCGCATCGAGGTATGGGATACCGGCGTGGGCATCCCGGAAGCCAAGACGCGTGCCATCTTCGACGAGTTCCTGCGCCTGGATAACGGCGTGGACCGTGACCGGCGCAGCGCGGGCCTCGGTCTTTCCATCGTCGATCGTATCGCGCGCCTCCTCGGCGCGACGGTCGCCGTGCGCTCGTGGGAAGGCCGCGGCAGTGTCTTCTCCGTCACGCTGCCTTTGGCCGATATGGCAATGGATGCACCCGCTGCCGCGCCGGCGGACGAAGACGATTCGCCCTTCGCGGGCAAACGCATCCTCGTGATCGACAACGACCCGCTCACGCGCCGTCAGGCCATGGACCTGCTGATCGGTTGGGGCTGCGAAGTGACGGGCGTGGGCAGCGAACGCGGCGCACTCCGTCATGCGGAAACCGACGACGCTCCGGCCTTGATCCTGATGGATGACCCGATGGACGGTCGCGAGGGCGGAGCGTTGCGCGCCGGGCTTGCTTCACGCTGGGGCCACCTACCGCCCACCGTCTTGATGGCTGCCGCGCCCCGCCAGGCGGATATCGAACGCGCGGCGGCTGAGGGTCTGCGTTACCTCACCAAGCCGCTGGCACCCGCGCGCCTGCGCGCGGTGATGACGCGTTTGTTGATGGTCGCCGGTTAACCGGGGTGTGAACCTTCGACGCCTTCGTCGAGGTCGAGTGACTTCACCAGCACCGCGGCTTGCGTGCGTGAGCGGCAGTCCAGCTTCGACAGTACGGCGGTCACGTGAATCTTCACCGTGTTCTCGGCGAGGCCTAGCTCGGACGCGATCTGCTTGTTGAGCAAGCCTTCAGCGACCAGCATCAGCACACGGAACTGCTGCGGCGTGAGGCTGGCGAGGCGGGCGGCGAGCTTCGCATCTTCTTCGCTCCGCTCTGCGCGGGCGCCAATGAATGCCGTGCCGCCGGCCATCACGGTCTCCACCGCTTCGCGTAGCACCTCTGAAGGCGCCGACTTCGAAACAAAGCCCGCCGCGCCGAACTGCTGCGCACGGCGTACGTTGCGCGGGTGGTCGTTCGACGACACCACGAGCACAGGGATCTCCGGATGCTCGCCGCGCAGCCACAGCAGTGACGAAAAGCCCATCGCCCCGGGCATCGTCAGGTCGAGCAGGACGAGATCGACGTGCTCGCCACGGGCTAGCACCGCTTCCATCGCGCTATGGCTACCGGCCTCCAGCGCGCGGCCATCAGTCAGCAGCGTGCCCAGGGCATGCAGCATGGCCCCGCGAAACATGGGATGGTCGTCGGCGATCAGGAGGGTAAGAGGCATGGGGCCAGTGTAGCGCGTGCCCGCTGCCTGCTAGGATCGACGCGACTCCCGGAGGCGGCCATGAACCGATGCGTGCGGCAGGTGTTCGTTGCGATAGGCATGGCGTGCGTGGCTCTGGGAGTCCAGGCCCAGGAACGCCCCAAGCTCGACTGCAACGAGGGTGGCGTGACCCGCCGCTACGGCGGAACCGATTGGGTCGCCCATAGCTGTTCCGACGGGAAGACCGTGGTGCTGGTCGCCGCGACAGGCAGCAAGGCGGCGCCTTTTATGTTCGTCCTGTTGCCCCGCGATGGCGCCTACGACGTTTCCGGCGATGGTACCGGCGACAAGGGCCTCACCGATGCCGCGTACGCGGATCTGCGCAAGCTGGGGCCCGCGCAGATTGGCAAGCTGGAAGCGGATGCCGCGAAGGCCGCGGCTGGCCACTAACGCGCGCGCAGTACCCTTTCGATGGTCATACCTTCTCTGCGACGGCAGCGACAAGATCGCGAAACCACGCCTGCGCCGGATTCGCATCGTTGCGGCGATGCCAGATCGCATGGAATGTGATCTCGGGTAGCGGTACCGGCGGCGGGAACGTCGCGATGGTACGCGCGGCGGGCGAGGCCGTGACCACCCGGCGCATGACGGTCGCGGTCATGTCCGTGCGCGCGACGACCGATGGCACGACGAACATCTGCGGCAAGGTGAGCGCGAGCTTGCGCTTCTTGCCTTGCTGGGCCAGCGCCTGATCGACGAGGCCAAAGCCATCCCCTTCCGGTGAAGCCAGCACGTGCGATAGCGAGAGGAAGGTCTTCATATCCATACCGCGCCGCGCAGCGGGATGCTCGTTGGCGATGATGGTGACGAACGTATCGCGCAACACCGGCCGGGAAAGGAAGCGCCGATCGGCCTGCGACGGCAGCACACCGATCGCGAGATCGATGGCGCCTGCGTCCAGCCTATCCACGGCCTCATCGCGGCCGGTGAACGAGTGGACGGAGAGATTCGCGCCAGGCGCGCTCTCGCGCAACGCCAGGGTGATCGCGGGCAGCAGCACGAACGCCGGGTAGTCGGGCAGGCCGAGCTTGAACGTCTGCGTTGCCGCTGCGGGATCGAACGCCGTGTCCTCCACCAGCACGGTGCGGATCCGCTCGAGTGCCTCGGCAATCGGCCCCGCGAGATCGCGGGCACGTGCCGTGGGCAAGAGGCCTGCAGCGCTGCGGTGGAACAGCGGGTCACCTGCCAGTTTGCGCAGCCGCGCCAGGGCGGCGCTCATGGCGGGCTGGCTCACCCCGACTTCGGCCGCCGCGCGCGTGACATTGCGCTCGCGCATCAGCGCGTCGAAGGCGGCCAGGAGGTTGAGGTCGATGCCATGAAAATCCATGAAATGGATATTACGGTATATCGCGTATCTGTTGGACGGATGCCATGGCGCTTCCGAGAATGAGCTCCATCAACCACCCCACACCGATGGACCTCCCATGAGCCCCACCCAGAACGACCTCCAGACCCGCCTGCTCGCCGAGCGCCAGGCCGTTGAAACCCTCTATCGCGCCTTCAGTGAAAAGAACCCTGACCTCGTCGACGCGGTGCTGACCCCGACCTGGGATGACATCCCGCTCGCCCCTGGCCAAGCCGCTGGCCCGCAAGGCATCAAGGACATCATCCGCGGCTTCGTCCAGGCCTTCCCGGATGTGAACATCACCATCCACGACATGGTCCAGGAGCCCGGCAAGGTCGGCGTCCGCGCCGAGATCACGGGCACTCACCAGGGCGAGATCTTCGGCATCCCGGCGACCGGCAAAGCGGTGAGCTTCCGCCTGCACGAATTCCACGTCCTCAAGGACCAGAAACTCACCACCACCTGGCACATGGAAGACTGGTTCGCCCTCTTCATGCAGCTAGGCCAGTTCCCGGCCATCTAAAGCGCAGACCCGTAGGAGCCCACCCTGTGGGCGACATCTTTCGCGAATCCCCCCAAGAACTCCCGCACGATGAAAGCCACCCAAATCCAAACCTACGGCGGCCCGGAAACAGTCACCGTCACCGACATCGAACCCCCGATGCCCGCCCCAGGCGAAGTCGTAATCAGCATCAAAGCGGCCGCCCTCAACCCCCTCGACCTGAAGATCATCGCCGGCTACATGCAGCAGGTCTTCCCCATCGACCTGCCTTACACCCCAGGCTCGGACTTCAGCGGCATCGTCCAAGCCGTCGGTGAAGGCGTCACGGAGGTCAATGTGGGCGACCGCGTGTTCGGTCGCACCGCGCCCACCGCAGGCGGCGCGCTAGCCGAGCAGGTGCGCCTGCCCGCCACCGATGTTCGGCGCATCCCTCCGGAGATGAGCTTCGAACAGGCCGCGTCACTACCGACAACGTACGGCACCGCGAAACAGGCCCTCACCGATGTGGCGAAGCTGCAGCACGGCGAGCGCGTATTGATTCACGGCGGCGCAGGCGGCGTAGGCACCATGGCCGTACAGATAGCGGCGCTGGCGGGTGCGCACATCATCGCCACGGCATCCGAACGCAACCACGCGCTCGTCAGGGAACTGGGTGCACACGAGGTGCTCGACTACCGCCTCGACGACTTCACCCGCCTGGAAAATATCGACGTGGTGCTCGACACGTTCGGCGGCGAGACGCTGGAGAAGTCGTGGTCCGTGCTTGGCCCGAAGGGCCGCATCGCGACGCTGGCGGATTTCTCGATCAAGGCCCGCGATGGCCACGAAGGCAGCGCCGTGTTCTTTTCCACGGCAACGCCATATCTCGCCGACGCCATCGCCCAGTTCCAACGAGGCAAGCTGCAGGTCATCACCGACGCGATCTTCGACCTCGCCGACGCCCGCGCCGCGCTAGAGAAACTCGCCACAGGTCACGCCCGCGGCAAGATCATCGTGCGCATCGGCGGCTAAACCACCGATGTGCCGGGTAACAGCACCCATGTAGGAGCGCGCTTGCGCGCGATCCGCCGGCAGGCGGCAAGCCCCCCGCAAGCACATCGCGCGCAAGCGCGCTCCTACAGGTTATTTGGCTTCCTGAACCAGATTGGCCAGCTTGCCCTTCTTGTCGAACTGGCAAGTGAAGTTCTTCTTGCCGTCCATACCGGCATCAGCCACGCCGGCGATCGAATAACCCGAATCCGCAGCCGCGATCGGCTGCAACTGGATGTAATCGTTTTTCACATCAAACTTCTTCGCCGCGGCATCCAGGCATTTGGTCGTCAGCTTGCCCGGATCGGGCCGGTCGGAAGCGGACGCCTGGAAGGTAAGAGCAAGGCCGAGCGAAGCGGCCAGCAACAGGGCGGAATGGCGCATGGGGTTTATCTCCGTACGAGGCACTGGGCCGGGGTTCTGCCGAGCTGAGCATGCCTTCGGATTCCTTGCGGGAAAGTGAATTTGGGAAAGGCCCTTTAGCCCCTCCGTTCAGGTTGTTATGGCCTAGTGAATATCATCGACCGCTGAGCCTGAGGGCAGCGCCGTAGAAGAGGGCTGGCGTTGCGCGCTCACCTTCATGCCGAATGCAAAGCGCAGGAAGGACCACCGGCGCACGATCGCCGCATAAAGGAAAACGCAGATCGCCATGCTGCTCAGGAGCACCGTGACGTACTTGGTCCACGGACTCCACGGCTCCTGGATCACGACATAGCCCATCGCCACGATCACGGTCTGGTGCAGGATATAAACCGGATAGCTCGCATCCCTCGCCCATGCGAGCAACGGATTCGCGAACGAGAGATACCGATAGCCGTAGCCCAAGAACACCATCATCCAAAGCCAGGTGAATACGTTAGCGCCCACGTGGTCAGCCACCGAATCATGCGGCACGACGCCGGCGATGAGTGCCCAGATGAGGAAGCCGAGCACCGCGCTACCGGCACCAAGCGACCAACGGCGCACATCGGCAAACCACTTCCATGCGCCGGGCATCGAGGCCAGTAGATAGCCGTAGGTGGTAAGCAGGAGGTAGTGATTGAAGATGTACCAGTCATTGACCAGCGTGTGCGCTTCAGGAAACACCGATTTCAGGCAGGCCTCGTTGATACCCAGCGGTATGCCGAGCAAGAACAGCCAGGGGCCGGGTGTCGGGCGCCACGTAACGCGCTTCCACCAAAGCATGAGCGGCAAGAGCAGCAACACGTAAATGTAGAGGTAAGCGATAAACCACAGATGGTGCCAGCTGAAATCGCCCGCCGGATAAGGCCGGAACTGCAGCACGCGAGTCGCATAGAACGCGAGGTACCCACCATGCCACTGGCCCGCGAGAAGGCGCTCGAAATAGATCTGCGGCGGCACGATAAGGAACATGCCGATGACCAATGGGATAAGCAGCTTGACCGTGCGCTCCCGCGCAAACTGACCCGCACTCCGCCGCCGAAGGGCGAACGCCATGCCTGCGCCCGCAATCACAAACAGCAGCGGCATGCGCAACCTGTGCGCGATATCCATGGGCCACGCCAGGGCAGGGATCGTCTCGTTGTTGGTGACGTGCCAGCCCCAGCCCACGAAGATCATCCCCGTGTGGAAGAAGAACAGCACGAAGATGGCGATGACGCGTAGCCAATCCAGGAAGTCGTAGCGCTCGTGCGCTTCATCGATAGCAGGCATGGTTCGACCCTCACGCTTGGTGGATGGGCCGATCCTGCGTGCGCTACGTCGTGGCTGCAGCGGAAATGGGGCGAACGGGATCTGCGGCGGGGCGACTCGGACGCTAGCGGCCCATGCGGGCGAAGAACGCATCCCGGTAGCGGCGGCTAAGCCGCAGGGTGTGGCCGTTGCGCAGATGCAGTTCGTAGTCGCCCTTGAACAGCGGCGTTAGCGAGCCAATGGCCTGCAGGTTCACGGCTGACGAGCGGTGGATGCGCACGAACCGCTCTTCGCCGAGCTGCGTAAGGAGATCTTGCAAGGTCCGTCGAAGAAGGTAACGGCGCGATGGCGTGTGCACATGGACGTAGTTGTCGTCGGCTTCGAGCCATTCCACCGTGCTGGCGTCGATGAGGTGAAGTCGTTCGCCGTCCGGGACCAGAAGACGATCGCATGAAGGCGCGCTTGAGCGGCTAGCCGCCACGGCCTTCGCACCGGATTCGTGCCCTGCGATGCGCTCACGTACGCGTGCGAGCGTGCGCATCAGCCGCTCGCGATCGTACGGCTTCAGCAGGTAATCGACGGCGTTCAGTTCGAAGGCCTTCACCGCATGCTCGTCAAAGGCCGTGACGAACACGATGAGCGGTGCCGTTGAAGGCTCCATCTGCGCCGCGACTTCCAGCCCCGACAGCGCGGGCATTTGTACATCGAGAAACACGACATCTGGTTGGAGCCGTGCGACGGCTTCCGCTGCGGACAGGCCATCCTCAGAAGAAGCCACCAGTTGGATATCCGCCTCCTCAAGGAGCCAGCGCCCGAGTTTCTCCCGGGCTGGCGCTTCGTCGTCGGCGATGACGACGCGCATCACGAGTCACGTCCGTGACGCGGCAGGGAGACGTAGGTCGCCACGCCGCCGTCCTCATCGCGAATGGCGAGGGATGCCGCGTCTCCGTAAAGGATGCGGAGCCTGTCCCGGCAGTTGCCCAGGCCGAGGCCATCCTGATGCCCGAACGCGAGGAGCGCCCCTGAGTGGTGAATCCTGATCGCCAGCGTTTCGCCTTCAGCCGTAGCCGCCACCGTGACGTGCACCGCACCCGTCGTCCGTTCGACGCCGTGTTTGAAGACGTTCTCGAGCAGGGGCTGCAGGAGCAACGCAGGCACAGGCGTATCGCCCACCGCGGGGTCGATACGCCAATCCAGCGTCACGCGGTCGCGGAAGCGTTCGCGCATGACCTCGGCGTAGAGCTGCAAGGTACGTATCTCTTCGGCGAAGGGCGTCGTCGCGTTGCCCGCCGTGCGCAGGCTGATCCGCAGGAGGTCGCCCAGTGTCGCCACGAGATGATCGGCGCGGCGCACATCGGTATGCATCAGCGACGACACCGTGTTCAAGGCGTTGAAAAGGAAGTGCGGCCGCAGTTGGCCTTGCAGATGCGCAAGCTGCGCCTCGGCCAGCGCGCGTTGTGCCTGCAACAGGCGATGGCGCTGGAGCTGCCACTGCGCGTACGAATCCATGCCGAACAGGATGCCGAGCCAGAGCCCCGCGAACAGGGCCAGCTTCACACTCTCGTAGGCGAGCACGAAGACCCAGCCAGGATGCTCGTAGTTCCGCCCGGCCGCCGCGTAAACGCCAAGGCGGATCGCGTAGACCGCTACGACGAACGTGACGGCGACAAGCGGAAACCAACGCAGGTAGCGCCCGAACCACGCCAGCGGCTGGTCTAGAAAGGGCGCGTAACGTCCCCGAACCCTCACGGCCAGCCACATCCAGCCCGACGCTACCAGCGCCGAGCTACCCTCCCAAAGCCCCGGCTCCCACCAGGCGAACCGCGGGTTGCGCAGGGCATCCTGCATGGAAGCGCAGACCATCAGGAGCCAGAACGTGACCCACAGCGCGGCTAGCGTGCCAGCGCGAAACGGTGCCACCGGGGCTTTGTCGGTCGGGTTCATGGCTGGCGAGTGTAGGCGCTAGCTGGGCCAGCGGCGCCAGATTTGTGGCGAGCGGGACAACTTAGGCGTACTTCCAGTACGGCGGCTCGCCGAACTTCTCCACGAAGAAATCGAGCACCGTTCGCACGTTGAGCGGCAGGTAGCGCGAGTGCGGATAGAGCATGGCCAGCACCTGTTCGTCCTGGCTGGGCGATAGCAGGTAGTCGGGAAGCAGTTTGACGAAGCGGCCCTGCCGCAGCAGTTCGCCCACCTGCCAGTCGGGCATCATGATGATGCCCGCGCCGCCGAGAGCCGCATTCAATAGTGTTTCGGCATTGTTCGAGGTCAGCGAACCACTGAGCGACAGCATCTCCGCCTTACCGCCGGGCCGGCGGAACCAGGCCTTCTGCGCGCCAATGACGCCCTTGTAGACCAGGCAGTTGTGTTGCAGAAGATCGCGCGGCGACGCGGGCGCACCGAAACGGTCGATGTACCCCTGCGTCGCGACCAGGTGGTACGCAGGGCGGTCGACGATGCGTGCGTGAAAGCCCGAGTCTGCAAGCGGTCCGATGCGGAAAAGAATGTCCGCGGCATCCGTCAGCGGATCGATGAAGTCGTCGGTCTGGACCAGGTCGACCTGTAACTGCGGATAGCGCGCGAACAGCTCCGAAAGCCACGGTGCGATGTGTTTCTGGCCGAAGACCACCGGTGCATTGATGCGCACGAGCCCGCCGGGCACGTCCTCGCGATCCCTCAACTGCTGGCGCGATTCATCGAGCTCGGCGACCACCCGGCGGAAACTCTCGCCGTAGTGGCGGCCCGCTTCGGTCGGAATGATGGCCCGGGTATTCCGGTAAAGGAGCTGCGTACCGAGCTCCGTCTCCAGCTGATGGATGATCCGCGACACCGACGATGGCGACATGCCCTCGCGCCGCGCCACCTCGGAGAAATTGCCGAGGTCGAGCACGTCGAGATAGAGCTGGATCGAGCGGAGATTCAACGACACCGGCTAGCCCTGTGCAAATCCTGCACAGGAATTGTGCGGTCTTTTCCGTTTTTCGAACAAGGGTCCGCGCGTAGTCTCCCGTCCTTTCCAATGCCCTTAGGCGGATCCTGTCGTGAAATTGCTCTCTATCCTGCTGGTCATCCTGGCCGGCATGGGCCTGTCCGTGGAGGCTGGCATCCTTGGCCCACTGGGTGAGCAGGTCGGCCATTACTGGGCCAGCCTGTCGCTCTTCGGTATCGAAGCGGCCCTTACCTATCTGCTGGTCCTGTTCTGGGGCCCGCGCAACCCAACCCCGTTCCTCTCGGCACCCGGCTGGCAGCTCACCGGCGGTGTCTGGGGCCCGGCCTACGTGATCATCCTGACGATCGCCACGCCCATCATCGGCATCACCCTCCTGATGACCGGCGTACTCGCGGGGCAGGTGGCGAAGAGCCTCCTGATCGATCACTACGGCTGGTTCGGCGCTGAACGGCGCCCGGTGAACCGTCGTCGCGTCATCGCCCTGGCCTGCGTGGCCGCTTCCCTCGTCCTGATCGCAGGTGGCCACTGATGCTCACGATAGTCATGGTGATTCTTGCCGTCCTCGGCGGTGCATTTCTTAGCGTGCAGGCGGCCGTCAATGGCCGGCTCGCGGCGACGCAAGGCGCCCTCCGGGCCACCTTCATCACCTTCCTCGTCGGTACGCTCGTGAGTGGGGTCCTGGTGATCTTCATCGAGCCCCCGCACGCGGTCAGCCTGCTCGACGTCCCGAAATGGCAGCTCACCGGCTCATTTCTCGGCCTGATCTACGTGCTGACCATGGGCTTCGCCGTGCAGCGCATCGGTGCGTCGATCGCCACGGTGGCGGTGATCCTCGGCCAATTGGCGATGTCCATCATCATTGATACGCTCGGCTGGCTCGGTAATACCGCCATTCCGCTCTCGATGAACCGTGTCGCCGCCGCGGTCCTTCTACTGATCGCCTTGTGGTTCATCTACACCAGCAGCGATCGCGCTCCTGCATCTTCGTCCAAAGCGAACAGCCATTAGCCCATGCCCTGGATCATCACCAAGTACCTGATCACCGCCGCCGTGGTCGTGGCCGTTTCGGAGTTGGCCAAGCGAAGCGACCGCCTCGGCGCATTGCTGGCATCGCTCCCGCTGGTGACCTTGCTGGCGCTCACGTGGCTGTACATCGAAAAGCAGCCCACGGAAAAGATCGCCAACCACGCCTGGTACACGTTCTGGTACGTGGTGCCGACCCTGCCGATGTTCCTGGCGTTCCCCTGGCTGCTGCATCGCTGGGGATTCTGGCCCGCCATGGCCATCAGCGCCTTGCTGACCATTGTCTGCTTCGGCGCGTTCGCGCTGGCCGTGAAGCCGTTCGGGATTCGCCTGCTGTAAGGCCGCTGACGGCTTTTCGCGTTTTGCCGACATCGCCCAAGCGAGGCTACGTGGGCACGACGAGGCGGCCTTCGGGTTGCGCCCGGTCGGACGCCAGGGGGACTCCGCTTCGTGCGGGGTCCCCCTGCTTTATGTGGGGCAGGCAGCGGAAGGAGGAGAAGGCCCGTGGAAGCGCGAGACCTCGGAAACACGATCAGCCTCTATCTGCCCCAGGCCGATGGCAGCCGGCAGCCGTATGCCGTGCTTCAGGAGCGCCACCGCGTCGGCGCATTTGCTTCGCAGGAAGAAGCCATTGGCTTTGCCCTGGACCTGGCGGGTGATCTTCACCGCCGCCAGGGCGTACCGGTTCGCTTGCGTGTCGAGCAGGTGGATGGCGCCTGGACGACAACGGACGCCTTGGGTAAGGCGCCCGCGTCCGTCCGCTCTACTTTCTAGCGGCTGGCATCAAGCGCAGGCCTGTGCTTCCACGGCCGTCTTCCGCGCCAGGTAGCCATTGCCCAGCACCAGCAGCAGCGAGACCAGGGCCAGCGCCGCACCAGCGATCGGCAGCACGGTGTAGCTCATGCCCGCGCCGAGGACCGCGCCACCGAGCGCCGCACCAAGCGCGTTGCCCATGTTGAACGCACCAATGTTCACCGACGAAGCGAGGCCCGGCGCACCCGCGGCGGCACGCATCACCCAGGTCTGCATCGGCGGGACGATCGCGAACGAGGCAGCGCCCCAAACCGTCAGTGCGACGCCCGCACCCCAGGTGGTCGTAGCCAGCCACGGGAACGCGAACATGATTGCAGCGAGCGAAAGCAGCACGATCACCAGCGCGCCTTCCACCGACCAGTCAGCCAGCTTGCCGCCCACCGAGTTACCGATGGTGAAGCCGACGCCGACCAACACCAGCATCGAGGTGATGAACGCCGGCGAGGCGTGGGTCAGGGCGGTAAGCAGCGGGTTCACGTAGGTGTACATGGTGAACATCGCACCCGCGCCGAGGATCGTGGCAGCAATGCCCAGCAGCACCGGCGGGCGCACCAGCTCGCGCAGTTCGGAACGGACATCAGGCGCATCACCCTTCGCACCGGCCGGCAGGGCAAAGCCCAGAGAGGCAATCGCGATCAGGCCAAGGGCCGAAATGGCGGCGAACGATTCACGCCAGCCAATCGTCTGGCTCAGCCACGTCGCGGCAGGCACACCACCCACGTTGGCCAGGGTCAGACCCATGAACATCGTTGCCACCGCGCTGGCTTGCTTCTCGCGTGGCACCAGGCTGGCCGCGACCAGCGAACCCAGGCCGAAGAACGCGCCGTGGTTAAGGCTGGTGACCAGGCGTGCACCGACCAGGCTCAGGTAGTTGGGGGCGATGGCCGAGAGGACGTTGCCGATGACGAACAGCGACATCAGCACCATCAGGGCCCGGCGCCGCGGCCAGCGGGCCAGGAACAGGGTCATGAACGGGGCACCGACCATCACGCCCGCCGCATAGGCGGAAACGAGCAAACCGGCCGTGGGAATCGTAACGCCCACGCCCTCGGCGATGTTTGGGAGCATGCCCATCGGGGCAAATTCCGTGGTGCCGATGCCGAAGGCACCGATCGCCAGGGCGAGCAAGGGAAGCCCGGCGCCGCGCTGGCCGTGGCTGGCTGCAGAAGACATGGAGAGATCCTTGGAATCGTGAATGGGCCTAGTGTGCCCGGCGCATCCTTTCCGATAAACGCACGAATCCCGAAAATACTCTTGCTTCGGGGGCGAATATCGCCCCCCCTGCCAACGCCTGGGGTTAGTTGAGCCCCAGCATCCCGCGAAGGCGCGACAAGTCTTCCGCCAGCGTATTGACCTTACCCGCCAGCATCTTCCGGTCACGGTCGCTCAGCTTCGAGTAGTCCTGGAAGCCGCCATCGGGCGTGCGGTAGCGGGCCAGGGTGTCGAAGACGGACTTGAAGTTGGCTTCGGTCTTGTCGAGGAACGGCTTGTCCTCGCGTTCGATCAGCGGGCGCAGCAGGTCGACGATTTTGTACGCGCCTTCGAAGTTGGCCTGGAAGTCCCACAGGTCGGTGTGGCTGTAGCGGTCTTCCTCGCCAGCGATCTTCGTGGCAGCGACTTCTTCCATCAGCACCGCCGCGCCGCCCACCACTTTCTCCGGCGGGAAGGTCAGGCCGGCCAGGCGCTTCTGTAGTTCGAGCACGTCGGCCAGCAGCTTATCGGCGACCGGGCCGACGTCCTTGGTGCTGTTCTGCACCCAGAGTGCATACTCGATGCGGTGGAAACCGCCGAAGCCCGGGTCCTTCTCGGCCTTCTCGTGGTCATCGGCGCGCGAGTCGATCGAGGCATCCATGTCGCTGAAGAGTTCGGCGACGGGCTCGATGCGCTCGTAGCTCATGCGGGCAGCGGGAAAGAGCTGCTTCGCCTTTTCGACGTCGCCCGCGTTCACGGCCTCGACGAACACGCGCGTGTCCTTGGCAAACTGGCGTACGTTCTGGATCACGTAGATCTTGTAATCCGAGACAGGGCCGACGAGTTCGAGCGGCGAGACCGCCGCGTTCGCGCTCGCGGTGAACAAGGTGGCGGCGGCCGCGATGAGGGAAAAGACGCTACGCGTGTTGTGAGGCTTCATGTCGTTCTACGTTCCTAAGCGTGCGCTGGCGTCTGCTGCGCGAAAAGACCGCTGGCCAACCAGTCCTGCGGGTCGCGAATGCCGGGCAGGGTGAAGAAGAAACCCCCGCCGATCGGCTTGATGTATTCCTCCAGCGGCTCGCCATCGAGGCGCTTCTGCACGGTGAGGAAACCCTTATCCAGGTCGGCCTGGTAGCAGATGAAGAGCAGGCCCATCTCCAGCTGGCCGGACTTCGTCACGCCGTTGGAGTAGTTGAAGGGCCGACGCAGGATCAGGTTGGCCTGGGTGGCCGCCGTGCGCGGATTGGCGAGGCGGATATGTGCCGTCATCGGCGTGCGCTTGCCTTCCGCGTCGGCCATGTAATCCGGTACATCGTGCTCGGTGGCTACCTTGTCGAGCGGCGATCCGGAATCCTTGCGCCGGCCCATGATGGTTTCCTGTTCCTGCAGCGGCGTGCGATCCCAGCGTTCCACGAAGTTGCGGATGATCCGCACGGCCTGGTACGAACCGCCACGCGCCCACGCGGGTTCCTCGTGGTCTTCGCCCACCCAGACGACCGCGTCCATCTGCTTCGCATCGCTGGCATCGGGATTGGCTGAGCCATCGCGGAAACCGAGGAAGTTGCGCGCGCTCTCCGCGGGCTTGCCCTTCTCGGCAGGGATGGGCGGCACGCTGCCTTCCTGCTTCCACTGCAGCACGAGCAGGTCGGGCGTGTTCTTGATGATGTCGCGCAGCGCGTTGATGTTGGTATCAGGCGTGTTCGCGCAGAACTGGATCGACAGGTCACCGTGGCAGAGCGATGCATCCAGCGCGTCGTTCGGATGGCCCTTCATCTGTTGAAGATGGCGCGGCTTCAACGAAGCGAAGCCGTAGCGGTCATCGAACAGCGAGTTGCCGACCGACACCGTGATCGCCAGCGCATCCGGCTGCACGACCGGACCAAGCAGGCCCGAGCTCGGCGGCGGAAGCTTCGGGTCAGCGACCTCTTCCTTGCCACCCTGGGTAAGAAAGGCGATACGGCGAGTGAGGATGCGGAACAGCCGCTCGAGGTCTTCGCGGTTATCCGCGAGGACGTAGAACGACGCCACCATGCCGGCACTCGGGCGAGGCGTGGTGATACCCGCCTGGTGTGCACCGAGGTAGGGCACGTGGTCGTGCGTGTGCGTGCTGACGGGCGCATCGGTAACGTGCGCCTTGGCCGTTGAAGCAGCGCCGGCACTGAACGGGCTGGCCGCAGCGCCGCCGGCCAACGCAGCACCCGCTACGCCGAGCGTACCGAGCAGGCGGCGGCGCCCCGGGGACTCTGGCGGTGGGGACATGTCTTTCATGGTGGTTACTCCAGCCCGAGCCCGGCGTTGACCTTCGCCATGGCATCAGCGAGTCCACGCACGTTGCCGCCAAGTGCCTTGCGCTGGTCGGACGTCAACGGCGCGGGCTTGAAGCCGTCGCCATCGCGATACGGATCCAACGCCGTCGAGGTCGCGGTGAACGCGCGATCGACCAGTGCTTTGGTCGGCGGCGACGACTTGGCGAGCAATGGGTCAAGCAGGTCGATGATCTTCTTCGAACCGTCCAGCGTGCCTTGCAGGTTGGAGAGTTCGACGGCCGCGTAAGCGTCCTCGCCGGTCTGCAGATGGTCCGCGATACGGCCCAGCAGGCGCGCATCTGCGCTGGCCAGTCGCTCCGGCGGCACCTGCAGTGTGTTGATGCGCTTCGCCAATGCATCGACGTCGGTGAGAAGCTCGTCGGCCACCGGCGCCAGAGCGTGCACATCACCTTGCGCCGCGTTCGCACCAAACAACGCCGACGCCACGCGATAGAACCCGCGGAACGCCGGATCGGCCTCACGCTTCTCGAAGTATTCCGGTCGCGCATCCAGGCGGGTATCCAGGTCGGCGAACAGATCGGCCATCGGCTCGATGCGCTTGTACGACTGCTGCGCAGCGGGGAATGCCGCGCGCGCTTTCGCCAGATCGCCAGCCTTGATCGCATCCGCCAGCGCCTGCGATGCATCCTGCAAGGTTCCCGCTTCCGTCACGAGGAACACGCGGTACTCAGCGAGCGCACCGACATACGCCGTCAACGATGGACGAGCGGCTTCCGCCTGCGATGCCGCAGAGGGCGTGACGTGCAGCTTGCCGCGCGGGTTGCTCAGCAAGCCGCAGGTGATATCGAAATCGCCGGGCTGAAGCTTCACCGTCATCGTCTGGGTGAAACCGGGCGCGATGTTCTCGCGCTCCTCGACCACCATTACGCCATCGAGGATTTCCCACTCGAGCGCGCGGTTGGACTGATTGACGATGTTGAACACCGTCTTGCCCGCCGGCACGGTGATCTCATTCGGCTGGCAGGTATTGCCCTGGATGGTGACGGTGACCTGCTGGTCGCCCGTGGGTGCTGGCGCCTGGCGCGCCACATGCGACGCCCACCAGAACGCACCGAAGCCGGCAGCAACGAGAAGCACCGACACCCCGAGGGCGACGCGCATGACAACGGGTGATGGAGCGTTAGACACGCGACCCCCTGGGTTAGCGTTGGGGCGCCGCGGGGCGCAGGAAGAAGTAGACGGTCACGACGAGGAAGATGAGATACAAACCTACTTCGCCGGTAACGGGCGCCTCCTGGTAACCCAGCAGGCCGGAAAGCACCGCGCCGAGCGGGCTATCTACCGGCAACGTGCCGCTGGTATCGAAGACGACCTGCTGCAGGTGGTTCCACACGCCCGCTTCGTGGAAGCGGCGCAGCGACCCAGCCAGCAGGCCCGCCGCTACGAGCAGGATGAAGAGGCCCGTAAGCCGGAAGAACCGGCGCAGGTTCAGGCGCACGCCGCCGGAATAAATGCCGTAACCCACCGCCACGGCCACCGCGACACCGCCGAGCGCACCCACCGGCGCTTCCCAGCCACTGCTCTGCTGGAAGATGGCGAGCAGGAAGAACACCGACTCCAGGCCTTCGCGCGCTACGGCCAGGAACACCATGCCGATGAGCGCCCAGCCCTGGCCATCGCCGTGGCTCAGCGCCTTCTCAACCCCGGACTGGAGTTCACCCTTGATCCGGTGCGCGGTCTTCCGCATCCAGAACACCATGGAGGTTAGCAAGGCGACGGCGATCAGACCCACGATGGCCTCGAAGAACTCCTGCTGCTTCTGCGGGAACTCGGCGGCCATGATCTGCAGGCCGGCACCGGCGAACAGCGAGAGGGCGACAGCCAGCAACACGCCCACCCACACAGCCGGCATCATGGCCTGGCGGCCGCTCTGCTGGAGGTAGCTGGCGATGATGCCGACGATGAGGGCGGCTTCGATGCCCTCGCGCAGCATGATGAGGAAGGGGACTAACATGGCGCCCGGATGACTAGATAGGAATGATTCGCATTCTATCTAGTCGTTGGGTGGGCGTCTAATCGGGCCGCCACGGCCGCGTAGGCATCGGCAAGTCGCGTACCAGCGCGCTTGAGACTCGTCTCAGACATGCCGGCATAGCTGAGCAGCAGGGTCACGTGATCGGGGGGTGTCCGGTGGAAGCGCTCGGCCGAGCGGATGCGTACGCCGCGGGCCAGCGCTTCGGCCAGCAATGCACCCGTGGCCGTGCGCGGCAGGGCGGGGAGGCTTACGAAAAGCGAGCCGCCCGCCACGCTGCCGGTCACCGCCATGGCATCGCCCAGCCGCGAAGTCAGCGCGGTATGCAGCGCCCGGTGGCGTGGTGCCAGGCCGTGGGCGATACGGCGCAGGTCGCGCAGGAACTGGCCGCTGTGGATGCAGGCCGCAAGAACGTGTTGCTGCATCGAGATGCTGCCGCGATCGGCCAGCCACTTCACGGCAAGAAAGGTTTCGCGCAGGGAGCGGGGCACGAGCATGAAGCCCAGCTGCAATGCGGGGAACATGGAACGCGCGAAGCTGCTGACGTGGATCACTCGCTCGTGCTTATCCAGCGACCACAGCGACGGCGACGTGCGCACGCCAAAACGGTGCTCGCAATCGAAATCGTCCTCGACCACACAGGCATCGTTCGCGTACGCCCATTGCAGAAGCGCCCGGCGTTGCTCATCGCCCATGACGACACCGGTGGGAAACTGGAAGGACGGCGACACGTTGAGCACGCGCGCGCCCGTCAGCGCGTCTGCATGTCGGGCGATGTCCATGCCGTTCGACCCCACCTCGCACGACACCACGCGTGCACCCACCGCCTCGAAGGTGTGCCGCACACTCCAGTGGCACGGCTCCTCCACGCCGACACGGTCGCCCTCGTCGAGCAACACCCGGGCGATGAGGTCGCGCGCCTGCTGTGCACCGCTGACGATCAGGATGTCGTCCGGATCGGCCTCGATACCGCGCTCGACGCTGAGGTAGCCCGCCACCGCCCGGCGCAGGGCCATCGCGCCCTGTAACTCCGGGAAGTCAGGCGTATCACGGCGACGGAGCAGGGCCGTCAGGTTTTGTTTCCATGCCTTGAGGCTGCGCGGGTCGGACTTCACGCGTGGCTGCGCGAGGTCGATGACGTCGCTTTCCTCGCTAAAGGCGGTGCGCTCCGGAGCTGGCGGCAACACCAGCCGCCCCGCGAGCCGGGACAGCCGCAGCGTGCCCGGCGCGTCCTGTTCTTCGACCCCGCGCGGCACGTCCGTGGCAGCCACCTCAAGGCGCGCGCTCACATAAGTGCCGCTGCCCGTGCGCGATTCGAGGTAGCCCTCGCCTTCGAGCTGCTCGTAAGCCATGAGCACCACGGTGCGCGATACCCCCAGCGCTACCGCCATAGAGCGACTACCCGGCAGGCCTGCGCCCACCTGGAACCGCCCCGAATCGATATCCCGCCGGATCGCCTCGGCGACCCGGAGATACATTGGCTCGTTTCCCTGCGACTGCAACACGCGTCATCCCCGGTGCGGTTCGAAGTGGTTACATCGAAAAAGCCCGCGACCGGTCATTTACGACTCCCCCTGCCCTGAAGATGATCATGCCATGGCAGGCAGGACGCGGGTCACGCGGCACCGGCCGCCGCGACCGCCCGTGCCGGGCCGACCAGGGAAATATCCAAGATGACTTGTCTTACATCGTCTGCTCGCAGACTGGTGGTGATGGTGGGTGGGCTGCTGTGTGCGGGGCTGGCCAGCGCCCACGGTATCGACGACCACAGTAGTGACCCGGCCTATGCCCGGTACTACCACCAGCAGCCGACCTGGGGTGCCTGCCCGCCCTCGCTCTTCACCGACGGCAGCACCATCCAGTGCGCACTCGTGACCGTCCCCGTTGACTGGGACGACCCGCGCCAGGGCGATATCACCATCGGCATCTCCCGGCCGCTGAACTCCCCGCCGTATACCCGGCTGCTGCTGGTGAACGCCGGCGGTCCGGATAACTCGAGTGCGTCACAAGCCGAACTGTTGGAGCAGCTGCACCCGCAGGTGGAAGTCGATCACCTCGTGGTCGGTGTCGACCTGCGCGGCATCACCGACGGTACGGGCACTCAGGTGAGCTGCGACTACGCCCCGCGCAGTGGTGCCGAGAACTTCATGGACGGCGATAGCCGCAACCCCACCGTGGCCAGCGTGCGAGCGCAGCAGGCGTGGTGGAACCAGTCGATGAGCGCGTGCCTGAAGCAGCACGCGGCCTTCCTCAAGGGCATCACCACCCCGAACCACGTGCGCGACCTGAACCTGGTGCGCGCCGTGCTGGGCTTCAAAAAGGCCGATCTGTTCGGCGTATCGAGCGGCAGCAGCCTCGTGGCCTATGCCACGCGCATGTTCCCGAACACCTTCGATCGCGTGGTGATCGACAGCAACATGAACTGGGTGCACCTCGACTGGCAGAAGCAGGCGGTGACGCGCATCGCCATGGACCAGCTGAACGTGCAGCAGGCGCTGATTCCCTTCATCTCCCGGCACGATGACCAGTTCCACATGGGCACCACGCCGAAGCAGGTGATGACCACGTTCCAGAAGATCTACAAGGCGACCTCGGAGCACCGCATGGGCACCGTCACGCCCGACCAGGCGCTTGCCGCAATGGACGGTACGGGCATGTGGGTGTTCTGGGATCTGCTGGTGGCACCGTCGTTGAGTGCGATGTCGCAGGCGCTGGATGGCGACCCGGCGCATATTGCCGCCGCCGAACAGATGGCAGCGGCGGTCTTCGCCGACCCGCGCACGCTTCCCAGCTTCAACCCCATGCAGTACGCCCTGCAGTGCAACGACTCGGGCTCCACCGACCCGCGCAGCATTCCGCAGAAGATCTCGGATGTGCGCTCGTACTGGGCGATCGGTGCTTCCACCCTGATCGACAACTGCCAGGGCTGGCCGTGGAAGCCGGCGATCGATCGTGGGCTGGAAGCGAGCACCTCGGTGCATGGCCTGATGGTGCAGAACGAATTCGATCCGTCGACGCCGTATTCCGAGGCGTTCAAGGATCGGCTCTTCAATGGCAACGACGTACGCATGGTGCTGGTGAACAACGCCGCCACGCATGCCGTGATGTACGACGACAACCCGTGCACCAACAACACGGAGTTTGCCTACCTGAGTCACGGAGTCATGCCAGACAGGGATGTGGTCTGCCAGGCACAGCCGATGCACTCGTTCGCCATGCAGGATAGCGTGACGTACGAGTATGGCTTCCCTGCAGGCGGCTGGTTGCTGCCACTCCCCCCGGTGGTGCAGCAAGTGAGCTGGGTGCTGGCGCCCTAACGTTCCGAGCGACATGCCTGTTGAACCCGTTGGGGCCGGGGTGACCTGGCCCTTTTTTTTCTTTCTCGTTCGTGACGCCTGCCTGCTGGGGAAGCTATGCCGCGAGCTCGCGTCGGTGAGGCAGCGAGGCGCGACAACTGTATAGAATGGGGTCAGGGCCACAAGGAAGATCGTCATGCGAGATGAGAAAGGGGAAGAACTTGGCTGGAAGCTTCTCGAAGAGGCGTGCGAACTTTTCGAGGCGGGGGAGCGGTCCAGATCCATTGAGCTTTTCCATCAGGCGGCCGACCTCGGGAGCCTGGAGGCACAGGTCAATCTCGGGAATATTTACGATGACGGCGATGGCGTAACGGCCGACTTCGAAAAAGCGCGGAAGTTGTATCTGCGCGCCATAGGTCGTGGTAGTCCGGAGGGGGCTTATAACCTCGGCATCAGCTATCGCAATCGGGGAAATTGGCGCTGGGCCCGCTACTGGCTCGGTGTGGCGAAGTCGCGAGGGGACGAATGTGCCGATGAGGAATTGCACGCGCTGAACGAATCACCCGGGGCAGGCGTTCCTTCGATCAAAAGAAAGTAATGAAGTAGATCACCAGCCGCCCGACGCCTCACCCACCACCGATGCCACCCAATCGACGAACGCGCGCACCGTCGGCGAGAGGTGGCGATTCTTCGGATAGATCACCGATAGAGGCGCCGGTGGGGCGACGAAGCGATCAAGCACCTGGCGAAGGCGGCCACTGCGTAGGTGGTCGCGCACCATGTAAGTGCCTGCGCGGATCAAACCGAGGCCTTCGAGCGCGCTGGCGACATACGCGTCGGTGTCGTTGACGACGAGGCGCTCGCGCATGCGGATCGAGCGGCTTTCACCGTCGACGATGAAGTTCCAGTCGAGCGTGCGCGCTGTGCGGCTGGAGAGATAGCCCACGGCATCGTGGTCGGCAAGGTCTTCCAGGGTGGTTGGTGTGCCACGGCAGGCCAGGTAGTCGGGTGATGCGCAGGTGACCCACTCGAACGCACCGATCTGTCTGGCCACCAGGGTAGGGGAGTCTTCAGGGATACCCGCACGAATCACGCAATCGATGCCTTCCTGCACCAGCTCGACGGTACGATCGGCCACGGTAAGGATCAGCTCGACATCGGGGAACCGGGCCTGGAAATCCTTGATGCGCGGGAGCACGACGAGCCGGGCCAGCGATAGGGTCATATCCACGCGCAGGCGGCCGCGGGGTTGCCCTGCGCTACCGGGAAACCCGGCTTCCACCGCTTCGATATCCGCGAGCAGGCGTCGGCAGTTGTCGTAGTAGAGCACGCCATCGGGCGTCAGGCTGATATGGCGCGTGGTGCGCTGGAGCAGGCGTACGCCGAGGAAGGCTTCCAGCGCCTTGACCGCGCGAGTGACACGCGAGGGTGGCAGTGAGAGGCTTTCGGCGGCCCGGCTGAAGCTCTGCATCTCGACGACGCGGGCATAGATCTGCATCGACTGTAGGCGGTCCACGGCGGTCTCCCGATTATTCCATTCAAGGCAAAAGCCTTACCCAGTTTCGTACCTAGATGGTCCCTGGTGGCGGACCCAGACTGCATGGCTTACCCACCCGAGAAACGCTCATGAAACTGTACTTCTCCCCCGGCTCATGTGGGCTCGCCTCGCAGATTGCCCTGCGCGAGGCCGGCCAGGACTTCGAACTGATCCGCGTCGACTTCGGTACCAAGCGCACGATCGAAGGCGATTACTACCAGGTAACTCCAAAAGGCTTCGTGCCCGTGCTCAAACTGGATGACGGCCAGATCCTGACCGAGGGCGCGGTGATCCTGCAGTGGATTGCCGACCGCTTCCCGGCAAAGCAGCTGCTGCCGTCGCTCGACACCATGGCGCGCTACCGGGCCATGGAATGGTTGAACTATGTGGCCACCGACCTGCACAAGGGCATGGCCGTGATGTTCTCACCGCTAGTGGATCCCGAGTCGAAGACCCGCTTCGCCGAGGGGAACCTGGCCAGCCGGTTCGACTACGTGAACGAGCACCTCGCCAGCCAACCCTACCTGCTCGGCGATACGTTCTCGGTTGCCGATGGCTATCTGTTCAATGTGCTGAGCTGGGCGCCGCGGGTGAACATCGACCTCTCGGGTTACACCGCCATCCAGGCCTTCATGGCCCGGATGAAGGAACGGCCAAGCGTGCGTGCCTCGCTGGATGCCGAGGGTGTGACCCTCGCCTAAGCAAAAGGCCCGGGAGGTGGCCCCGGGCCTTTCTCATCGCGCGCTTAGTGGTTGCCGCGCGCGATCTTGGTCTGGTCGTACAGGCGCAGCACCGGGAAATCGATATCGGTGCGGGCGACCTTCCAGAAATAGTTGGTCAGGAAGTTCAGGATGAGGTGGCCGAAGACTTCGGAGACATCCTCATCGGTCCAGCCTGCATCCTTCACGGCCTGCACTTCGGCGTTGGTCAGGTCGCCCTTGTGGCGGACCAGCAGGAGCACGAACTGCAGCAGCGCCTCTTCCTTCGGGTCGACCGACTTGCCATGGCGCGCCAGTTCAATGTCTTCATCGGTGAGCTTCTGCAGCTTCGCGATCGCCGCGAGGAGGGAGATGCAGTACTCGCAGCCGTTTTCTTCGCCAATGGCCAGGCCGATCTTGCGGGCGAGCTTCTTGTCGAAACGGCCGTCGGTCAGGTTCTGGAAGAGGGTGAGGTAGCTGTTCATCATGGCCGGCGAGTTGGTCATCGCGGACATCAGGAGCGGGTTCTTGCCGAACTTCGCCGCGGTCTTGGCAAAGATTTCCGCCTGGGCGGGGGTGGCATTGGCGGGGTCGAGGACAGGGATACGAGCCATGGTCTAGGGTTCCTTTGTTTACCGATCGTTCGGTAACAACAGGTTGGCGGGTGGCCCGTCAGGCTGTCAAGAAGAATTTTACCGATTGTTCGGTTATGATCGCCGCCAGGAGATCACCATGCCCAAGCCACGCAAAGTCGAAGATGACGAGCTGACCCTGCAACTGACCCGGATCTTCAAAGAGGTCGGCTACGACGCTGCGTCGCTGGCCGTGCTGTCCGAGGCCACCGGGTTGAAGAAGGCGAGCCTTTACCACCGCTTCCCGGGTGGCAAGGAACAGATGGCGGAGGAGGTGCTATCAGCGACGGCTGACGTGCTGGAAGCGAACCTCTTCCCCTTGCTGGAAGATGCGTCGAAGCCAGAGAAGAAGATGGCCGCGTTCGTCCGCATCATCGATACGTTCTACGCAAGCGGCAACGAATCGTGCCTGCTTAACGTGCTTGCCCCACCGCGTGGCGAGCAGAACGGGCGCGCCACCGCCATCGCCAGCATCTTCCAGCGGCTATCGCAGGGGCTGACACGCGTGGCCGAGGAAGCCGGTGCCACCAAGCGGATGGCGAAGGTCTATGCGGAGCAGGCGCTGGTGGAGTTGCATGGCGCACTGATTCTTTCGCGCGGCACGGGCGACACGCAGGTCTTCGGCCGGATGCTTACCCGGTTGCCGGCGATTATTCTGCGGCCGTCGTGAGTGGCAGGTGCAGCACGCCGTCGAGCAACGTGAGCGCACTGCCACCAATCCAGATGCCATCAGCGTCGCGCGCGATATGAATCTCTCCGGCGCGACCTAGCCTTCGTCCCTGTTGGATTACGTAGGCGTCTGGTGCCAGGCCATCCTTCGCCAGCCACATGGCGATGCCTGCTGCGAGGCTGCCGGTGACGGGGTCTTCGGGCATGGCATCGCCCGCGATGAAGGCGCGCATTTCGAACACATCATCTTCGCCGGCGAAGACGCCGACGGGGGTTTCGCCGAGCTTCGAGAAGTCGGGCGTGATGCCAAGCACGACGTCGCGCCTGGCAAGTCGAAGTGCTAACCAACCAGCCCCGTTATCGACCCATTGGGCATCGAGGACGTCTGCTTCGGTAAGGCCCAACGCGCTGCGGATGATCTGGGCTTGCGACGTATCGACGGGCCCGGAGCGCACCAGCGGCGGCGCGGTAAAAGCGAGCAGGCCACCATCGCGACGAATCCGCACGAGCCCTACGCCGCACTCCTGGATGATGTCATCGCCCTGCGGCTTGCCGCCGGCTTCGAGCCACGCATGGCAGGTACCCAGCGTGGGATGCCCCGCGAATGGCATCTCATACAGCGTGGTGAAGATCCGTACCCGGTAGTCGGCGCGCGGATGCTGCGGTGGCAACACGAACGTCGTCTCGCTGAGGTTCGTCCAGCGCGCCATGGCGGCCATGTCGTCGTCCGTCATGCCTTCGGCATCGAGCACCACCGCCACGGGGTTGCCCTTGAACGGCGTGCGGCTGAAGACATCGACTTGCTTGAATCGTCGCGGTGCCAAGGTGGCTCTCCGTGTTGCGCTGATGCCTGATTATTGCGCCTCGTGCGGATCCGTCCAGTTGGCGGCCTTCTTCGCGGCCGCTTCGACCTTCGCGTAATACGCCAGCGCCGTCTTCTGCACGACAGCGGGCAGCTCCTTGAAGTTGTCGCCAGGCTTGCTGTACAGGTCGTCGGTATCCTGGTTCGGCAGGTTGCCGCGGATCGCGTACTTCTTGTCCTTGTAGACCATGATCAGTTTCACCACGGTGCCGTCCAGGCCATCGCAGGCGATCCAATAAGGCACGGTGACCAGGGCATTGCCGTCGCCGGCATCGATCACGTTGACCAGGGGCATCAACAGCTGCAGCCCGCAGAGACCGGTGCCGTTGGTGTCCTTGATCTCCCACTTGGTGAGGTAGCCGCCGTGGTCGGCGAGCAGCCCGTAGGCGTGCAACGAAACGTAGCTCTTGTCGTCGACCGAGGGGCCGTCCTTGCTGGCGCCGAACGCGAAGATGCGCGCATTTCCGTACTCGTCCGGGTACTCGATTCCCTTCAGTAGCTGGCTGCCGTTCGTGTAATACGTCGCAGCATCCTCGCGGTCGGCCGGTGCCAGCGGTCCGACCTTGAGGCTAGCGGCGATCGCCGACCCCGCCATGGCATAGATGGCGAGGGCAGCGAGGCAGGACGTCAGGCGCATGGCGGTTCCTTTCCGCGGAGGCGAGCGGGGAAAGATAGCCGATCAGCGTCACTCAGCGGGCCACGCGAGGGGCCATGAATGTCCGCCGGGCTGTAACCGGATGAGGGAAGCGGCCACTACATCCAGTACGACCGGCCGGATGTAGTGGTTGCGGAGACCGAAGCACTCGTCAGGCGGATTCGCTAAGGGCCGCTTCGGCTACGAGGCCCTCAACGCCGCCAACGGAGCAATCCGTGAGGCCCGTCTGGCGGGGATGAAGACAGCGAGTTGCCCAAGTAGGAGGACAAGGAGCACACCTGCGAAGGTATAGATAGGGGGCATCCACGACAGTTCGAACGAGTGCATAAGGGCCACATTGAGTGCCGTGGCCAGCACGGCACCCGTAACGCATCCGCCGCCGACGATGAACAGATTTTCCATATGGAAGTAGTGGAGGATGTCGCGCTTGCGTGCACCCAGGGCACGGCGTATGCCAATGTGACGGGTGCGCTGGCTCACCCAGAAGCTCGTCAGACCGGTGATCCCGAAGCTCGTAGTCACGAGAACGATGGCGCAGACCGCAAGCAGAACCTGCGCCATGAATTCATCACGGGCGTAGGCAAGGTTACGGATACGGACGAATGGCTCTACACCACCAAGGGTGTAGCGACCGCCCGGGTCCATGACGCGTAACGGCTCTATCTCGAACAAGGCCTTGCTTGCCTCGGCCATGGCAGCGTCGAGCCGCCCAGGCTTGGCGCGCACGGCATACATGGTGGACGGCGTATCCATGCGTACGGGCAAAAGTACGGAATCCCATGCGGTAGCTTCGTGCCCACCGGAGTCTGATGTCAGAAGCCGCGCGAGCACGCCGACGATCACGCTTGGACGCATGCTGCCGTTCAAGTACACCGGTTGTCCGACGCCGTTGCCACCGGGAAATAGCTTGTCTGCGAGTGACTGGGTGATGAGTACGGCCGGCGCGTTCATGGTGGACGTGCTTGCACTGCGGACAAATTCTGTCGCGCGAAAGTCCCGACCCGCGACCAGCGCCAGGCCCAGCGTCTGTAACGCGTCTTCCCCGCCGGCGAATGTGTTGACCGTTGCCTGGGAGTGCAGGTCGTCCGGTTTCAGCGCGAGCGTACTGCTCCAGTGGTTGTGAAGCAGGGGCAGCGAAACGACCGGTGTGGCAAATGCAACATCCTTTAACCCCCGCAGTTGAGCAAGGTCTGCACGTTGCATGGCATCCAGTGTATCCGTCGCGCGGTCATCCTCACCGGCGGGCGCGTTGATGTAGCGCTGGTTGATGAGGAAAAGTTGGTCTTCGATCAGGCCAGTCGGGCGGTCTATGCGCTTGAGATGCAGGCTTACGATGAAGGCAACGTTGCACACGATCGCCAGGGTGAGAGCGACCTGCGAGGCGATGAGGATGACGCCGGTCTTGTGTTTGCGCAACGCGGCGAATGTCGGGGGAAGAGCCATGTCCGTGAATGCCTCAGCTGGTTTTCAGGTGCCATGCCGGGCGCACGCCCGCTGCCCGTAAGGCGGGATACACAGCAGCGAGGACGGTTGCGCCGATGCCTATGGCCAACGTCAGGCATAGAAGCGGTACATCGATGCGGGTCAGGCCCGACCACGTTTCGGGAAATCGCGCGCGGAGCCAGAGCATGCCCAGCCAGGTGAACAGCAGGCCGCCGAGGCTGCCCACCAGGCCGACGAGCGCGCCTTCGGTGAGAAACTGTGCGCAAATGGCAGACCGGCGCGCGCCCAGCGCACGCCGGACACCGATCTCGGCGCTACGCCGCATGAACTTCGCCAGCAACAGCCCGATCGTGTTGACGAGGCAGACGATCAGTAGGCCCACGCCGACGAGCCTCAGGATGAATACGTTGGGCGGTACGACCTTCTGGTAATCCAGCCACGCAAGCAGGCCGCGCAGCCGTGTATTGGGTGGCCATCGATAGTTGGCCTGCGCATAGGCATGCAGGTAGCTTTCGTAGCCGTGGACCGCCGTCGCGTCATCCAACTGGACGATGTAACTGATCCACGTGCAGTTGGAACGCAACAGTCCGTCGAAACCCCGCTCAGGTGCCTCGAGGCAGGGGCGTTCGCCAGCCTGCGGTACCGCCATGTCGATGGCGGTGTGGAAGGGGAGCAGGATGCCGAGCCGTTGGACCATGAAGCCACCGAACGCCGGGACATCGAAATAGACCGGTTGCGGGTTCCAGTGGTCGAGCACGCCGACGACCCGATAGGCGTGCCCCGCAATGGTGAGCGTTCGGCCGACGCTATTTCCTCCCCCAAAGATCCTCTCGTTGAGGTCGTGGCCGATAACCACCACCCGTGCCCGTGAGGCGTCGTCGTCCGCAGTCCAGCCAGAGCCGTATTCGAACGGGATGTCGAGCATGGGGAACAGTTCGCTGGATACCGCAAACCCTGAGCTCACGAAGGGATGGGCGCCGGGCTTATCCGGGATGATGGCGGGGTTCATCCAGTACGCAGGGGACTGACGACGAGCCCGGTGGTCCTTCAACAACGCGGTTGCCGTCGCATAGTCGAGCAGGTCTGAAGGTTCGTTGTCCTTGTTCCGGGCCGATGGCCCCCAGGCGTCTACCGTGGGGAAAAACAGCTGGGCTGATTTTTGGGGAATCGGATCCCGCGACATCAGATGGACCAGAGCCCAGGTGGTCATGGCCAATGCCACGCCGATGGCGATACTCAGTGCCATGAGTGCGGTGAGGCCGGGATGGCGCTTCAGGCTGCGCAGGGCAAGGTCCAGGTAGTAGCCAAACATGCCGCCTCTCCATGGTCTGTCGTATGGATGGTGGCTGCAGAACCCCGGATGGCCGAGGTCCGAGGGACGAGTCGTGGCCTTGGGGGGATGAGTCGCGGGTATCGACACCTCAGGCATAACCCGGGCCCCGCGCTTGTGGCGCGGGGCCCGGGAGCTACAGCGGGCAGATCAGATCGAAAGACGCTTCACCAGCAAAGCCGCCGCTTCCGACGACGACGCCGGGTTCTGTCCCGTGATCAGCAGGCCGTCGCTAACGACGTACGAACCCCAGTCCGGGCCCTTGGAGTAGATGCCGCCCTTCGCCTTGAGTTCGTCTTCAACGAGGAAGGGAACGACGTTGGTCAGTTCAACGGCTTCTTCTTCGGAGTTGGTGAAGCCGGTGACCTGCTTGCCTTCGACCAGCGGCTTGCCGTTCGCTGCCTTGACGTGGCGGAGCACGCCCGGTGCATGGCACACGAGAGCTGCCGGCTTGCCCGCTTCGATAAACGATTCGATCAGTGCGATCGAATGCTTATCTTCTGCGAGATCCCACAGCGGGCCGTGGCCACCCGGATAGAAGACGGCATCGAAGTCCGCCTGCGAGACGCTATCGAGACGAACGGTGTTCGCCAGCTGGGCGTTGGCTGCGGCGTCGGCTTCGAAGCGATGGGTCAGCTCGGTCTGGAACGACGGCTCGTTGCTCTTCGGATCCAGCGGCGGCTGGCCACCTTTGGGCGAGGCGAGGACCACTTCGACACCGGCATCCTTGAACGTGTAATAGGGTGCAGCGAGTTCTTCGAGCCAGAAGCCGGTCTTGCGGCCGGTGTTGCCGAGCTGGTCGTGGGAGGTCAGGACGATGAGGACTTTCATGGGTGTCTCCTTGGGTGGCGTATTGAGTAGACCAGTCGTCTACTAATGAGGCGAAAAAAAGAGCACCTCGTCGGGAGGCGCTCCTCGGCTACCCGCCCTCAGGCGGGCAGGTTCAACATCTGTCGGGTGGTGGTCATGGCCTTGAGGAAGGGCTCGGTGTTGCGGACGATCTTCACCATGACGCTGGCGCCCAGCCACAGCTGGTAGAGGCTCAGCGCCACGTCGTGTGGCGGCTGGTCGATGGACACCGAGCCATCCGCCACGCCCGCCTTGATCGCCCGGGCCATGGCATCCACGATGCCGGCGGTGCCGCGGTTCAGCGCGCCGCGCATGGCTTCGGAGAGATCAGCGACCTCAGCCCCGAGCTTCACGGCCAGGCATTTCCCCTGGCAATCCTCGAAGGACTGGTTGTCGTGCCAGGCCTGGAAGTAGTTCTCCAGCCGCTGTGACGCCGGGCCGCCAGCCTGCACGAGCATGCGGTCCATGTCGGCCAGATACTCCTCGAAGTAGCTCTCGAGCATGGCCTGGCCAAAGGCGTCCTTCGAACCGAAGTAATGGTAGAAGGAGCCCTTCGGTACCCCGGACGCCGAGAGGATCTCGTTCAACCCCACGGCCGAAAAGCCCTTGCCGCCCATGATCCGCTGGCCCGTGGCCAGGATCTTCTCGCGGACGTCGGAGGTTTCGGTGGTGGCGGCTGCTGAGCTCATGGGGTGGACGATACGCTTGATTAGACCGGTCGTCTAGTGGTCAGCGGTTCTGCCACCACTCGAGCATCTCGGGGAGTTCCGCCTCATTCGCCTCAAGCAGCACCTCGGCGAGCAGCGGCTGCTGCTGCGAAGCCGCGAGCGCGGCCAGCACACCGCGGGTGTGGAGGCTACCGCGCGGCTCGATGCATGCGCGGCCGATCAGCGGCGGAATCCGATGCCAAGCCACCGCATAGTCGGCCACGAGAAAATCGGGGATGGTGTACGACCAGGTCACGCGCCCCACTTCGATGGAGGCGATGAAGGCGAAGCAATGCCAGTGAGCCGACTCGGGATGGTTCGCTATCGCGTCGATGACATGCGGTACCGCCGCGAAACTCGCGTCGCACACTTCGCTTTGATGATTAAGCGAACCCCACAAGATATCCCACAGATCACGATCCTCGATCGATGGAGATGCTTTCAAGCGTGCAAGGACAGGAGGTATGTCGCTAGCCGAACCATACACATGTTGCAGTGTTGCCCAGCGTTCGTCTTCAAGGGAAAGCATCTGCGGCTTCCTGTAAACGTCAACGGAACACGAGTGATCGCAGCAAACTGGGTGCGCTCGCGGCACAACACGAATCGTCCTACAGACAACACGGAACGCATTTGTTACGGTGCATGCGTTGCCTCGCCGGTCACGAACTACCGAGGCAACCACCGCTCATGGCGGTGAGAGTCGCGAGGCAGGTGTGCGTCAACACACCTACCTCGCTAACCACAATCAACTCAAAGGAAGTTGCTTATGGCTGCCCCCGATCATACGGCATCCGCTCGCCCGCCGAATCCCCTCGGCGACACCCCACCGGTCAACGGACCGCCTGCATAAGCCGCAGGCACGGTTGAAGAACCGCGGCGGAGCCTTCCTGAGGTAAGACCAGATCGAATGAGGCAGGCACCACGCCTGGTAAGCCTCACGGACGGTCGCGCCGCCACCACTTCATCAATCAAGCCACCCGGCGCCTGGACACAGGCCGCCGGTGAACCCGCGATCGTATGGTCCGTGGCGCGGCAGGTCGTTGCTGACTGTCGTGCCACGTTAGATCGTTTGGTCGCGATAGCCCGGGAGGAAGGGATGAGCGAATCACGCGTGAGTTTTGAGGAAGTTCGCAGCAGCGGTGTGGAACCGAGCGAGCCATCGGTGCATGAACTGTTGAATGACGCGACGGTTTGGTTGCAGTACGCGCGGGGTGTCACGGCGACGCTTGCTGATCTGGTGCACGAGGCTGAGGGTGTTGACTGCAAGCAGTTGGCGCTGTCTTTGGAGGCTGTTGCGGCGATGATGCAGGCGGGTACGGAGAGGGTTGGGAGAGCGCATGCGCGATGGACGTGGGATGCTGGTTTGACTCAATCCTCGTCCTGAGCTGAGAAGAGGTCCCGGAACGGTGAATGTGTTCCGGGGCTCGATCAATCCGCAGTGGCCAGAAGGTCTTCCGCCGCTCGGGCGAAGTCAGGCGTCCGATACAGCTCCTCGGCAATCTCGCCAAGACGCGACGGGTGCAGCTTCGGCCCAAGGCCGTAGTACTCCTGGAAGCTCATGATGAGCGGACGCCATTTGTCGGGATCGATGCGGTTGGGATTGCCTTCCATAAGAATCGACTCGTCGACGTGCACGCGCGTAATGCGTACTTCGAAGACGGCGATATAGCCAGCGAGTGGACCATCCTGGTCGTAGCCGTGCTCGTGCTCGAGAACGGCTTCCATCTGGACGGGGCATTCCAGTATGCGCGGCGCCTCTACGGTTTCGGATGGCACTCGAGTCAGCCGCGCGATCTCGAACTTGTCGCGTTCGTAGCGATACCCACGATCGATTTTGTCCTCCGGAACGGGATAGGTACCGGTCGTCCGCGCGAGGCGATCGACGGCAGCAACCTGGTCAGGCGACGGCATGTTGATCACGAGCTCGCGAGTGCGGCGGAGGTTCTCCGGTGTCTTCGAAATGCTTTGCAAGCCAAGGAAGCAGCGATAACCGATCCAGAAGATCGAGGACATCGGGGCGAGGTTGTGGCTTCCGTCCTCGTTGACGGTGCTCAGGAGAGCGACGGGGGTTCCGAGATACAGGATCGAAGGATGGGCGACGATATGCATGGGAAAGCTCCTTGGGGTGAGGATGCTTTTTTATCGTTCGGCGCCTCGACCAGCTATCCGGTTCTTGCCGTCCACACGATGGCGATGTGTGTCCAGGTTTGGGCTTGGCGTCAACTCGGCGATGCAGCAATATTGACCCGACATGGATCATCACGAAGGAGGCAGGGGATGAAAGGTCGCACCTTTAGGGTTGGCTTGATGTTGAGCGCTGCGCTTGCGCTATCAGGCGCCGCTGCCGCGGCAGAACACCAGTCCATCACGATTCGCACAGAGACCTATCCGAGGCCGCCGTATTCCGGCGCCACGTATTACATCTACGAACGAGACGGCGCGGTCATTTGCACGAAGCTCGAGGTCTGCGACAAGTACGACGAGTGCGACACCGAATATCACGCCGGTGCATTCAAGGCGCCGGAGGATGTCGAGACGGGCAAGCCATACGGTGGATCGCCCGCTGTAGAGATTCCTGCAGCCAAGCTACGGAAGCACCAGTGCCTCGCGAAATTTGTTCCGGAAGCTCTCAAGGCGCAGTAAGGACGAAACCCCCGGTTCGGCGCGGGATCGATGAGGAGCCCAGGTGACGACCCCATACTTGGCGAAGTATCGCTAGCTGCTTGACGATGACGTGTTTAGAAACCGGGTCATCGGTTGACACTCAAGTCGTGAAAGCCTGAAGCAACATTTCCTCGAGCGTCGTCGTTGTGTGACCTTTCAGATTTCCACAATGCGTTCGTCATTAAGGACCTCAAGGTTGACGAGATCCATGACGAAGTCACTAGCAACGAGTGACAGCTTGCATGGCAGGCTGATCTATGCCCCTCAATGCGGAAAATGCGGTGGCGAGGGGGCCGGGCCTGATCAACTGCACCGATATCGAAGTGCCATGTCGCGAGACCTTCGCTGTCCAGGCCACCGCATTGCGGATCATTCTTCTTGTAGCAATTTCTTTAATGCGATCAGGTCGGCAACCACCTGATCGCCCTGCTTCTTCGCGAACGGCATGAACCTGTCAATTATGTCGACTACAGTAGCTCCAAGAGCTCTCTTGAAGAGGCGTTTGTCGATCCTTCGGGTGATAAGCGAAAAATGGATGTGCTCGAAGTAGTTCAGGACAAGAATGACCGAATTCTTCAGATCTTCATTCTTCTCAATCTCCTCAATAAGGCCGTTGTTCGATGTATCTTCTCGCGTTTCCTTTGCTCGCCTTGTGAGTTTGCGTGCTTGAAAGAGGTGCGGATCATCCCAGCTCGCGAGCAGGTGGAAAGTATTCTGAATAATGTCGGCTCTTCGCTGAACAAAGGCGTTAACTGCGGTGAAATACGTTGAAAGAATTACGCCAGATCCGCCTAGGCAAAGAAGCATCGCCTTGATCGATTCGAACAGGGCCGTGCTGCTAGGCGGGGCCGGCGTTTGATAGACCACTCTCGAAACAACCGCAGTTGCAGATAGCAAAAGTGCGACTACAACCCAAAATGCCCACCACATGCTTTTCATTAATTTCCCTGTTTTTTCTGCGCTGAGGCAGTCCGTTTGTAATCCAGGGCAGCTCCGTGTGGAGGCACGGGTGGCGTCCCAAATTTAGCGAGGGATGTTAGGCTCGCTAGTGGTAACTTTCAATGTGAATTGCGCGAATCCACAAGAAAGCGCGCATATGGAGGAGCGTCATGTTGAGGGGCTCTCGACGCGCTGGACGAAAACCTATTGTCACAAAGTGAACGCGACGGCCATTCCGTACCATCGATCGGAAAGCACCTGGCCCGTTAGGTCAAAAGATCACCAGCTAGCCGGAGCCGGTTTGAAAGGGGCGACAGCGGTTCGCGCAGCAGCGACCGAGTATCACTCGAATCTCCCTTTAGCTGCCTGCATAGATCTGTGGGAAGGTCACAGACGCTGTTTGCCGATCTGGCGAGCAGCGTCTTTCGTGAAATCTAAACCCTGCTGTATCGAAAGAAGCCCTTGATGTTCGAGGCGAGAAACGATCCTTTCGACTCAGCGGCCTTGAACGCGTTTGCTACCTGTGCGGGTACGTCGAAGTACTGGTAGACAGATCCATTCAAAAACGCTACTTCGAGGATACTCTGTTCATGGTCATATCTTGCCGACTGTACGTTTGACGACGTAAACGGGGGGAACTCTTCCCATGACATATCTGGCTCTCCTCATTACTTATTTGAAATCAGTGGATCTTGTGTCAGCCAAGCTTCCGCAAAATGGCTGTAATCAGCATGGTCTGGGTGCCGCACATTCCAGCCGCCTGGTGCCATTGATTCCTCGAGGCTGACCTCATCGCAGACGATAGGATCTTGGCTGTCAGGTAGTCTATCCTTCGGCGGCGCTTGAATCATCGTTCGCATAGGAAGTTTCACGCTTTCTCCGAGGATGATGGCCTCGCCCGTTCGAAGAATTGGAAGCATATTGGTCAGGCCTTCAAGGTTGTCTGCCAGCGCACCAGTTACATGCGACCTATCAGTTCCATTGCTGAGCCTCATGGCGAAGAATGTGCCGCATTGCGACAAGATGGTCGGATTTATCTCGGAAGGGCGTTGGCTGACTATCATCGCTCCGATGCCGTACTTCCTTCCCTCCTTTACTATGCGCTGCGTGATGATGGATGCCGATTTCGAGAAGTCGTCGTTTAGGTAGGCGTGAGCCTCCTCCATGACGACCAGAAGTGGACGTTCGCGCCCGCCCTCCGAAAGGTTTCGCGCCCAAAACAATCCGTCATACAGAACTCGAAGGATACTTCCAATGATGTCGTTCATCATTAGCGAAGGTATGCCCGAAAGATCCAGAATGGTTATAGGTTTGGAGCTGCCAAGCCATTGTTTGATTAGTTCGGCGACACCGCTCTGCGTATGGCCTGACATGTCGGGATGCCAGTTGCCGGGCTTTAGGAGGAAATCATATCGCGACATTCGGAGCTTGGCGCCGAGTGCCTCGAGCGCCCCCCGAATATTGAGGCCATCTGGAATGTAATTTATCTTCTCGAGATCGTCGCGGACATTCTTGACCTTTCTAAAGCGCGGGGGCATCCCCGTCGCAGCATCTCCGCGCAACTCGTTTCCCAGCGCATCCTTCTCGTAAGCCCAGGTGCTCGGGTCTGTCGCGCTACCAAGGCTGCTATAGAATGTGCCGAATTCTGTGCAGTAAAGGTCGTACCACAGCTTGTTCAGTGAAAATGGGATCGGGCTGTCACCATTTACTTGATCCGCCGCTAGGCCGGGTACTGGATTATTTGCAAGACTCTGCGCTTTGGCTGCGACAACGCGCTCCAGGATTAGTGTTCGAGCCTTTCCATCAGGCGGAAGATCTCCGAATGACACCTGCATGAATTCGTCAAACGTAAGCGCCCAAAACGGGATGCACAAGCGCTGCTCGTTCGCCCTCCTTGCGTCTGGACTTATCTTGAAGATGCTGGAGCGATCACTAAGTGCACGACCGTATTCTCCGTGTAAATCAAGAACGACGATTCTGGCCGATGGGAAGCGCTCGCCATCGGACAGCACGTTCAGCAGTCCGGCCACGGTTGTAGACTTCCCGGATCCTGTTGTGCCAACGATCGCGGAATGTCTTGTCACTAGCTTGTTAATATCAAGAAGCGCATCAATCGACTCGCTTCCTGCGATATGCCCTACGCGTACAAGATGATTTTGTCGTCCGGACTTTCCATAGATGACCTGAAGGTCGGCCTCAGAAACGAGGTGCACTTCGTCCTCGATGGTTGGGTACTGAGATATGCCTCGTTGAAACTTTCCAGACCGGTACCCCTCGCCGATAAGTTGAATTGTCATCCAACGCAAGCCATTCGGCATGCTTTGCGCCAGGCTCTCTGGTACGGCGCTCGCGCCCACTTGTGAAACGATGCCAAACAGGTCGACGTATCCAATAGGAATCTTAACAAAGCTGCCGATTTGTCCAATCTTGTATCCTTGACCGCGTACGAAGCTCAAGCCCGAACGATCAGTTCGCAGAGTTACGCTTATGGACGATCCGCTCACGTCCTGCACAGTTCCGATGACGGTTCCTGTGCTCTGTGCTTCAAGCGCCATGCGGCTTCTCCTCGGTCCCTGAGAGATCCCGGAGTAGCTTTCCGAAGGAGGAAAAATCTCCTAGCGTGAGTGAGACGTCGGTGCCGACTTTCTGGAGAATTCCGGGGGGTAAAGAGAGGCCTTCGATGTCTTCGGCTTTCCAATCCCCCGCATTGCGTCCAATAATCGCCTTGTCAAAGGCAAGCATGCTCAGGTTTGGGGTGTTCAGTGCGCAGTTTCTGGCCAAGTCGTACTTTCCTTCATCGAGCCCGCCATACAAGAACGCGAACATATGTGCGGTCGGATTCGCATCCAGACTTCGACAAATTACGTCGTTGATATGTTCGTCTGCGAAAGAGTAGCCGCAGACAAACATGACGGCGGAGGGCTCTAGGAGAAACGCCTTGAGGCGGTCGAGCATCGCCAAGTACGGCATTTTTCTGCTTTGGTCATACTTGAGGTGCGACGGGTAGATCAGATAGGAGTGGTTGTCCGCCTTGGCGTCGCTCCGAACAACGGATCGATTGTCCACTAGACGCCAATTGAGTGATCCATGAATCTTCCAGAGCCGAGCCCAACGCGCAGGAAGAAGGCGTTCGTCCTCGACTGCGCCAAGGTCGAAGAAGGCATTTCGGGATCCGACAAAGCCATCGAAATACGGTGCTGAACTCTCCTCAAGGGCTTGCTCCATTAGCAGATCGTAGTTCGTCGTAAACAGATGAACGGGGTACTCACGCCTAATGGACCTAGCCCAAATCGCGAGGTTGTGATACGGCGTCTCCTTGTTTGGCAGGGACCGATCAACCTCTTCGGAAATGATTCCACAAACTCCGGTATCGAGTTCATCCAGCTCGGTCGCATCCATGTCGCGGACCTTTCCCTTGCCAGCGACAGCCTTAAGGATGCGAATCTTGCTCAGGATGTGCTCAATGTTGTTTGGGTCGCCACCATCGTCAGTAACGATTTCAATCAGCCTGTTCCACGTTGATGGTGAGGCTTTGTCGGAACCACCAAGACGCGTATCGATAATCTTCGTGAGACCTGCGACGTCCCATATCAGCGGCTGATTCTCTCGGATGCCACCCTTTTCTCTCTCGACGCGCACCGCGAGCGGACAACCTGCACCAATGAGGAATGCAATTGGCTTTCGATTTTGAGACAGCGCTTGCTGGATGAAGCTAACTTGCTTGTTTGGGTCGTGCGTATGCATGCCTAGAAAATCCATGTTGGGCAGGGTGTCGAGAGCTGAGGAACATTAGGGTGGCGTGGCCCGTAAAGTGTTGGTCGTCAACGGCGGGCGCCATCTCGCCTCTGGGTGAGGGTACCGCCGACGATGACGATCGTCTGTAGGCATTTGCCTACACCCAAAGGTGGATTGATACGCTGGTCGGACGGGCAGGCATGCCGACCAACGAGGAGTCTGTATCCGAGGTGTCACGTGGACGGACTCCCATAGTTCGGGCACGACGATTCCCATAGTCGCTGCATCGGAATTTATCCGGGCGATTTGTGATCTAAAAGCACTTCGTGGTCTGCCCATTTGATGGCTGAGTTCCGTCCGGACGCAGTCAATCAGACGATCCAGATACGGCCCGGATTGCTGGTCGGTGTCCTGCCAGCCACGCGCATACCGCCGGCGAGCAGCGGAAGTCTTGCTCGGTGCCTTTAAGCTGGCGAGCGCTATCAAAATGTCGCGCTCTTTTCCTTAAGCAGCCTCACGAACGCCTCAAGCGCAGCGGATTGGCGCCTGCGCGACGGGTAATAGAAATAAAATCCGGGGAACGGTGGCGTCCAATCGTCGAGCATCTTTGCCAGCCGCCCCGCCTGCACGAATGCCTCGGCTTCGTGCTGAAGAACATAGGCCACGCCCAGCCCGTCCAGGGCAGCCTGGAGCATTACGTCGGGCTCGTTAGTGATTAGCGGCCCAGTGACGGCCACTCGCACCGGCCGGCTGTCTTTTTCGAATTCCCACGCATAGACCGAGTCGGCGGACACCATCCGGTAATTGATGCAACGGTGGCGAGCGAGGTCCTTAGGCACGATGGCCGCGGGGTGTTCGTCGAGATACGCCGGACTCGCAACCACCGCCATTCGCAGATCCGGGCTCACCCGGAGGGCGACCATATCTTCGGCGAGCTTCTCGCCCAGGCGCACGCCAGCGTCGAAGCGGTCCGCCACGATGTCCCGGAAACCGTACTCAATCAGCACTTCCACGGAAGCTTCTGGATGTCGCCTTCCGAATTCGTCCAGCATTGGCCGGATGACCGCCTCGTAAGCTTGCCGCGTGGCGGTGATGCGGATATTTCCCGTGATCCGGTCGTGAGACCGTCCCAGTCCGTCGATCGTCTCGTCGATGCTGGCCAGCGCGGGCGCGAGCGTTTCCAGCAGCCGCTGCCCCGCCTCGGTCGTGGATACGCTCCGGCTTGTCCGATTCAACAGGGCCATTCCCAGACTGCCCTCGAGCCGCTTGATGGTGTAACTGAGCATGGATGTAGAGATGCCTAGTTGCCCCGCAGCCCGGGTGAAGCTGCCGTGCTCCGCGACGGCTGCAAAGGCTGCCAGGTCCGGTAGCGAGCGAGAAGCGATCTTTTGACCAGCTTTCATGGTCCGTCCAAATTGATCACGATGATCAAATGATCTGAGCCGCGTAGGCTTTTGGTCAAGCCGTGAGACGCGGCCTCAAGCGAGGGATGAAGATGCTCAATGAAAAGGCTGTCTGGTTGATCACTGGTTGTTCCAAGGGCTTGGGTCTGGCATTTGCGCGTCAGGCCCTGGAGGCGGGGTATCGCGTCGTGGCTACCGCACGAGATGCTGGATCTCTGGTCGCCTTGACCGAGCGGTACGGCGACCAGGTGCTGGCGACGACGCTGGACGTCACCAATGAGACCCAGATCAAACGCGCCGTGGCCGAGGCCGAGCAGCACTTCGGCCATATCGATGTCCTGGTGAACAATGCCGGGTTCGGCTACTTCGGCGCTATCGAAGAAGGCGAGGATGCAGGCGTACGCGCCATGTTCGAGACCAATACGTTCGGCCCGCTCAACCTGGTCAAGGCCGTACTGCCGGGCATGCGTGCGCGGCGCACCGGCTTCCTGGTCAACATCAGCTCCATCGGCGGCTTTGTGACGTATCCGGCGGTGGGCTACTACAACATGACCAAGTTCGCGCTGGAGGCCATGTCCGAAGCGCTGTCCAAGGAACTGGCACCGCTGGGCATTGGTTCGATGGTCGTGGAACCTGGCGCCTTCCTCACGGACTTCCGGGGGCTCTCCTCCCAGAAGCAGCCGGAGACGCGGATCGCTGACTATGCGGATACCGCCGGCAAGGCTCGCGATGGCATCTTCGAGGCCCACGGCAAGCAACAGGGGGATCCCGACCGGGCTGCACGGGCGCTCATCGATGCGCTCCGGTCGCCAGAGCCTCCTGTGCGGCTGATTCTGGGAAGCGATGCGCTGGACCAGGCCCGTGCTCGCCTGACTGAGTTAGCAGAGTCGATGGATGCGTGGGAGGAAACCACGCGTGATACCAGCTTCAGGTAAACGCGGTCTAGGAATCCCTCCAGTTGCACCGCAGCAAAACCCTCCCTAAATTGGTGCAATGCATGCACCCGATCAGGCTGAGCTTCTAACGCTGCTGGGCACCGGCATTGCCGTGGTGGGCCCGGACCTGCGCGTCCTCTGGATCAACCCTGCCCTGGGCGAGGTCCTCGACGTGGGCCCGCGCACGGCGGTGGGCCAGCCCTTGGGCCTCTTGCTCAGGCAGCCCTTGCTGGCTGGCCAGCTCGAGCGAACCCTTGCCGAAGGCCGTGGCTACAACCTCCGCGGGGTCACCTTCGGGGTGGCGCGGGGGCGGGAGGTCACGGCCGATCTGGCGATGCAGCCTATCGGCGATGGCCGGGTGCTGGTGGAGGTCCACCCGCTGGCGACCGACATCAGCGGTAGCGATACCCCGCTTTCCGCGACCCTCCGCGGCTTCGCTCATGAGGTGAAGAACCCGCTGGCCGGCTTGCGCGGTGCAGCGCAGTTGCTGGAGCGGCGTCTGGCCGATAGCGACCAGCGCCAGCTGGCGGCCATGGTGATCGCGGAGGCGGACCGCCTCGCGGCGCTAGCCGATGGCCTGCTTCGCCACGGCGGGGCGGCGCGGATCGGGCCGGTGAATATCCACGAACTGCTGGAGCGCCTGGAGGGGCTGGTGACGGCCGAGGCGGAGGCGCCGCGTGTGCGCCACGACTTCGATCCGAGCCTGCCGGATACCACGGGTGATAACGATCGCCTGCTCCAGGTGCTGCTCAACCTCACCCGCAACGCCAGTGAAGCCGGCGCCCGCACGATCACCTTGCGTACCCGCATTGAGCACGGTGCCCGTCTGGGCGACCGGACGATGCGCGCGGCGTTGCGTGTCGATGTGATGGACGACGGCCCCGGCGTGGCCGATGAGATGCGTGATGTGTTGTTCCACCCGCTGGTAAGCGGCCGCCCCGATGGCACCGGCCTTGGCCTGGCGCTGTCTCGCGAGATCGCCCTGGAGCACGGCGGCGACCTGCGTTACGTGAGCCGCCCGGGCGACACGGTGTTCTCCCTCTACCTCCCCATGGAGCGCCCGCATGAGTGAGATCTGGATCGCCGACGATGACCGCGGCGTGCGCTTTGTATTGGCCGAAGCGCTGCGCGATGCCGGCCATGCCGTGCGTGAGTTCAGCGCGGGTGATGCGGTGCGTGCCGCGCTGGAAGAAAGCCGCCCGGCGTTGCTCGTGACCGATGTGCGCATGCCCGGCGAGAACGGTCTGCGACTGCTGGAAGACCTTACCCGGCGGAACATCGGCCCGGTGATCGTCATGAGCGCGTTTACCGATGTGGCCACGACAGCGGCGGCGTATCGCGCGGGCGCGGCGGATTACCTTGCCAAGCCGTTCGATCTCGATCTCGCCGTGGAAACGGTAGAACGTGCGCTAGCGGCGGCAAATGAGGAGGTCAGCATCCCGCTGCAGCGTGGCGACGCGCATGCGCTGATCGGTGAGAGCGCGGCGATGCGCGAGGTGTTTCGCCTGATCGGCCGTGTGGCGGCGAGCGACCTCAACGTGCTGATTACCGGCGAGACCGGTACGGGCAAGGAGCTGGTGGCCCGTGCGCTGCACGAAGAAAGCTCGCGCGCGGGCAAGCCGTACGTGGCGCTCAACACAGCGGCGATTCCTGCCGAGCTGCTGGAAAGCGAACTCTTCGGCCACGAGGCGGGTGCCTTCACCGGTGCGACGCGACGCGTGGCAGGCCGATTTGAACAGGCCGACGGCGGTACGCTGTTCCTCGATGAAATCGGCGACATGCCGCTCGGCCTGCAAACGCGCCTGCTGCGCGTGCTCGCTGGTGGTGAGTTCTACCGCGTAGGCGGACGTGAGCTGATGCACGGCAACGTGCGTATTATCGCGGCAACCCATCAGGATCTCGAAGCCCGCGCGGCACAGGGCCTGTTCCGTCCCGATCTGAAGCACCGCCTCGACGTCGTCCGCATCCCGCTGCCGTCGTTGCGCGAGCGGCGTGGCGATGTGCCGTTGTTGGCGCGGCACTTCCTGGCACAAGCCGCGGCGGAACTGAACCTCCCGGCGAAGCGCTTCTCGCGTGGCGCCATGAAGCTGATCGAACAGCGCGATTACCCCGGCAACGTCCGCGAGCTGGAAAACCTTTGCCGTCGCCTGGCGGTGATCTCGCCTGGCGTGGAGATCCAGGCCGCCGATCTTGGCGCTATTCCGGCGCGTGGCTCGCGCACGGGTGAATGGACCGAGGCGCTCCGTGCCTGGGCACAGGACGCGCTCGCGCAGGGCGAGGCGGATATCCACGCGCGCGCTCGCGAGGCCATGGATAAGACCTTGCTTCAGGCGGCGCTGGTCGCCAATGATGGCCACCGCCAGCAGGCGGCCATCGCGTTGGGCGTCGGCCGTAATACGCTTACACGCAAACTTGGCGCGTCGCGCAAGCGGCGGCCCTCATCGGATAGTAAACATGACGCTTGAAGTACGCCGCGCCGCCGTCGAAGACGCGGACCACATCGCTCGCTGGAACATCGCCATGGCGTGGGAGACCGAGCAGAAGGCGCTCGACCCGGCGACGATCGGGCGCGGTGTGCGTGCGGTGTTCGACGAGCCGCGCCGTGGTTTTTATCTCGTGGCGGAACTCGACGGCGTGGCGGTGGGTTGCCTGCTCGTGACCTACGAGTGGAGCGACTGGCGTTGCGGCGACTTCTGGTGGGTGCAGAGTGTTTACGTGGTGGCTGAAGCGCGCCGGCATGGCGTGTTCAAGGCGATGTACCACCATGTGAAGGCGATGGCGGAAGGCGCAGGTGCCGTGGGTTTGCGGTTGTACGTCGAGACCGAGAACGAGCGCGCGCAGGCGACGTATGGTGGGCTTGGGATGGAGCGCTGCCATTACTTCATGTACGAAGCGCCGTTGACGCAATAACGGCTCTTGTAGGAGCGCGATTGCGCGCGATTCACGTTGCCGCGAGCACCCATCGCGCGCAAGCGCGCTCCTACAAGAGCGGGTGCGTCAGGCGGTGTGGAGGCCGGTGTCTACGCGGGCTATGCGTTCTTCGAATTCGCGGGCCGGTACGGCACGGCCGAAGAGGAAGCCTTGCATCTGGGTGCAGCCGGCGTTTCCGAGGAACGCGGCTTGCTCGGTGCTTTCCACGCCTTCAGCGAGCACCATCTTGTTCATGCCTTTGCCCATCGTGATGATGGCGCTGACGATGGCGGCGCTGTCGTTATCCCAGGCCACGTCGCGGATGAACGCGCGGTCGATCTTGAGCGTATCGACCGGGAAGTGCTTGAGGTACGAGAGGCTGCAATAGCCCGTGCCGAAGTCGTCGAGGCTGAGCGAGACGCCTTGCGCCTTGATCCGGTGCAGAAGCTCGGCGATGTGGTCGCCGCCTTCCATCACCGTGCGCTCGGTGACTTCAAGCTCGAGCAGTGTGGGATGCAGGCCTGTTTCCACGAGGATCGCCTGCATCGATTCGAAGAACCGCGTGTGCTGGAACTGCAGCGCGGAAACGTTCACGGACACCGAGAGCGGGCGGTATGTCGTCGACCACGCCTGGGTCTGGCGGCAAGCCTCGCGCAGCGCCCATTCACCGATAGGCACGATCAGCCCGCAATCCTCCGCCACCGGGATGAATTGCTCGGGCGTGTACACATCTTCGCCATCGACCTGCCAACGTAGCAGGGCTTCGGCGCCGACGATGGTGCCGAGGTCGACATCGACCTTGGGTTGGTAGTGCAGGCTCAGCTCATTGCGGGCGAGGGCCTTGCGTAGCTCCACCTCGATACGCACACGGGCAGTGTTGCGCTCGTTCATGCTGGCGTTGAAGAAGCGGTAGCCGTTGCGGCCCTGCATCTTCGCTTCGTACATGGCGGTATCGGCGTTGCGCAGCATGGATTCCGCATCGAATGCGTCTTCCGGGTACAGGCTGATGCCGATGCTGAAGCTGATGGCCAGCGCCGAGGCCTCCAGGCCGATCGCTTCATTGCAGGCCTGCAGCACCTTCTCGGCGACCTCAGCCGCATCGACGCCGTCTTCCACGTGTGGAAGCAGCACGACGAACTCATCGCCACCAAGGCGGCTCACGGTGTCGTCGGCACGCACGGCCGAGCGGATACGTCGCGCCACTTCCTGCAGCAGCGCATCGCCGGCGGCATGGCCGAGGCTGTCGTTGATCTGCTTGAAATGGTCGATGTCTACGAACAACAACGCGCAGCGCTGCTTGCGTCGCGCGGCCACCGTGACCGCGAATTCCATGCGTGATTGCAGTAGCGCGCGGTTGGGCAGGCCGGTGAGCGTGTCATGGTGGGCGAGGTGGGCCATCTTCAACGCGAGGGCACGCGTTTCGCTCACGTCGTGGAACACGACCACGCCGCCGACGACATTGCCGGCATGGTCGTGGATGGGCGCGGCCGAGTCTTCAATCGGGCTATCGAAACCATTGCGATGCACGAGGATCGCATCGGTGGTGAGGCCGATGATGGTGTTCTTCTGCACTGCCGTGAGCAGCGGGTTGGCGATGGGGCGCCGGGTGAGCGGATCGCGTAGCTGGAAGATATCGTCCATGGGCCGGCCCACGGCTTCGTGACTTGACCAGCCGGTCATGGCTTCGGCGATGGGGTTGAGCGAGGTGACGCGGAGGTCCGGGTCGGTGGTGATCACCGCATCGCCGATGGATTTCAGCGTGACTTCCGCCAGTTCGCGCTCACGGAACAGCGCGTCTTCGAAGGCCTTGCGCTCGCTGATGTCCTGCACCTGCGAGACGAAGTAAAGCGGTTGACCGTGGTCGTCGCGAACCAGCGAGACGCTGAGCATCGCGTGCACGATATGGCCATCGCGGTGCAGGTAGCGTTTTTCCATGTGATACGACGCGCGTTCGCCGCTGAGCACCTGGTTCAGCAGGCCGAGATCAACGGCGAGGTCTTCCGGATGGGTGATGTCCTGGAAGCTCCGCGTGAGCAGCTCATCTTCGCGGTAGCCGAGCATGGCGCACATGGCGTCGTTGACCTGCAGCCAGCGCCCATCGGGTAGCACGAGCGCCATGCCGATGGCCGCGTGGCGAAAGGCCTGGGCGAAACGGCGCTCGCTTTCCTTGAGGCGTGCCTCAAGCGCACGGCGATCGGAGATGTCGGCGAGCACGACGAAGGCGCCGCGTACCCGGCCCTCATCATCAAGGTCAGGCGAGAAGCTGGCTTGCGCGTAACGGTGCACGTCTTCACGGCGAAGCTCGCGATCGGCGATGACCGGCGTGCCGGTGAGCGCGGCGATGACGCCCGGTTCGATCCGAGGATAGAGATCGGCCGGAATCACTTCCTTTAGCAGGCGTCCTTCAACCGCATCGTCGGTGATGCCCATCCACGCACGATACGCAGGGCTCGCATAGCGCAGCCGCTTATCGGTCCCGATGTAGGCGAGCATGGCGGGCGCGCGTTCCAGCAGGAACGCAGGCCAATCCACGGGGGTGAGCTCGTCGGGCAAGGGCATAGGAAAAGCCGAATCAGTGTTGGCTCACTCTAGTGCCTCAACGTACACCCGTACATCACCGCTCTGTGTAGGAGCCCACCCTGTGGACGACGCCGTTCGCGACACCGCTACAGGGCCTGTTGCGCGATCGCGTAAAGATATCGCCCACAGGGTGGGCTCCTACGGGTTATTAGTGCAGCGAGGGGGCCGGGGCGGTCAGAGCGCCGGTGTCGTCCAGGAGCATGCGGCCCAGGGTGTGGAGCTCGCGGTCCGTGCCGAAGCGGTGGGCCAGGGCGTCGAGCAGCGGAGCCAGCGCGTTGGGCTCCAGCGGGTAGCCGTGGGCGAGGATCCGGGCTTTACCGGGCACCGGCTGGGCCACCGTGATGGCGGCCATGCCCAGGCCGGCCGCCTCATGGGCGTAGAGCTGCGGTGCCGGCTGGGCGGGATCGGCGTCGGCCAACGCTTCGATGAGGTAACCGGCGGTGGAGGCCGGGTCGCCTTCCAGGTGCAGGGGCACGTGGTGGGCGGCGAGCAGGGCGGCGTACTGGCGCAGCTCGAACAGGGTGCCGGCCAGCTCGTGGGCGGGGTTTTCGCGCTGGATACCGTCGCGGGCGAACCAGCCGGCGATGCCCGGCACGCTGACCCGGCCTTCCGCGTAGCGCAGCGGCAGGCCGCGCGAGCCCATGGCGGTCTCGTCCCGGTACGGCGTGAGCAGGGCGGCCTCGAGCATGGTCCACAGGGGTGCCAGGTTCACGTGTTCGTATTGCACGCAGGTGAGCGCCAGCAGGTCGTCACGGCTCAGGTAGCGGGCGTGTTCCAGGCGGATGCCGAGCGTGCGCATGAGGAAATCGGCCGTGCGCTGGCCGGCTTCGCCCTTGCCCACGAGGGCGGTTTCCATGGCTTGGGTGAGCTCGTCGGCCTGGTCTTCCGGGGCCAGCAGCATCCACGGCACCAGGCGCATCGGGCCGCCGGCGTAGCGCGGATCCGGCACGAGCGGCTGGGCGGGCATGTGGCCCTCGTGGGTGCCAAAGGCCACCACACCGCCCTGGGTGGTGACCCGGGGAATGCGGCGAGCCAGCTCATCGAGCGTGGCGAACACGGGGAAACCGGGGCGGAGCAGCTCCACGCCATCGAACAGGGCGCCAGCCACGGCGAAGCGCGAGGCTTCGATATCGGGCAGCAGGGCGCGCAGGTCCTCGGCCATCAGCGCCGCCAGTTCCTGGGCTTCATCGCGGGTGAGCTCGAGGCGATCGGGGGCTTCGCCCGGGACCAGTTCCAGCGCCAGGACGGCGGGGCAGGCGATCAGCGGCTCGGACACGACGCAATTCCACAACGGCAAAGGAACGCAATTCTACCATTGCGACGTTTGCCCTTTCGTTGGAAGGGGATGCGGGTTAGCCTTGCCGATACCCGGTTCGTCGGCGAACGTCGGCGTCCGCGATCCCTTTGGCTTCGATCGTTATCCGGTCGGGCCTCATTCTTCAGGTTTTCGGACAGTCCCTTGAGCATGGAAAAGTCGCAAAAGCGCGTGGGTGTGGTCGGTGGCGTCCGCATTCCCTTCTGCCGCAACAACACCGCTTATGCGGAAGTCGGCAACTTTGGCATGTCCGTCAAGGTGTTGGGTTCCCTGGTCGAGAAATTCAGCCTGCATGGCGTGGAGCTGGGCGAGGTCGCCATGGGCGCCGTCATCAAGCACGCCTCGGACTGGAACGTGGCCCGCGAGGCGGTGCTCTCCTCCGGCCTGGCGCCGACCACGCCGGGTATCACCACGGCGCGCGCCTGCGGTACCTCGCTCGATAACGCCATCATCATCGCCAACAAGATCGCCACGGGGCAGATCGAGGCCGGTATCGCCGGCGGTTCGGATACCACCAGCGACGTGCCCATCGTCTACGGGCAGAAATTCCGCAAGCGCCTGCTGGCGCTCAACCGGGCGAAGACTCTGAAGGAGAAATTCCAGGTCGCCACGCGCGGTTTTTCGTTCAAGGAACTGAAGCCCTCGTTCCCGGGCGTGGCCGAGCCGCGCACCGGCAAGTCGATGGGCGACCACTGCGAGATGATGGCGAAGGAATGGCACATCGGTCGCGTGGAGCAGGATGAGCTGGCGCTGGCGAGCCACAAGAAGCTGGGCGCCGCTTACGATGCCGGCTTCTTCGACGACCTGGTCGTGCCGTTCCGCGGCCTCAAGCGCGATGGTTTCCTGCGCGCGGATTCCACGCTCGAGAAGCTTTCCTCGCTGAAGCCCGCGTTCGACAAGACCTCGGGCCAGGGCACGCTCACCGCCGGTAATTCCACCGGCCTCTCCGATGGCGCAGCCGCCGTGTTGCTGGCCAGCGAGGAGTGGGCGGCCGCCCGTGGCCTGCCGATCCAGGCGTATTTCCTTGATGCCGAGGTGTCGGCGGTCGACTTCGTGCACGGCGAAGGCCTGCTCATGGCCCCGACCGTCGCGGTGCCGCGCATGCTCAAGCGCCATGGCCTCACCTTGCAGGATTTCGACTTCTACGAGATCCACGAGGCGTTCGCCGCGCAGGTGTTGTGCACATTGCGTGCATGGGAGTCGGAGGATTATTGCCGGAACCGGCTGGGCCTCGATGCCCCGCTGGGGTCCATCGATCCGGCGAAGCTCAACATCAACGGTTCCAGTCTTGCCGCGGGGCACCCCTTCGCGGCCACGGGTGCGCGCATCGTCGCCACCCTGGCAAAGATGCTGGAGCAGAAGGGTTCGGGCCGCGGCCTGATCTCGATCTGCACCGCCGGTGGCATGGGTGTCACGGCGATCCTCGAACGTCCGTAAACGGCTCCGCATGCTTCTACTTCGCACCAGCACCTCGCTCAGCGCCTTCGGGCTGCTTATCGGCATCGCCGCCACGAGCTGGCTCACCGCGCTCACCTATGAGCGCGCGCCGGCGACTCGCCAGTTTGCGGAAGTGGTGATGCCGGGCACCGCGCCGGCGTTGATGCCGAAAACCGTAGGTGAGCGGCCCGCTGTGACCGCGACCCCGCCGGAACGGCTGCGCACGCGGGCGGTGGTGGATCTGGCGGCGGAGTCGGCGATGCGTCGTACCGCCGCTGCGAAGGCCCGCGCGGCCGACGCCGTGTCGTCGGAGGCTGCGCCGGTCGCCAAGGCCGAGCCGCTGGTGCCGGTGTACATGCCTTCCCCGCGTTACCCGATGGAAGCGCTGCGTGCGCACCGCGAGGGGCAGGTGGTGTTGAGTGTGACGGTTACGCCCGAGGGCGATGTCACCTCGGTGAGCGTGGGCCGTTCCAGCGGCGATCCGTCGCTGGACGATGCCGCCGAAGAAGCCGTGCGCAACTGGCGCTTCGCCGCTGCCGAGCGCGCGTCGCGTTACACCTCGGATCTGCCAATCCGCTTCGAACTCACCGATCCCCTCTGATCCTGATTTAGAGGATGCCCGAGGACGCTGAGCCGAAGGCGGTGATCATGCGGGTGTAGATGACCTTGAGCGACACGTCGACTTCGGGGAAGTCGCCGACCGGCTCATAGCACTCGAAGAACTGCGGGTCGGTCCAGCGCATGGGAATGCAGCCCGGCTTCAGTTCATAGCTGGTGGCGTAGCGGAACGGCCACAGGTCGAAGAACGGCAGGCGCTCGGAGACGTCGCCGATGAACTCGTTCACCTCGGACAGCACCGGGATCGTCTTCTGTCGCGGCCCGATGACCCAGGCATTGCCGGGTTCGGTGTCCTGCATGATCGACCCGCGCAGGCGGTCGGCGAAGCGCTTGTCGTAGATGATCACACCGGCTTCGGTGTTGTAGTGGTCGGAGCGCGGATCGAAATTGTGCGTGCCGACCATGGCGAAGGTGTCATCCACCACGATGGATTTGGCATGCAGGCCGAAGCGCACGCCGGCGGTGTACAGCGGCGCGGGACGATGGCGGGCGCTCGGCCCATAGCGCCGTCCCGCTGAAAGAAAGCCGGTGCTTTCCGAGGGCCCGTTGGCCGCAGCCGCCTGCTGTCGTTCCGCGCGAGTCATGCGCCGGCTGCCACCGCCGGAGCCCACCGGCCGGTTGATCGGCGGCGTCGCGATGGCGTTGGATTGGCCTTCGAGCGCATCCCGGTCGGCGTTCGACGGATGCGGCTTCATCTCGTAGATCTCGAAGCCGTAATCGGTGAGGTAGCGCTTGCGGTGCTTGTACGACATCGCATACACGGCGAAGGCGTCGGTCGATGCGAGCGAGTTGGTCGAGACGACGACGCGTGGCGGTTCAGGCTGCTGGTGCAGGTTGCTGAAGATCTTCTTCGCCGGTTTGCTCATCACCAGGTAGGGCGTCTGCAGCACCACCTCGCTCTTGGCATTCCGCACCAGGCCCATGATATGGCGAGTGAGGGCGCGGGCTTCGCGGCGCTTGGGTTCGTCGGTCTTGCCCGGCAGGTCGGAGAGGTATTCCACGCGATTGAGCCGCAGCGAGGCGCTCACCAGGCGTTCGTCGAGCCAGGCCGGGTCCTCGGCGTGGGCGATCAGTTCGGCGACGCGACCGGGATTGTCGTAAGTCGGCACCGTCCATTGCTTCTTGTCGTCGGTATCGGCCACCAGCTCGCGGTTCACATCGCGAAGGTGGGTCAGCGGCACGGCGCGCTTGTGGTTCCAGAACTGGTCGAAGCTGGCGCCCATGGCCTTGGCCGCAGGGCCGCCGATCATCACGTCGCGGTCGACGTAGTCGAAGACCGGGTCCCAGTCGAAGTAGCGATCCTCATAGTTGCGGCCGCCGGTAATGCCGACGAGGTCGTCGATCACGATGAGCTTGTTGTGCATGCGCTGGTTGAAGCGGAAGAAGCAGCACACGATGCCGGCCGCAAATTCCAGCGGCGGGGTGCGCGCGCTGGAGAACGTCGGGTTGTACAGGCGAATTTCCATGTTGCTGCTGGCGCGGGCCAGGCCGGCGAGCAGGCCCGGGTCGCGGAAGGAGAACAGCTGGTCAGCCAGGATGCGCACGTGGACGCCGCGGCGGGCGGCGGCCACCAGCTCATCGAGCATCAGCTTGCCGGCGTCGTCCTGCTCCCAGATGTAGGTCTGCACATCGATCGTCTGCTGGGCCGCGCGGATCAGGTTGACGCGGGCGGCGAGGGCGGCTTCGCCATCTTCCAGCAGGGTGGCCACGTGCACGGGCAGGTCCGCCGTCGAAGCACTGTTGGCCTCGCGAGCGGCGTCCATCAGTGGCGAGGGCTCGGCGCAACGATCGGGCTGGGCGCACGTCACCTGGCGGTCGACGGTAAGTGACACGACGGCATCGGCTTTCTGGATGCGGGCCGCCGAAAGCGAACAGCCGCCGGTAACCAGCGTGGCGGCAAGGGCAAGTAACACGAGGAGGCGGCGCATGCCGCGCATGATAGGGGTAATGGTGCAACGCCACGTGAGCCGCGGGTGCGGCGCAGCGTCCTAGGGTGCCTCAAGGACGATGGCCATGCCCAGGTTCACGCGATCGGACAGGGCGCCGCGACGGCCGAGCATGCCGAACTCGGTGCGGTCGATCATGCCCTGCAGTTGCAGCACGCACCCGGCCATGGCGGCCGGTTCACACTGGTTGGCCAGCAGGCGGAAGGTCACCGGCCGGGTGACGCCGCGGATGGTGAGGTCGCCAGCCACATCGCCGCCCTTGCTGAGCAGGGTGATGGGCGTGGGGTCCGAGACGAAATGGATGGTGGGGTGGTGTTCGGCATCGAAGAACTCCGGTGCCAGGACCCAGCGGCGCAGGCGCGCGGATTCCATGCGGATGCTTTCGGAATCGATATCGGCCCGGACCACCGCGGTGGCGGTGGCCGGGTCGGTCGTGAGATCGCCACGGATCCCTTCGAAGTGGCCCGTGACGGAGGTGACCCAGAGCAGGCGGACCGAGAAGTCGGCCTTCGAACGGACAGGGTCGATGCGCAGGTCGGCGGCGATCGCAGGCGACGTCAGGAAGAACATTGCGATCGCCGACAACAGGAAACGCATCAGGAACTCGACGTACGGGGACTAGTTGGGAGGCGACCAGAAGGTCTCGAGCGTGGCCTTGCCGGGTTCCAGCTTGCCCGTGAAGGCAAGGCGGGCCATGCCGGCCGGTGGCATGCCGCGATAATCCTCGGAGCGTCCCTCGACGAGGAAGGCTACCAGTTGCTCGATGCCGGGATTATGACCAACGAGCACCACGCGTTCAGCATCGCCCTGCTTATCGAGCAGGTCGTACAGATCGCCCACGGTGGCGTCGTAGATGGTGTCTTCGTAAACGGGCTCGACCTGGCCCAGGGCCAGTGCCGCCGTTTCGCGGGTGCGCTCGGCCGGTGAGCAGAGCACGCGGTCGTAGCTGATCTTGTGTTCAGAGAGCCACTGGCCCGCGGCGCGGGCTTCGTTGCGGCCGTGTTCGGTGAGTTTTCGCTCGCGGTCGTCCTTGCCTTCCTTGCCGTGGGCATCCGCCTCGGCATGGCGCAGCAAAATGAGTTCACGCATGGGTACCGTCCTCCGCTAAGGCCACTGTGAGTGGCGTGATCCTGCCGTCGCGGTTGCCTCTAACGCCTCAGGTGCTTCGCTTGATCCATCGAAGCAGTTTCGCCCAGTCGTCCTGGTGGCCGCGTACGTTTTCCGAGTGATAGTCGAAGATGCCCTTACCGAGCGCCGTGAGCAAGACGTAAGCCTGCGAATCACGCAGTTCAGCCACCACGGGGAACGGGGCCTGTTCGGCCAGATCCGCCATGGCTTGCTGGCTGGCGTTGGTCCACGGCTTCAGGCGGTTGCCCACCAGGCCCACGGGCAGCTTGCCACGCTTCACCCGGGGGATGCCTTGCAGGATCTTGAGAAAATCCAGCGTTGCGTCGAGATCGAACGTGGAAGGGAGCACCGGGACGAGGATGACATCGGCCTTGTCGAGGTAGGGCTCCATGTCCTTTTCGTCCATGCCCGCCGGCATGTCGATCATGACGCGCTGGATGTCGTCCGAGAGCCGGTCGAAGGCTTTGCGGCTGCCTTCGATGGCGGTGACCGACGGGACGTTCTCGGGGCGGCGGCCGGCCCAGCGCAGGCTGGAGTGTTGCCGGTCCGCATCGATGATGGCCGCGTGCTTGCCAGCCTGTGACCAGTACGAGGCGAGCTGGGTGACCAGCGTCGACTTACCGCAACCACCCTTGCTGCTTGCCACGAGCGTCGTAAGCATCCGCGAGCACCTGCCATGGGGAGGGCCCTAGCCTACACAGGCCGGGTGGCGGATCAAAAGAGCTTTGTACGCACCTTGGGCAAGAGCACCAGGATGAGGGTGGCCAGCGGGCCGAGGATGATGGAAAGCAGGAACCAGACGAGGCCGCTGCGGTTCTTACCCTGCGCCAGACCCGCGTTGATGAGGGACAGGGTGCCCCAGCCGACGAAAAAGCCCGCGCGTTCGCTGGCGAAGATGGCGAATTGATCCATTGTAAGCTCCTGTTCTATCGCAGGATTGATGCATCGGTCATGCGGCCGTTAGCTGGCATGTTCCCCCCGCGCTGCGTCCGATGGTAACAATGTCGCCCATGTGTGAAGCCAAAGGGCCGCAGCTTCCGTTCATCCTGCGGCCGTATCCTTGTCGTTTTATTTCACGGAGATGTCCCATGAGGGGACGGCGTGTCCTTACCCTGGCGGTCGCCAGCCTGCTTTCGCTGCCGGCGCTGGCCGCTACTTCCTGGCCTGGCGCGCCTGCGGCGGCGCCTTCCAAGGCCGAGCAGAAGGCACAGAAGGACCAGACCCAGGCCCTCCTGCAGTTCCAGAAGGACCTGGCCAGCGTGCTGGCGCTGCGTACCGAGGCCGAGCCCCTGCTGGGTGCCGCCCTGCTGGCGCGCCCGCTGGTTAACCCGCCCGAGGTGCTCAGCTACCACGCGCTGCTGGAGCGCGCGTCGCGTAATGCCGATGCCGGCCCGCGGGTGACCTGGGTGCGCCTGGCCGATTGCGATGCCAAGGCCGATAGCTGCCCCAACGCTGATGCCGTCGCCGAGCTGGAGAAGCAGGCCCCGGATAACGCCGCGGTGTGGCTTCTCAAGCTGGGCATCGATGACCACAAGGGCGATGCCAGCGCGGCCCGCGCCGACCTGGCGAAGGCTGCCAACGCCAAGACCTACGATGATTACCTTGGCGCCAGCATGAAGGCGCTCGCCAACTCGGTGAGCCAGTTGCCGCCGCCGCCCAACACCTTCAACGCCCTGCAGGGCGCCGGCGCGGCCGGTGTGCAGATGGTGATCGTGTTCGGCCTGGCCAGCGCGCAGCCGATGCCGGGATTCCAGAATACGGCGAAGTTCTGCGAGGCCAACAAGGAAAACAGCGCCATCGTCGGCGACTGCCTGAAGCTGGCCAAGGTGCTGGAGTGGGGCAGCAGCCCGCTCGGCCGTTCGCTCGGCCTGCACCTGCGCGAGACGCTTTCGTCCGACGCGGCCGACCAGCAGTCCGCGAAGACCGCCCGCCTCAACCTGATCTGGCAGATGCAGCGCTTCGCCCAGCTCAATGTCCAGGCCCAGGGTGACAAGGTCACCGCGCAGAAGCTGCTGGCGCTGGCCCGCAGCGGCGGTACCGAGATGAGCGTGGTGCTCGCCGCGCTGCGTGCCTACGGCATGCCGGCCGAGGCGCCGGCGGGGTGGGAGCCATCCCACGTGGAAAGCAGCAAATAAAAAAGGCGCCCTTCGGGGCGCCTTTTTTATTTGCGTAGGAGCCCACCCTGTGGGCGACATCTTTCGCGATACCACTTCAGGGCTTGTGGGGCTTTTGCGATACCGATTCAGGCCCTGTGGCGCTTTCGCGAACGGCGTCGCTCACAGGGTGAGCTCCTACGGCTTGGCGATTAATCGCCAAGCTGCTCGCGCATGAATTCCGGCTGGGCGAGGGCGCCCTTGTGGATATCGGCGTTGTAGTACTTGGTCGGGAAGCCCTTGCTGATGGCGCCGCGCTCGCGGAAGCCGGACAGGTCGCCGTCCTTGCGAGCCATGGTGCAGCTCCACCAGCCGGTGGGGTAGCACGGCTGCGGGAACGGCAGGGTACGCACGGCCTTGAAGCCGGCGGTGCGCATGGCCGAACGCATCGACTTGATCAGCTCGATGTGGGCCAGCGGCGATTCCGACTGCTGCACCAGGATGCCGCCGTGGCGCAGGGCCTTGAAGCAGCTGGCGTAGAACGCGGCGTTGAACAGGCCTTCGGCCGGGCCCACCGGGTCGGTCGAGTCGACGATGATCAGGTCGATCGATTCCGGATCGGCCTCGGCCATGTACTTGATGCCGTCGATGAAGAGCAGCTCGGCGCGCGGGTCGTTGTTCGAATCGCACAGCTCCGGGAAGTACTCCTCGGCCAGGCGGGTGACACGCTCGTCGATCTCCACCTGGGTGGCCTTCTCGACTTCCTCGTGCTTGAGCACCTCACGCAGGGTGCCGCAATCGCCGCCGCCAATGATGACGACGCGCTTGGCGCGGGCGTGGGTGAACAGCGCCGGGTGGGTCATCATCTCGTGGTACAGGAAGTTGTCGCGGCTGGTCAGCATGACGCAGCCGTCGATCACCATGAGGTTGCCCCAATCGGTGGTCTGGTAGATCTCGATCGTCTGCCACGGGGTCTTCTCCGCGTGCAGGAGGCGCTCGACGCGGTAACCGATGGAGGAGCCCGACGCCTGATGGGCCTCGGTAAACCAGCTGAGCTGCTGCTGCGACATGACGCTTGTTCCTGGAAACGGGTAAGGGGGCGAAACGGATGATTGTACCGGCTCTTGGGCAAAAAGCGGCCAAGTCCCTGAAAGATCGGGTGGTCCGCGTCGCCGCAGGGCGATACACGGATGTCATCCCTGCCCGCTACAATAGAAGGTCAGCCGCCGTCCGTCTTGGACGGCTGGCCCCGTCTGGTCGGCCCCGCGGCGTGCGAGGCTCCCGGCTGCCCAGGCCCGTTCTACGTCAAGGTTCGCCGCTGCGACTGTTCCGCGCCCCCTCAAGGGGACACGACAACATCACCTGGAGACCGCCTCCCCATGGCGAACTGGACCATTGATCGCGCCAAGCTGACCTACGCGATCCCCCACTGGAGCAACGGCTACGTCGACGTGGCCGGCAACGGCCACCTGCAGATGCGCCCGCGTGGCGACGAGGGCCCGGCCCTCGACCTGCCGGCCATCGTGGCCCAGGCCACGGCCGAAGGCCTGCGCCTGCCGCTGCTCGTCCGCTTCCCCGATATCCTGGCCGACCGCCTGCGCAAGCTGCAGGAAGCCTTCGGCAAAGCGATCGACGACGCCGACTACGCCGGCAGCTACACCGCGATCTACCCGATCAAGGTGAACCAGCAGCGCGGCGTCGTGGGCGAGCTGGTCGCCGCCGGCGAACAGGGCTTCGGCCTCGAGGCCGGTTCCAAGCCCGAGCTGATGGCCGTGCTGGCCTATGCCCGCCCGGGCAGCATGGTGGTCTGCAACGGCTACAAGGATCGCGAGTACGTGCGCCTGGCGTTGATCGGCCGCAAGCTCGGCCTGCGCGTGCACATCGTGATCGAAAAGCTCTCCGAGCTGGACCACGTGCTGGCCGAAGCCAAGGCGCTGGATGTCGAGCCGCTGCTCGGCGTGCGCGTGCGCCTGGCCTCGATCGGTGCCGGCAAGTGGCAGAACACCGGTGGTGACAAGGGCAAGTTCGGCCTCAGCCCCGGCCAGGTGCTGGAGCTCATCGAGCGCCTGGATGCCGCCGGCCTGAAGCACACCCTGCGCCTGCAGCACTTCCACATGGGCTCGCAGATTTCGAACGTGCGCGATATCGCGGCGGGTATGCGCGAAGCCGTGCGTTACTTCATCGAGCTGCACAAGCTGGGCGTGCCCATCGATGTGGTCGACGTCGGCGGTGGCCTGGGCGTCGATTACGAAGGTACCCGTTCGCGCAGCTTCAATTCGATCAACTACAGCATGGGCCAGTACGCGGCCAGCATCGTGCAGCCGCTGGCCGAGGCCGTGGCCGAGCACGGCATGCCCGCGCCCACGATCTTCACCGAATCCGGCCGCGCCATGACCGCGCACCACGCGGTGATGGTGGTGAACGTGAGCGAGGTGGAAGAAGTGCCGCCGGGCGCGATCGACGCGCCGCGCGCGGACGAGCCGGCCGTGCTGCGCCACCTGCGTGAAACCCACGCCGAGCTGGATGAGCGTCCGCCGCTCGAACTGTTCCACGAAGCGCAGCACCACTTCGCCGAAGGCCAGGCGCTGTACGCACTGGGCCAGCTCGACCTGCGCGACCGCGCCACGCTCGACGACCTGTTCTATGCCATCGCCAACGCCGTGCGTCCGCGCCTGCTGCCGGCGGAGCGCGCCCACCGTCAGGCGCTGGACGACCTGGACGAGAAGCTGGTCGACAAGTACTTCGTGAATTTCTCGGTGTTCGAATCGGTGCCGGATATCTGGGCCATCGACCAGATCTTCCCGATCGTGCCGATCAACCGTCTGGACGAAGAACCGACCCGTCGCGGCGTCATCGCCGATCTCACCTGCGATTCGGACGGCCGCATCGACCACTACGTGGACGCCGAAGGCGTGGACGTGAGCCTGCCGCTGCATCCGCTGAAGGATGGCGAGTCGTACCGCCTGGGCATCTTCATGGTGGGCGCGTACCAGGAGACCCTGGGCGATATCCACAACCTGTTCGGCGATACCGATGCGGTGAACGTCCGCGCTACGGCCTCGGGCTACGAGTTCGCGCACATCCGCCGTGGTGACACGACGGACCTGATGCTCGATTACGTGGGCTACGACGTGAAGGCGCTGCGCCAGACGTATGCCGACCGCATCAAGGCGGCCGGCATCGAAGGCGCGGTCGCTGACGAACTCGCCGCATCGCTCGACAAGGGCCTCACCGGCTACACCTACCTGGCGGAAACTACGCGATGACTTTGAAGGCTGCATTTATTGGGCTGGGCGCCATGGGTGCCCCGATGGCCGGCCACCTCCATGCGAAAGGCCTGCTCGCCGCGGTGAGCAACCGCACGCAGGCCCGCGCTGATGCGCTGGCGCAGGAACTGGGCGTGCAGGCGCCGGATCTCGCCTCGATCGCGTCGAGCTGCGATGTGATCGCCGTGTGCGTGAGCGCCGATGCCGATGTGATCGGCGTGGTCGAAGCGCTGGCGCCGACGCTGAAGAAGGGTGCCATCGTCGTCGACCATTCGACGGTCTCGCCGGATACGGCGAAGAAGGCGGCACGCATCATTGGCGAGGCGGGCGGCACGTTCCTCGACGCCCCGGTGTCCGGTGGCGTCGAAGGCGCGAAGAACGGCAAGCTTTCGGTGATGGTCGGCGGCGACGCTGACGTGCTGGAAACGGCACGCCCGGTGCTGGAAGCGTATGCGGCCCGCGTGACCCACATGGGTCCGGTGGGCGCCGGCCAGGCCACCAAGGCGGTGAACCAGGTGCTCGTCGCGGGTATCGCCCATGCCGTGACCGAGGGCCTGGCCCTGGGTGAAGCGCTGGGCCTCGATCCGGAACGCCTGATCCCGACGCTCGGCGCTGGCGCGGCCGGCAACTGGTTCCTCGAAAAGCGCGGCGCCACCATGCTGCGCAACGAGTTCTCGGTGGGCTTCAAGCTGGCGCTGCTGCATAAGGATCTGGGCATCGTCCGCGGCATCGCCGCCGATGCGGGCACCAACCGCACGATCATCGAGCAGTCCCTGTCGGACTTCGCCCAGCTGATGTCCGAAGGCTACGGCGACGACGACATCTCCGCGCTGATCCGCCTGAAGCGCAAGAGCTAAACAAAAAAACCCGCCGAAAGGCGGGTTTTTTCGTCAGGCGGGCAGTGGATCAGCTGCCTTCTTTCAGGGCAATGGCCTTGATGCCAGCCGACTGCAGGCGCTGCTGCGTGCCTTCCAGTTCGGTCGCCGACTTGAACGGCCCAAGGCGCACGCGGTTGTAAGTCTGCGCGCCCACCTTCACCGGCTGCACGTTGGCGATGAAGCCCTGCAGCGCGAGTTTGGCCTTCAGCGCTTCCGCATCGGCGGCGCTCGGGAACGCGCCTACCTGCAGAAGATACCCGCTGCCGCCCGACGCGGCCGGAGCCTGCTGGGTCTGTGCGGGCGTCGCCGTAACCGTCTGCGTGCTGGCCTTCGGCAGGTTGGCCGTGGCCGCATCGACCTGCTGCTTCTGCGCAGCGGCGGCGGCTGCCTGGGCTTGCTGTGCGGCCTGAGCCTGCTGCTGGGCGGCGGCCGTCTGCTGCTGGTTCTGCTGGGCCTCGGCCTTCGCCTGCGCGTGGATCTCGGCATCCGGGATCCGCACTTCCTTCTCGGAGAGCACCGAGTAGAAATCGTACGACGGCTTATGCGGCTTGTTGTCGGCCTTCTCAGGCTGGGTCTGGTCAGCCACGCCCGGATCGCTGCCCTTCTGCGCGGTGGCCTGCGGGTTGGCCTCGGGGCCATCCTTCTTCATGGGCATGAAGCTGCCCTTCATGGCGAACGCCATGAGCAGGGCACCGGCAAGGATGCCGATGAGCGCCCAGCCCCAGCCCGGCATGCCGCCGGAACTGTTGCGGACCGCCTGGCGGCCTTTGCCCTTCTTGCGTGTTGCCATTACATGCTCTCCGGGGCGCTGATGCCCAGCAGGTCGAGGCCGTTGCGAAGGACCTGCTGCGTCGCCGCCACGAGCGTAAGGCGGGCGTCGCGCTGGTCAGCGTCGTCAACGATCCATTTGTGCTCGTGATAGTAACTGTGCAGGGCGCCCGCGAGCTCGCGCAGGTATTGGGCGATCAGGTGCGGTTCCAGATTGATGCCGGCGGCCTCGACGACTTCCGGGTAACGCGACAGCTCGAACATCAGCGCCTGCTCGTGCTCGGTGTCGAGCAGGGGCAGCTTCGCGATGCCGTTGCCGCGATCGGTGGCGAGGCCACGATCGGCCAGTTCGCGGAAGACGCGGCTGGCGCGGGCATGCGCGTACTGGATGTAGTACACCGGGTTGTCGTTGGTCTGTGAACGGGCCAGGTCGATGTCGAAGACGAGCTGCGAGTCGGCCTTGCGCGCAATGAGGAAGTAGCGCGTGGCATCACGGCCCACTTCATCGATGAGATCGCGCAACGTGACGTACGAGCCGGCACGCTTGGAGATCTTCACCTCCTCGCCGCCCTTCATCACGGTGACCATCTGGTGCAGCACGTATTCCGGCCAGTTCTTCGGGATACCGGCATCGAGCGCCTGCAAGCCGGCCTTCACGCGGGCCAGCGAACCGTGGTGGTCGCTGCCCAGCTCGGTGATGGCGCGCTCGTAGCCGCGCTGCCACTTGGTGCGGTGGTAGGCGACGTCGGGCAGGAAGTAGGTGTAGGTGCCGTCGGACTTGCGCATGACGCGGTCCTTGTCGTCACCGAAATCGGTGGAGCGCAGCCACAGCGCACCGCCTTCTTCATAAGTGTGGCCATGGGCGACCAGCTCGCGCACGGTCTCGTCCACCTTGCCTTCGCTGTAGAGCGAGGACTCGAGGTAGTAGACATCGAACGACACGCCGAAGGCCTTCAGGTCCAGGTCCTGCTCGTGGCGCAGGTAGGCCACGGCGAAGCGGCGCACATCGTCGAGGTTATCGGCGTCGCCCGTGGCGGTGACCACCTCGCCATCGGCTTCGACCGATGCCTTCGCCAGGAAGGCCTGGGCCACGTCGGCGATGTAATCGCCGCGGTAGCCGCTTTCCGGCCAGCCGGCGTCATCCGGGCCGATGCCCTTGGCCCGGCACTGGGTCGAGAGCGCCAGGTTGGCGATCTGCACGCCGGCGTCGTTGTAGTAGAACTCGCGGGCGACCTTGTAGCCGGTGGCCCCGAGCAGGCGGCTGATGCTGTCGCCGATGGCCGCCGCGCGGCCGTGGCCGACATGCAGGGGGCCGGTGGGGTTGGCCGAGACGTACTCGACGCCCGCCGTGCGGCCGCCGCCGTCGTTGTTCTGGCCGTACTTTCCGGTTTCCGCCAGGGCGCGCGAGATCTCGGCGTGGAAGGCGGCCGGGGCCAGGAAGAAGTTGATAAAGCCCGGGCCGGCGATCTCGACCTTGCCCACGAGCGGGGAGGCGGGCATGGCCTCGACCAGGTCGGTGGCGATATCGCGCGGCTTACGGCCGGCAGCCTTGGCCATCATCATGGCGGCATTGGTCGCGAAATCGCCGTGCTCGCGGCTGCGGGTGCGCTCGATCACGAACACCGGGGCGACGAAATCGGACGGCAGCTTGCCGGACTCACGCAGCGCGCCGATGGCCTGCAGGACGAGTTGTTTGAGCTCTTGTTTCACGGGCTTCGCGACACGGATATGGAACCGGTAATCCTAGCAGAAAGGGCCTGTGGCGCCGGGCCTGCGGCGCGGGGGCAGGTTCTCCACAGGCCTGTGGATAACTCTGTGGGCAATCGCCCGGCCCGCCGCCCAGTGCGGCGGGGTATGGGCCGTGACATCGGCACGTAACACACTAAGCATTATCCGATCAATGACTTAGCTTGCTGACCTGTGCCGGGACAACAGCTGTGACGGCCAACTGACAAAAAGGGCTGATGTGCATAAGTCAGATAATGCAAGCCCGCCATCAGCGCGAAAGCGGCACGTCACCGCGTTGTCATCGGCCACTGTCACACTTTTTCTCGTGCCCGGTGTCTCCCCGGCCCAAGGCACGCACGGGTTATCGAAGCCCCTCCCTCGACAGGTGACCCATGACGGCGCGAGCGGCACTCGCGCCGTCTTTTTTTTGTTTCAGGCCAGGCCCCTGGCGACCATGGAAACCGGTTTGCCCGCCCCGACCACGATGTGGTCGACCAGTTTGACCTCGAGCAGGTCCAGGGCATCGCGGATGAGCTCGGTGATTTCACAATCGGCGACGCTGGGCGATGCATCGCCCGAGGGATGGTTGTGGACCAGGATGACCGCGCTGGCGTGGTGGCGCAGGCACGCCCGGACGACTTCGCGGGGGTAGACGGTGGCTTCATTGATCGTGCCTTCGGAAAGCACCTCGAAGGTGATGACCCTGTGGCGCACGTCCAGGAACAGGCAGGCGAAGATTTCATGGTTCAGGTTGCCCAGGCGGGCCTTGAGGAAGTCGTAGCAATCCTCAACGCCGCGGATGGCGGGCAGTTCGGTGAGCCCCTCGCCCAGTGAGCGCCGGGCGAGCTCCAGGGCGGCTATGAGCCGGGCCCGCTTGACCGGGCCGACGCCCGGCACATGGGCCAGCTCGGAAACGCCGGCCAAAAGCCGGCCGACGCTGCCGGCGCTGGCGAGCAGGGCCCGCCCCGTGGTGACGGCATCGGCGCCTGGGGTGCCGTTGCCCAGCAGGACGGCCACGAGTTCGGCGTCGGAGAGGGCGGCGGGGCCCTGGAGCAGGAGTCGTTCCCGCGGGCGCTCGCGGGCAGGCCAGGCGGGGATGGGTTGTGACCACGTCGTGCCCTCGGGCGTGGCGTCGCGGGCGGCGTGTTTCTTGGCGGATCGGCGCGGCATGGGGGATTCCTTTCGTGCCCCGGATGGGACGTGGGTTGGGGGCCCACCACGTTACGTTTGCCAACCCGTTCCTGACGATAGAAGGATTCCGAAAAACGCCGGGCATTCGTCACGGGGCTGCGTCAGGGAAATCCGTTAAGCTAACCCGTCTCTTTGCTATGCCTTGCTCCGCCATGACCCTCCGCCAGCGTCGCATCCTGATTGGCGTCACCGGCGGCATCGCCGCCTACAAGATCTGCGAACTCGTCCGTCGCCTGCGCGATCTCGAGGCCGAGGTGCGCATCGTCATGACGGAAGGCGCCACGCATTTCGTCACGCCCACCACGTTCCAGGCACTTTCCGGCCAGCCCGTGCGCGTCAGCCTGTGGGATGAGGCGGGTGAGGCGGCCATGGGGCATATCGAGCTGGCGAAATGGGCGGAGCGCATCCTCATCGCGCCCGCCAGCGCCGATACCATCGCGCGGCTAGCCCATGGCTTCGCCAACGACCTGCTTTCTACCGTGGTGCTGGCAACCGCCGCACCCGTGGCTATCGCACCCGCCATGAACCAGCAGATGTGGGCGCACCCGGCCGTGCAGGCCAACATCGGTACGTTGCGCGTGCGTGGCGTCCAGGTGCTCGGCCCCGCCGACGGCGACCAGGCCTGTGGCGACATTGGCTCGGGCCGCATGCTCGAACCGCATGAGCTGCGGGACATCCTGGTCGCATCGTTCGGCGAGCAGCGGCTGCGAGGCCGCCATGTGGTGGTGAGCGCGGGCCCGACGTATGAAGACATCGACCCGGTGCGCTTTATCGGCAACCGCAGCTCCGGCCGGATGGGTTTTGCCGTCGCGGCCGCCGCACGCGATGCCGGCGCCGAGGTGACCCTCGTGGCCGGTCCGGTCGCCTTGCCGACGCCGCCTGGTGTACGGCGCATCGATGTGCGCAGCGCCCGGCAGATGCACGAAGCCGTGCTGGCTGCGAGCGACGGTGCGGATATCTATATCGGTGCGGCAGCCGTCGGGGATTACCGTCCGGCGGGTATCGCCGAGCACAAGCTCAAGAAGGCCGGTGGCGAGCCGCTGCGCCTGGAGCTTGCCGAGAACCCCGACATCATTGGCTCGCTGGCCGCGCGGCCGCAGCACCCGTTTCTCGTCGGCTTTGCCGCGGAAACCCGCGACGTGGCGGACTATGCGCGCGACAAGCTGGCGCGGAAGGGCCTGGACATGATCGCCGCCAACGACGTGGGTGGCGGCCGTGGCTTCGAAGTGGCCGATAACGCGCTACATCTCTTCTGGGCCGATGGCGACGCGTCGCTGGCCCAGGCACCGAAGACGGACCTCGCGCGCCAGCTCATGGCTCACGTGGCCGATCGCTTCCTTGCTACCCATGGAATCCGCTCTTGATCGACATTGAACTCAAGGTGCTCGACGCCCGCCTGGGCGACAGCATCCCGCTGCCGGAACCTGCCACCGACGGCAGCGCTGGCATGGACCTGCGGGCTGCCGTGGAGGCGCCCATCACGCTCAAGCCCGGTGAAAGCGTCCTGGTGCCGACCGGTATGGCCATTCACATCGGCGACCCCGCCTGGTGTGCTCTGATCGTGCCGCGCTCGGGCCTCGGCCATAAGCAGGGGCTCGTCATGGGCAACCTGGTGGGTGTTATCGATGCGGATTACCAGGGACCGCTCATGATTTCGGCATGGAATCGCGGAACTGCCGATTTGACCATCGCACCGGGGGACCGGATTGCGCAATTATTGCTGGTGCCGGTCGGGCGGGCGCGTTTGCGCGTCGTCGACGGGTTCACACCGTCGCGCCGGGGTGAGGGCGGTTTTGGGTCCACCGGCGTCAACTGATACTCCGGAAGGGTAAGGGGCAACATGGCTGGGATAGCGAGAGGGGTGGGGCGGGGGCCTCGCGTCGATGTACGGAAGCTGCTCACGTTAGTGGGAGCCACCGTACTGCTTGCCGCGGGCGCTTTTTGCGCCTGGCAGGCGTGGCTGATCGCCGATGAGGAGAGCGCGGCGGCGGACGTCCGCGCCTCGCAGGCAGAGGCGGCGCGCCAGCTTTCGGCGGAATACGCGGGGCTGCGCAAGCCCTTTCTCGCTGCGCTAAACGACCCGACCTTGCTTGCCGGCATCGATGACCATGCGGCCGCTTCGGCCCGGCTCCACGCGTTGTTGCCTTCCGCCGTGGCGGTCGAGGTGTATAGCCCGGGCCTGGATGAAGTCGTCCGCGCGAATTACCGCGAGTTTGGTTACGCCAAGGCGGCCCAGCTCATGGCCGCGCTCAGTGCCAGCGAGCCGCCGCCCGCTAGTACGCAGACCAGTGACGGGAAGCGCCGGCTCAGTGTCGTCGAGCCGATCCAGGCTGGCGGTGCGTTGCGCGCCTGGGCGTGGCTGGAGTACCCGTTCGAGGGGTTTGCCAACCGGTTCGCGGCCATCTCGCCTCACGGCGGGCGGCTTGAACTTCGCCAGGGTGATGGCCCGGATAGCCTCAGCCTGATCGCCGAAGGCCGTCACAGCGGTGAACTCGGTAGCCAGGGCCTGCGTGTGGAGGGCGCGGCGCTCTACGTGTTCGCGGCCATGCCGCGAGCGTTCATCGTTATTCCGCATTCGGAAGTGCTGGCAGCGCTACTGGCGCTGGTCGGCCTGGGTGGCGGTGCTTTCCTGCTCTGGTCGCGCAGCCGGGCGGCACCCGTGGTCGAAGAAGCCCCCGAGGAAAAGGAGATCCTGGTGGCGGATGTGCAGCGCAAGCCGCGCCTGCCGCCTTCGCCGGCACAGGGCGATGCGGTTGCCGCGCGGCCGACGCTCGAGCGAGCCGCGCCGGTACCGGCACAGGCCGCCGCCGCGCCCGTGGATCCGGCCATCTTCCGTGCCTACGACATTCGCGGTGTGGTCGGTAAGACGTTGACGGCCGATACCGCACGGCAGATTGGCCAGGCGATTGGCGCGGTGATGCGCGAACGTGGCCTGCCCGAGATCGTGGTGGGACGCGATGGCCGCCTGTCCGGCCCGGAGTTGGGTGGCGCACTGATGGATGGCCTGCGCGATGCGGGCATTGATGTGATCGACCTTGGCGCGGTGCCGACGCCGCTCGTCTACTTCGCCTGCTACCAGCTTGGGACGGGCTGCGGCGTGGCCGTGACGGGCAGCCATAATCCGCCCGACTACAATGGCTTCAAGATCGTGGTGGGCGGTGAAACCCTGGCCGAAGACGCGATCGCCGACCTTTACCGGCGCATCGTCGCCGGTGGGTTGCCGACCGGCGGCCACGGCAGCTGGCGCGAGCAATCGGTGCTCGACGCCTACGTAAACCGCGTCGCCGATGACGTCTCAACGCAGCGCCGGCTCAAGATCGTCGTGGATGCGGGCAACGGCGCGGCCGGTGCGGTGGCGCCGCGTGTCCTCGAAGAGGTCGGTTGCGAGGTGGTGCCGCTGTACTGCGACGTGGATGGCCGCTTCCCGAACCATCACCCCGACCCGTCGGATCCACGCAACCTCGGCGACCTGATTGCCGCCGTGCACACTATTGGCGCGGACCTCGGCATCGCCTTTGATGGCGATGGCGACCGGCTTGGCGTGGTGACGCCGTCGGGCGAAATCATCTACCCCGACCGCCTGTTGATGCTTTACGCGCAGGACGTGCTGGCCCGCAATCCCGGTGCCACCGTGATCTACGATGTGAAGTGCACCGGCCACCTGCGCAAGGTGATCCAGGATGCCGCGGGCGTGCCGATGATGTGGCGCACCGGGCATTCGCTGATCAAGGCGAAGATGCGCGAAACCGGCGCGGCACTGGCCGGTGAAATGAGCGGCCACTTCTTCTTCGCGGACAACAACCGCTGGTATGGCTTCGACGATGGCATCTACGCCGCAGCGCGCCTGATGGAGCTCCTGGCGGCCGATCTCGAGGACCGCTCGCCATCGGAAATCTTCGAGACGTTGCCGAAGAGCGTATCGACGCCTGAAATTCGCTTGCCCATGCCGGAAGGCGCGTCCGCGCGCTTCATGGAGGCATTCCGGGCGAAGGCGACGTTCGATGACGCGCGCATCACCACGCTCGACGGCGTGCGTGCCGATTGGCCGGATGGGTGGGGGCTGGTCCGTGCGTCGAACACCTCGCCTGCGCTGGTGTTCCGTTTCGACGCCGATAGCGCCAAGGCCCTGGAGCGGGTGAAGCAGGCGTTCCGTCTGCAGCTCCACGCCGTGGACGCGAAGCTGCAGATGCCGTTCTGACCGGAACGCGTCTGACCGGCGCGGGCGGCGGCAATCAGCCGCCGTTGGCGTTGGCGGCGCGCAGCTGGCGGTAGCGCTGCACTTCGCTATCCATGTTGGTCTTGGCAGCCGCTTCCGCCGCCTGCTGGCGCTGCAGCGTCGCCCGTAGCTCGGCCACGGTATTGCGCTGTTCGCCGATGCGGGTGGTGAGATACGGGGGCACGGGCTGCTTGGCGCGCTCCATGTCGCCAGCCCGGTTCAGCAGGTCGGCCAGGGTCTTCTCCTGCCCCTGCAGGCTGAAGCGCGTGGTCTCCGCCGTCTGGTGGGCGTTGTCGACCTGCGACTGCTTGGCGGCGGTGAACGCCTGCTCCGTCGGGTAAGCGTTGAGCATCTGCGCGTCATCACGCTTGCGCTGGTCGATCACGGCCTGCGCGGCGGCTTGCTGGTCGGCGACTTTCTTGGCCGCGGCCTTCTCATCGACCGTCAGCTGGCGATTGACGTGCTGGACGACCATGCCGCGTGAATTGACGACGTCGTAACCGGCCTTCAGCGCCTCGGTGGTGAGGCTGTCGCTGAAATTGGACTGCCCGGAGGCGTCCTTCCAGCGATACCGGTAGGCGTTCGCGTTCCGGTCAGACTTTTGGGCGATGGCGGCGGACGTGGCCATGATTGCCACCGCTCCCGCCAGGATAAAACGCACTGCTCGCATTGGTTTCCCCTCCTGAGCCCGGAGTATAGCCAGCCTGCCGCTGGGTTCGGCGCACGAACGGCAACGGCAGGATGTGGCGCGTGACGCGGTCGTGGGTTTTGTCAGGCCTTCACGCCATATTGCGCGCGATAAGCGAGCAGGCGCTCGTGTTCCGCGGCGAGTTCGGTGCGCTCCCCGGCGTAGGTGAGCACGTCGGCCAGGCTGGCGATGGCGATAACGGGGATCCCGAACTGGGCTGCCACTTCCTGGGCCGCCGAGAGCTCGCCCTGGCCACGTTCCTGGCGGTCGAGCGCGATCAGCACGCCGGCCGGCTCGGCGCCCTGGGCGCGGATGAGTTCCAGCGATTCGCGCACGGCCGTGCCGGCGGTCATCACATCATCAACGATAAGGACGCGGCCCTTGAGCGGGGCGCCGACCAGGGTGCCACCTTCGCCATGGTCCTTGGCTTCCTTGCGGTTGTACGCCCACGGCACGTCGCGGTCCTGGGTGTCGGCCAGCGCGATCGCGGTAGCCGCGGCCAGCGCGATGCCCTTATAGGCCGGCCCGAACAGCATGTCGAACGCCACGCCCGAGCGGACGGCGGCAGCCGCGTACGAGCGGCCGAGGCGCGCGAGGGCCGCGCCGGAATCGATCCGGCCCATGTTGAAGAAGTACGGGCTGGTACGGCCGGATTTGAGGGTGAACTCGCCGAAGCGGAGGACGTCGCGGGCGAGCGTGAGCTCGATGAATTCGCGCTGGTAATCGTGCACGGCGGTAGGTTCCCGGTGAAAGCAAAGGCGGCCATGGTACCGCGCGACGCCCGGGTGCGCCCCGGTTGCTATCATGGGCCCATCGCTTATCGACCCGAGATCCCATGCGCATCATTTCGCTGAACGCCAACGGCATTCGTTCCGCCGCCACCAAGGGTGTGTTCGAGTGGCTCCGCAAGCAGGACGCCGACGTCGTCTGCCTGCAGGAAACCAAGGCGCAGGAAGCGCAGCTGACCGATCCGATGTTCCGCCCGGACGGCCATCACTGCTTCTATCACGATGCCCGCAGCAAAAAGGGCTACAGCGGCGTGGCCATTTATTCGAAGCGCGAGCCGGACGAAGTCCGCACGTCGCTGGGCCGCGAGGATTTCGATTGCGAGGGCCGCTATATCGAGGCGCGCTACGGCAATCTCAGCGTGGTCTCGTTCTATATTCCGTCGGGTTCGTCGGGCGACGAACGCCAGCAGTACAAGTTCCGGATCATGGAGTGGCTCACACCCATCTTCCGTGAGTGGGCCGCCAGCGGCCGCGAGTACGTGCTGTGTGGTGACTGGAACATCGTCCACACGAAGAACGACATCAAGAACTGGACCTCGAACCAGAAGAACTCCGGCTGCCTGCCCGAGGAGCGTGCATGGCTCGATCTGCTCTTCCAGGAGATCGGCTGGGTGGATAGCTTCCGCGCGCTCAAGCCCGATGCGGTCGAGTACACCTGGTGGAGCAACCGCGGCCAGGCGCGCGCGAACAACGTGGGTTGGCGCATCGATTACCAGATCGTCACGCCGGGCCTGCGCGACCGCCTGCGCGATTGCTCCATCTACCGCGACGAGCGCTTCTCTGACCATGCCCCGTTCACCGTGGACTACGCCGAGTGAGCCAAGCGCAGGAGAAGGCGCGCTACAAGGGCTGGCGCGGGTTGTTCTCCGCGTTTGCCCAGCCGGGCTCGGTGGTCATGCTCTTCCTGGGCCTGGCCTCGGGGCTGCCGTTCCTGCTGGTGGGCAACACGCTTTCCGCGTGGCTGAAAGAATCAGGTGTCGATTACGGCGCCATTGGCGTCGCGAGCTTTGTCACCTTCGCCTATAACTTCAAGTTCCTGTGGGCGCCCGCGGTCGACAAGCTGCGCCTGCCGTTGTTCTGCCGCCTTGGCCAGCGTCGCGGCTGGCTGCTGTTCGCCTTGCTGCTGCTGGCTGTCGGCTTGTTCGGCATGGCCTCGATGCCGCCCTCCGAGTCGCTGGAGAAGTTCCTTGGCATGACCCTGCTCGCCGCATTCGCGGGCGCCACGGTCGATATCGCCGTCGATGCATACCGTGTGGAAATTGCACCGCCGGAAGCTCAGGGTGCGCTCGCCGCCACCTATACGCTGGGCTACCGCCTGGGCCTGATCGCGGGTGGCGCGGGCATCCTTATCGTGGCCGACGCGCTGGGGTGGCAGAAGGGCTACATGGCCATCTGCGTGCTGCTGCTGATCCCCGTGGTGACGGTGCTGGTGGCGCGAGAGCCGGAACACCGCGTGCGTGAGCGCGTGCCGCTGTCGGTCGCCGTGCAGGAAAGCTTCATCGGCCCGTTCCGCGATTTCTTCGCCCGCTATGGCGTGGGGCTGGCGCTTGGGTTGCTGTTGTTCGTGGCGCTGTTCCGCCTGCCCGACCAGATGCTTGGCGTCATGGCCTATCCGTTCTACCTCGATGCGGGCTTCACCAAGACGCAGATCGCGGAAGTGTCCAAGGTGTATGGCGTGGTCGTCGGCATCGTGGGCGCGTTGCTCGGCGGCTGGGCGGTGACCCGGTTCGATATGCGCCGCCTGCTGGTGGTTTCGGCCATTGGCGTCGCGCTGTCGAACATGCTTTACCTGCTCATGTCAAAAAATCCGGGCGAGACATGGGCGTTCGTGGCGACGCTCTCGGGCGACAACTTTGCCCAGGGCTTTGCGGGACCCGTGCTCGTCGCTTTCATGTCGGGGCTGGTGAACCGGCGCTTCACCGCGACGCAGTACGCGCTCCTCAGCGCGCTGGCCAACCTGCCCGGCAAGCTGCTGGGTGGTTTTTCCGGCTTCCTGGTGAAGGATTCGGGCTACACCGCACTGTTCGTGGTGAGCACATTGTCTATCGTGCCTTGTCTCGCCGTCCTCGCCGTGTTGTGGCGTGGCTTGCCCATGCCGTCTGCGACCGAGGAATAGGCCGCCCGGCCAATATGCGCGCCCCCGCCGATTCTGTGTAAGATCGCCGGCACAGGGGGCATGCGCGAAGGAGGTTACGCACGTGCCGGATATCGTGGTGCGACATATCGACGAGCAGATGGCCGAGCGTATCAAGCAGCTCGCTCGGGAACGCCGCTGGTCGATCAACGAAGTGATACTGCACGCGTTGCGGTACGGGCTCGGCTTGAGTCCGGGCGACGTGTTTAACGAGCTATTGCTTGAGCCAGGCGATATCGCACACCTCACGGGTGCGTGGGATGCCGACGAGCAGGCTGCGTTCCAGGAAGCGCTTGCGGCTCTGTCGCAGGCCTCGCCCGCGTCACTTTCCGAAGCAGCAAAATCTTACGATCGCAACGCTACCGAAGAACTGCGGTAGCGCGCGTTATCAGGGGGCGGCGTACAGGGCGCCGAGCAATCGCGGACCATGCGCGCCGGTGACGGCGGGCAGGTTGCCCGGTTCGCCGCGCAAGCGGCGGAACGCGAGCCACGCAAAGCCCATGGCTTCCATGAAGTCCGGATCGATGCCGAAGGCTGTGCTTGAGTGCAGCGTGCGACCTTCGAGGCGGCTCTCGAGTGCATGCATCAATCCGGCGTTGTGCACGCCGCCACCGCAGGCCACCACATCGGTCGCGTCAGCCGCGTGCTGGCGGATGGCATCGGTGATGGATACCGCGCTGAGCGCCATGAGCGTTGCCTGCACGTCTTCCGTTGAAAGCTCGGCGACGCGCGGGTGGGCATCGAGCCACGCGAGATGGAAGTGTTCGCGCCCGGTGCTCTTGGGTGGCGGCAGCAGGAAGTAGGCATCGTCGAGCAATTCGGCGAGCAGGTCCGGATCAATCGTGCCCGCCGCGGCGAACATCCCATCGCGATCGAACGGTTCGCCCTTGTGGCGCAGGCACCACGCATCCATCAGGCCGTTCGCCGGGCCCGTGTCGAAACCGGTGACATTGCCGTCGGGCGTGAGCCGGGTGACGTTGGCGATGCCGCCCAGGTTCAGGACGACTCGCGCACCGCTGTCCGGGCGCAACACCGTCGCGTGGAACGCGGGCACCAGTGGCGCGCCCTGGCCGCCAGCAGCGACGTCGGGGCGGCGGAAGTCACCAATCGTGTCGATGCGGGTGCGCTCGGCGATCACCGAGGGGTCGCCGATCTGCAGGGTGAACGGGTATTCGCCGTCAGGGCGGTGGCGGATCGTCTGGCCGTGCGAGCCGATGGCGCGCACATCGCCCGCACGCACGCCGGCCTGCGCGAGCACCGCCGTGGCGGCATCGGCGAAGGCGCGCGCGACGGCGACATCGAGCTGGCCGTAGCCGTCGAGATCCAGGCGTTCTTCATCCTGCGCCACGGCAAGGATGCGCTGGCGCAGTTTTTCATCCCACGGATGCACAAGCCCCGCGACGAGCGCGGGGCGGGTGTCGGTGAAGCGGACCAGCGCGGCATCGATGCCGTCCGCGCTGGTACCCGAGATCAGGCCAAGGTAAAGGCCATCGGAAACATGGGGCACGTTTAGTCGTCGCTCGAGGTGGTGCCGCTCTTGGCGCTGGCCAGCTTGTAGTTGCTGTCGAGCTGGTTGAGGCGGGCGAGCTGCGGGCCGACCACTTCCTTCTTGAACTTCGCCAGCTGCGCGGCCGGCAGCGGCTCCGGCTTCGGCAGGGTCACCGTCTGCGGATCGCGCTGCACGTTGTTGACGCGGAATTCGTAGTGCAGGTGCGGGCCGGTGGCCAGGCCGGTCATGCCGACGAAGCCGATGGTGGCACCCTGGCTCACGTGCTGGCCGACGCGCAGGTTGGCGAAGCGCGACATGTGGCCATAGGCCGTGCTGATGGTGCCGTTGTGCTGGATGATCACGAAGTTGCCGTAGCCATTCATCCAGCCGCGGAACTTGATGACGCCATCGCCGGCGGCGTGGATCGGCGTGCCGGTGGGTGCGGCGTAATCAACGCCCTTGTGCGCGCGCATCTTGCCCAGGATCGGGTGCATGCGGCCTGCGCTGAACTGCGAGGAGATGCGGGTGAAGTCGACCGGGATGCGCAGGAAGGAGCCGGCGAGCGGGCGGCCTTCTTCGCTGAAGTAGCCGACCTTGCCATCCGCGCTCTTGTAGCGATACGCGGTGTAGCGCTTGCCCTGGTTCACGAACTCGGCGGCGACGATATCGCCTTCGCGCAGGTACGAGCCGTCGCTGTACACATCGTCGTAGATCACGGTGAAGCTATCGCCAACGCGCAGGTCCTGCACGAAGTCGATGTCGTACTTGAACGCTTCGGCGAGCTTCAGGACCATCGCGTTGCTCATGCCGGCCTTGGACGCGGCGGCGAACAGCGAGCCATCGATAAGGCCGTGGGCGATGTGCTCGCGGCGCTGCACGTCGCGCACCTGGGTGGTGACCTTCGCCGCATCGCCATCGAGGCGCAGCGTGGCGATGGTGGCTTCATCCTGGTCGAAGCGCACACCCTTCAATACGTGGTCGGCGCCGATCAGGAACTGGAACTCCTGGCCCGGCTTGATCTGGTGGAACACCTTGGTGCCGCCCGCGCCGTCGATGACGTGCTGCAGGTCGGTCATGTTCAGGCCTTGCGCCAGGAAGATGTCGGCGAGCGTTTGGCCGGCTTCGACCTGTACGGTCTGCCACTCTTCCGCCGGGGCGAGCGGCTTCACGGTGGCGGGATCCATCTTCGGCACGGCGAGCGACACGACGTTGTGCGCGACAGGCGTGGCCGAGGTGATCTTGGGCGACTTCATCGCACCGGCCCACGCGGGGATGACCAGGGCGGAAAGAATGACAAGCAGGAACGCGGTGCCCGCGAGGATCCAGCGCTCGCGCGACCAGCTCAGCGGTTCCGACGACGCGTTGCGACTGAAGGACCAGTGCGCCGCACGATTGTCATAGAAGTGGGAGTGGCGACGCTGCGCCTTGCGACGAATCGCTTGCTTACGCGCGCTGTGTTGCGCGCCTCGAATCTCATCCACCATTGTCTTTCTTGTATCCGCTCGCCCCGTGTTGTCGCGTACCATAACGGCCTCGTGCAAAAGACGTCAACGCCTTTCACATCAAGGCTTTGCATCGCAACTCGCGGTTAACGCACAATTAACCGCCACGCATCCTTCACATACATTTGTGAACTTGCGAAACCCATACATACGTACGTAAAGAAGAGAGCAAGCATGAACGACCTGGAGCAGTCGCTGGCGCTGATCGCGCGCGGGGCCGATGAAATCATCAAGAAGGAAGATCTCGAGGCGCGCCTCAAGACCGGCCGCCCCCTGCGGATCAAGGCGGGCTTC
>NZ_CP095741.1:4672500-4805000 GCF_023078475.1 Luteibacter aegosomaticola | reverse complement strand
CGAGACGAGTCCTATGAGGACGAAGTGACTGAGACCACGCTTCCAGGAAAAGCCACTAAGCTTCAGCTGTAGAAAAACCGTACCGTAAACCGACACTGGTAGGCAGGGTGAGAATCCCAAGGCGCTTGAGAGAACTCGGGTGAAGGAACTAGGCAAAATGGCACCGTAACTTCGGGAGAAGGTGCGCCCTTTGGTGTGGTCACGTGCGTGACTGAGCATCGAAGGGTCGCAGTAACCTGGCCGCTGCGACTGTTTATCAAAAACACAGCACTCTGCAAACACGAAAGTGGACGTATAGGGTGTGACGCCTGCCCGGTGCTGGAAGGTTAATTGATGGGGTCAGCCGCAAGGCGAAGCTCTTGATCGAAGCCCCAGTAAACGGCGGCCGTAACTATAACGGTCCTAAGGTAGCGAAATTCCTTGTCGGGTAAGTTCCGACCTGCACGAATGGCGTAACGACAGCGGCGCTGTCTCCACCCGAGACTCAGTGAAATTGAAATCGCTGTGAAGATGCAGCGTTCCCGCGGCAAGACGGAAAGACCCCGTGAACCTTTACTATAGCTTTACACTGAACGTTGAGTTCTTCTGTGTAGGATAGGTGGGAGGCTATGAAACCGAGACGCTAGTTTCGGTGGAGCCATCCTTGAAATACCACCCTGAAGTGCTTGACGTTCTAACCTAGGTCCGTAATCCGGATCGGGGACCGTGTATGGTGGGTAGTTTGACTGGGGCGGTCTCCTCCCAAAGAGTAACGGAGGAGCACGAAGGTACGCTCAGCGCGGTCGGACATCGCGCACTGTGTGCAAAGGCATAAGCGTGCTTGACTGCGAGATCGACGGATCAAGCAGGTACGAAAGTAGGTCTTAGTGATCCGGTGGTTCTGTATGGAAGGGCCATCGCTCAACGGATAAAAGGTACTCCGGGGATAACAGGCTGATACCGCCCAAGAGTTCATATCGACGGCGGTGTTTGGCACCTCGATGTCGGCTCATCACATCCTGGGGCTGTAGCCGGTCCCAAGGGTATGGCTGTTCGCCATTTAAAGTGGTACGCGAGCTGGGTTCAGAACGTCGTGAGACAGTTCGGTCCCTATCTGTCGTGGGCGTTGGAGATTTGAGAGGGGCTGCTCCTAGTACGAGAGGACCGGAGTGGACGTTCCGCTGGTGTTCGGGTTGTCATGCCCATGGCATTGCCCGGTAGCTACGAACGGAAGCGATAACCGCTGAAAGCATCTAAGCGGGAAGCGCGCCTCAAGATGAGATCTCCCGAGAGCTAGACTCTCCTTAAGGCACCATCAAGACTAGGTGGTTGATAGGCACGGTGTGGAAGTGCAGCAATGCATTGAGCTTACGTGTACTAATGAGCCGTGAGGCTTGACCATATAACCCCAAGACGCTTCACCGTCTTAACTCTTCAAGCTCGGTCCGTTTCATCCCGGACGCTTGTCACTCGTTTACACCCTCTGTGGAGCCGGCGCTCAATGCGCTGCTCCCACCCCTTCCCTGGCGGCTATAGCGGCGTGGTACCACCTGATCCCATCCCGAACTCAGAAGTGAAACGCGCATGCGCCGATGGTAGTGTGGCTCAAGCCATGCAAGAGTAGGTCACCGCCAGGGGCTTTATCCCAAAAACCCGGTCTCATTCGAGACCGGGTTTTTTCTTTGTCCAAAATCCGAAATCGCAGCCACATCGGCTACTCTAGGCCTATGTATCTACAGACCTTTGGGCTTCGCGAGCCGCCATTTGGCGACGCACCGGATCCGCGCTTCGCGTGCCTGTTTGCGCGCGAGCGGGAGATCCTTGCGCACGTCGAATACGAGCTCGGGGCCAGCGACCACAGCGTCACGCTGGTCACTGGCGAGGCTGGCATCGGCAAATCATTGCTCTGCATGCTCATCGAGGCGGACGCACCCCAGCATGGGGTGCGCGTCGTCAGGCATGGCGCCGGCGATTACGCGCTGGAAACCGTCGCATGGCTCCGCTCGATGTACGCCGGCTTCGGCCTGCCGCTGCCTCTCAGCGTCGATGCCAATACCGAAGCGCATCTGGTCGATGGCCTGGCCGCCGGCCTTGGCCGCCTGGCGCACCACGTGAACCATCGTTTCCTGCTGATCCTGGACGATGCGGACGAACTGGATGAAGAGGCCCTGGCCATTCTCGAGCGCCTTTATGTGGCTAGCGGGAAAGCCCAGGCGCCCTTCCATATGGTGCTTGCCGGCCTCCCCGAACTACGCGACCGGCTCGCGCTGACCGGTCCCGGTGCGCCAGCGCTTGGCCGGCACGTGCGCAGCCGTTTGCCGCTAAATCCGCTCAACGCCGAGGAAAGTGAGCGCTACGTACGCCATCGCCTCCACATCGCCGGCAGCGCCCAAATGCCGTTCAGCCGCCTCGGCCTGCGCTCGCTGCGGGATGATGGCAAGGGCAATCCCGGGCGCCTGAACGCCCTGGCGCATCGTGCCCTGGAGCGCGCCGCTGAACGCGGCGAGCAGAACATCGGCGAGCGCGCGCTCGGTTTCGTCGCACGGGAAGTTCTTCCCCAATATGCCCGCTACTGGCTCCGGCGCTATCGCAAGCCGATCCTGGCGATCGGCGCGATGCTCGCCATCGTGTTCGTCGGTGGTTTCGCGGTGTGGGTGTTCACCGGGCACAGCCCGTCACGCCCCAAGAGCTTTGTCGAAGTGACGCCCGAGCAAGCGCTCGCCAAACTGCAGGATGCGCTGCCCCCACCGGACACCGGTGCGGTCCGGGTCTGGGGAGAGCTGCTTGCGCGCTGGCAGGTCTCGTCGAAGGAAACCTCGGTCGCGAACGCCATGAATTGCGACGCGCTGATTTTCCCGGGTTTCGCCTGCGTCAGCGGGCGCGGCACGCTCGATCAGTTGCGCCGTTTCGATCGTCCGTTGGTGCTCGAGCTGGACGACTCGCACGCGAAGCAGCAAGTCCTGCTGGTGGGCGCGGGCGATGGCACGGTACGGCTCTATCTCGGCGGCAAGTACGTCGAGTTGACCCGTGACGCGTTCGAACGTATCTGGAAGGGGCGTTTCTACGCGGTCTTCCGTATCGACCCGAGCATGCCCGGTAAGTTGTCACGCGGCGACAGCGGCGAAGGCATGGCCTGGCTTACGCAGCACCTGTCGCCGAACGACGCTAAAACCGCAGGTCCGGGCACGTTCGATAGCACCGTGGAAACGCGTGTGCGTAATGTGCAACAGCGCTTCGGTATCTCAGCCGATGGCGTCGTCGGCCCGGAAACCATGTTCGCGCTTTCCTCGCTCGAGGCCGATGGCCCGCATCTCGCCCGCGGCGTTCCCTGACCATGTTTGTCCACGTCGATACGCGCCGCCGATCGCGGCTGTGCTGGGCCACGATTCTCATTGTGGTTGTATGCGTCGTTATCTTCGTCGGCCTGGCGCTGGCAGGGCATACCCAGCGGCTGGCGATCATGTCGCAGTGGGGCACGGTGCCGGCGCACTTGTTTGGCACCGGGCTTCCGTTGCCGCAACAGGTGAGCGATCCGGCGCTGCTGCGCCTGTTCACCGCGATCTTCATCCACGGCGGCTGGCTTCACCTGATGAGCAACCTGTTGTTCCTGGTGATCTTCAGCCTGCCTGCAGAGCGTAGCCTCGGTTCACCGCGGTTCCTGCTGCTGTTCCTGCTCGGCGGTGTCGTCGCGAACGTCATCGGTGCCATTTCGCTGACGGGCTCGCGGGTGCCCATCATCGGTTGCAGCGGCGCGGTCTCGGCGGTGGTCGGTGCCTACGTCACCCTGTTTCCGCGCGCCCGCCTGGGCCTGGTCGTCCCGTTGGGCCTGTACCTCGAATTCGTACGCGTCCCCGCGTTCGTCCTCATCGGTATTTGGGCTCTGGTGCAGTTGCTCTTTAGCTACGCCGGCGCCAGCTACGGCGCCGTCGTGTGGTGGACCCACATCGGTGGCTTCCTGTTCGGTATCGTGTTCGCGCTGTTTTCCCGCGGCGCGATCGTGCGCCGCCTACGCGGCTGAAGGCTCCCGGGCCACACCCAGGTGTGTGCGCACGAAACCTTGCAGCAGGCGCGTGGCGTGCGGCGTCGCCACCACGGCAGCGAGCAGCCCGTCCGGCGGGGTGCCTTCGCTCGCAAGCACATCGTGTTTCCGGCGGATATAGGCGCGCATCACTTCCGCAGAAAACTCCGGATGGAACTGCGTGCTGACCGCATGCTTCCCGTAGCGGACGAGATGGTGCGGATCGCGGGCCGAACTCGCTAGCGACACAGCGCCACGCGGTAGTTCGAGCACGCTCTGCTCGTGGGTGGTGTGCGCATGGAACGTCGAAGGCAAGGCGATGCCAAGCGCATCGGCCGCGGCTGGCTCGTGCGTGGTCAACGGCACGGTGCCCATCTCGCGGCCACCCGGCAGGTAATCCACGCGCCCGCCCAGGGCGTGCGACATCAGCTGGTGCCCGTAGCAAACACCCAGCATGGGCAGATCGTTATCCATCGCATCGCGGATCCAGCCCGCGGTGCGCTCACTCCATGGCAGGCGCTCCGTCACCATCGACGCTGAACCGGTGAGGATCGCGCCCGAAATCTCATCCGGATCAGGCAGGGCATCACCACGTTCCACGTCCACGATCTGGAGTCGTGGCAGGCGCAGACGCAGGCCCAGCTGGAACCAGCGAGGAAAATCACCGTGGCGGGCGCTGATGACATCCGGGGCGCGCCCCGTGCGGACGATAAGGACAGGCTTCATGGGCTACGACGTTTCATCAATATCGGTGGGCGGTAGAACGTTCAACACTTCACGTACGGTGGTCAGCCCGGCGGCGACCTGCGCTGCCGCCGAGATGCGCAGCGGCTTCATGCCTTCGCGCAGCGCCATCTCGTTGAACCGGGCCAGGTCAAGCTGCGCGGTGATCTGCGCACGCAGGCGCGGCGAGAGCGGCATCATTTCGTAGACGCCGGTTCGGCCGAGGAAGCCTGTTTTGCGGCATTCAAGGCAACCCACCTGGGTGAACACACGCTCGGGCATGGGGACATCCCAGCCATGCGTGAGCACGCGCCACTCATCGGGATCCTGTTCCGCCGGCGCCTTGCAGTGCGGGCAGAGCGTACGGACGAGGCGCTGCGCCACCACGCCGGCGAGCGTGGACTGGATGAGGTAATGCGGCACACCCAGATCGAGCAAGCGCGTGACCGCGCTCGGCGAATCGTTGGTATGCAGGGTGGAAAGCACCATGTGGCCAGTCAGCGAGGCCTGCACCGCCATCTGCGCGGTTTCGAGGTCGCGGATTTCGCCGACCATGATGATGTCCGGATCCTGGCGCAACAGGGTGCGCACGCCCGCGGCGAAATCGAGATCGATCGCCGGCTGCACCTGCATCTGGTTGAGCTCCGGCGAGACCATTTCGATCGGGTCTTCCACGGTGCAGACGTTGAGCTCGGGCCGCGCGAGATGCTTGAGCGTGGAATACAGCGTCGTCGTCTTGCCGGAACCGGTAGGGCCGGTGACCAGCACGATGCCGTGCGGCCGCTCCACCATCGCACGCCAGATCGTGTCCTCGTCGGGCGCGAAACCCAGCTGGCTGAAATCCTTCATCACCAGATCGGGGTCGAAGATACGCATCACCACTTTCTCGCCGAACGCGGTGGGCATGGTGGAAATACGCAGTTCCACCTCGCGGCCGCCGGCCGATCGGGTCTTGATGCGGCCATCCTGCGGGCGGCGCTTCTCGGCCACATCCATGCGGGCGAGGATCTTGATACGCGAGGTGACCGCGGTCATCACCGGCGGCGGCAGTTCGAACACCTTCTGCATCACGCCATCGATACGGAAGCGCATCTGCCCAGCGTCGCGGCGCGGCTCCAGATGGATATCCGAAGCGCGCTGTTCAAAGGCGTACTGCAGCAGCCAATCCACGATATGGACGACGTGGCGATCATCCGCGCCTAGCTCGCCGCCCTTGCCGAGTTCGAGCAGCTGCTCGAAGTTGATGATCTTGGCCGACGACGCATCCTGGCCCTTGGCATCCTGCGCCAGCTGGATGGAGCGCTGCACGCCATAGAACTCGAGCAGGTAGCGGTTGATGTCGACCGGGTTGGAGACCACGCGGCGGATCTCTCGCCGCAGCATGTGGCCCAGGTCCTGCGCCCAGCCTGCATCGAAAGGTTCGGCGGTGGCGAATGTGACCTCGCCCGGCGCTACCGCCACGGGCAGGATCCGATGGCGTTGCGCGTAGGCGTTGCTGACCACCTGGGTCACCTGGGCCACGTTCACCTTCATCGGATCGATCTTGAGGTAGGGCAGGTTGGCCTTGCCGGCCAGCCATTCCACGAGAAGCTCGGCACTCAGCGGCCGGCCCGGGTCGCGCCGGTTCTCGAGCTTGCTGTTGGCAATGAGTACCAGCGGATGCAGCTCGATAGCGCTTTTGCCGCTGCGCGAGCCCCCGCGGACACGCTTGGCGTCCTCGCCCGTGAGGTACCCGTCCACCACCAGCGAAGCCAGTACTTCTTCCAGCTCCAGCCGGCCCCGGCGGCCCAGCAGCGTCGCATGTTGTGGATTGACTGCCATGTGCTCCAACCCTGTAAATAGGCTACGCCGTTATACTAGCCCGCTTTCTCCAGGACCCGGGAACCATGTCCGCGCCTACCTTCCAAGACGTGATCCAGACCTTGAACCGCTATTGGGCGGAGCAGGGCTGCGTGCTGGTGCAGCCGCTCGATATCGAAGTCGGCGCAGGTACATTCCACCCGGCTACTTTCCTCCGCTCGCTCGGGCCTGAGCCCTGGGCTGCCGCTTATGTGCAGCCCTGCCGCCGCCCCACCGACGGCCGCTACGGCGAAAACCCGAATCGCCTGCAGCACTACTACCAGTATCAGGTGGTGCTGAAGCCGAACCCGGACAACATCCTGGAGCTGTATATCGGCTCGCTGAAGGCGCTGGGTATCGATCCGCTCGTGCATGACCTGCGCTTTGTCGAGGACAACTGGGAATCGCCGACGCTCGGCGCCTGGGGCCTCGGCTGGGAAGTGTGGCTGAACGGCATGGAAGTCACCCAGTTCACCTATTTCCAGCAGGCTGGCGGCCTGGAGTGCCGTCCCGTCACCGGTGAGATCACCTACGGCCTCGAGCGCCTGGTGATGTACCTGCAGAATGTCGACAGCATTTACGACATCGTCTGGACCCACGCGCCGCACGGCGTGGTTACCTACGGCGATGTGTTCCACCAGAACGAGGTGGAACAGAGCGCCTACAACTTCGAGCACGCCAACGTCACCGAGCTGTTCCACTGGTTCGATGTGTGTGAAGGCGAGGCCGCCAAGCTCATCGAAGCAGGCTTGCCGCTCCCTGCGTACGAGCAGGTCTGCAAGGCCAGCCACGCATTCAACCTGCTGGATGCCCGTCGCGCGATCAGCGTGACCGAGCGCCAGCGCTACATCCTGCGCGTACGCACCCTGGCCCGCAGCGTGGCCGAGGCCTACGTGGCGCAGCGCGAGAAACTGGGTTTCCCCGGCCTGAAGAACGTCAAGGAGGCCGTCCATGGCCGATAAGAGCCTGCCGCTCGTCATCGAGCTTGGCACCGAAGAACTGCCGCCGAAGGCGCTCGATGACCTGGCCGGCGCGTTCGCGCGCGGCATCGTCGAAGGCCTGGAAAAGCGTGGCGTCGCGGGTGATTTCGCCGCGGCGAAGACCTACGCCTCGCCGCGCCGCCTCGCCGTCTACATCCCGGCGGTGGCCGTCGCGCAGCCTGAGCAGAACGTTGAGCGTCGCGGCCCGGCCGTGAACGCCAGCATCGGTGCCGACGGCGAACCGTCGAAGGCGCTGGTGGGCTTCGCCCAGTCGTGCGGCGTCGACGTCTCGGCGCTGGAGAAGCTCGAAACCGACAAGGGCGCGTGGTTTGTCTTTCGCGCCGTGAAGGCGGGCCAGCCCACGGCTGCGCTGCTGCAGGAGATCGTGGTCGAGGCCCTCAAGGGCCTGCCGATCCCCAAAGCCATGCGCTGGGGCAACCGCGAGGAATCGTTCGTACGCCCGGTGCACACGTTGTTGATGCTGCACGGCACGGACGTGGTCGACGGTGAAGTGCTTGGCCTGAAGAGCGGTCGCAAGACCCTGGGTCACCGCTTCCATCATCCGCAGGCCGTTGACGTCGCCAGCGCCGATGCGTGGCTGGAAACCCTGCGCAAGGCCTATGTCATCGCCGACCCGGCCGAGCGCCGCGAGCGCGTCCGTGCCGAAGTGGCCCGCGTGGCCACCGGTGGTACGCCGAGCCTTTCCGACGCGCTGCTCGATGAAATCGCCAACCTCAACGAATGGCCGGTGGGCATTGCCTGCACGTTCGAGCGCGCCTTCCTCGAAGTGCCGCCCGAGGCGCTGGTCACCACCATGGAAACGAACCAGAAGTTCGTGCCGGTGTTCGACGCCCAGGGCAAGCTCACCGAGCATTTCATCGGTATCGCCAATATTGAAAGCCGCGATCCGGCGGAGATCCGCAAGGGCTACGAGCGCGTCATCCGCCCGCGTTTCGCCGATGCCAAGTTCTTCTGGGATGAAGACCTCAAGACGCCGCTGGCCGGTTACCAGGACGCGCTGAAGAACGTCACCTACCAGCAATCCCTCGGCAGCCTGTGGGACAAGACCGTCCGCGTAGCCGAGCTCGCCCGCGTGGTGGCTAACCGGGTCGGCGTCGATGCTGGCCAGGCCACGCACGCCGCCGCGCTCGCCAAGTGCGATCTGCTCACCCGCATGGTCGGTGAGTTCCCGGAGCTGCAGGGCGTGATGGGTCGTTACTACGCGACCCACCAGGGCATCGCGGCCGAGGTGGCCGATGCGCTGGATAGCTTCTACCAGCCGCGCTTTGGTGGCGATGCGATCGCCGCCGGCAAGGTCGGCCAGGTGCTCGCCGTGGCCGAGCGCCTCGATACGCTCGCCGGCATCTTCGCGGTGGGCATGAAGCCCAGCGGTAACAAGGATCCGTTCGCCCTGCGCCGCGCCGCCCTGGGCCTGGCCCGCACCCTGATCGAAGGCAGCCTGGATATCGACCTGCGCGCGGCCCTCACCGAAGCGTTCGAGCTGGTGCCGGAAGCCGCGTTCGTGGCCGGCGTGAAGCCGGGCAAGGATGGCAAGGTGCCGGCCGTGGATATCGGTGCGCGTCGCCGCGAGCTGGGCGATGAAGTGAACAACTTCGTGCTCGAGCGCCTGCGTGGCTATTACACCGAGCAGGGCTTCAGCACCGATCAGTTCGAATCCGTGCTGGCGGTCGCTCCGGCCACCTTGCCGGACTTCGATCGTCGCCTGCGTGCGGTTGCTGGTTTCGCCCAGCGTCCCGAGGCGGCCAGCCTCGCGGCCGCGAACAAGCGCGTGGCGAACATCCTGCGCAAGCAGGCCGAAGAGCCGAACGCGGCGCCGATCCCGGCCCACGTGGACCCGGTGCATTTCGAGTTCGATGCCGAGCGTGACCTGCATGCCGCACTGGATGCGGCCCGCGCCGAAACGCGCGAACTGCTGGCGCGCGCCGACTACACGGGCACGCTGGCTCGTCTTTCGGTGTTGCAGGCACCCGTCGATCGCTTCTTCGACGATGTGCTCGTGAACGCGGAAAACCCGGCCGTACGCTTCAACCGGCTGGCCTTGCTAGCCCAGCTCAAGGCGGCATTCGGCGCCATCGCCGATATCTCCCGCCTTTGATGCGAAGAGCCCGGCCGAAAGGCCGGGCTTCTTTCTTTTAGGCCGCGGCCGCGTTCGGCTCGTCGCCAATACGCGACATCACCGTACGACGGAACGCGATCACGCGGTCGGCGTATTCCGGCTCGCTGGAGCGGCCCAGGATCGCGTACATCTCGGCGACCAGGTCAGCGTGGCGAACCGGCGAGAACCGGTGGCCTGCAAGCTCGATATCCGACTGCAGCAGCTTCATGGCGGCGGCGAGGCGCGACGGATCGAGCGGCGCCGGAGCGGCGGCCACTTCGCGGTGGTCGTCACGGCTACGCAGCGATTCCGACGACTCGGTCCGGCCCAGGGCGTCCTCGGAAGTGCCGTCCAGCATCATCGGGCCTTCGCCCGCGGCCAGCCACACCAACGAAATGCCCAGGGTCTTGGCCATGGTCACGCAGCGGCCACGCGACGGATCGGTGTTGCCATCGCGCCAGCTACGCACCACGCCTTCTGAGAAGCCGCAGCGGCGTGCGATATCGCTCACGCTGCCGTTCAACTTGATGACCTGACGGACCCGGCTCGCAAAGGAGGACGCAGGCACGTCGCCACCGGCGCGTCCGCTCTCGAAGCCGCCCCCGGGCGCGTCCGCGCGGATGGATCCCCTCGAATTGTCGTTCATGCCTATGGAACCTCTTCTATTTGGTTTAGCCGCCCCCCGGCGTCTTAGCGCAACAACGCGCGAGTGCCGTTACGGTGTACACGGAAATACCTTCGACGGCCTTTCGTTTGAGAAGTTTCTGAGGTCGTGTGATCCGAGGGCCTGGGGGCCTACCAGGCGGCTGCGGACGCCCCGATTCGCATGAATTTGGCCACTTCGCTGATTCTTGCGACGACCAGGCACGCACACTGAGGCGAAAAAAGTCCGCGCGAACGCACGATAGCTACTCGGCGCTGACAAATTTTTTTAGGAATTTTTCTTAGGGAAAATTCGTAAAAAAGCCTGACGCGTCAGTTATCTGCGAAATAAGCCCTTGATTGCGAAAGGCGATTCGCAAGAACCAAATAGCTGTCACGTAAGGAATCGCGGCTGCGTGCCGCATGTGTGAAATTTTCATGTTGTACGGGTGTGAATTCTTACGTATACATGACGTACGTCACGGTTAAGTGGCGTTTCGGGGAGCGGCATCATTGAATTGATGTCGTTGATTAAAGGGGATTTCTAACCACCGATTCTTTCGCCACCTGGCAGATGCCGGGTCGGGGTCGGCTTGCCGCATGTTTTTGCGGCAGTGATTTTTCACTGGGGAGAGTTGTTACATGAATTCGCGTATTTCTCGCGCCGGCGTGCTCAGCCGTCGCACCGCGCTGGCCCTGGCCATCGCCATGGGCACCGCCGCGCCGGGCGTTGTCCTCGCACAGGCCACCAGCGGCTCGCTGTTCGGTTCGGCTACGGCCGGCCAGACCGTTACCGCCACCAGCGACACCGGCGTCAGCCGTACCGTTACGGTCGACCAGCAGGGCCGTTACACCATCGGCCAGCTGCCCGTCGGTAACTACACCGTCACCCTGAAGCAGGGCGATGGCGTGGTCGACACGCGCTCCAACGTCACCCTGCGCGTCGGCGGTGGTACGGACGTTTCGTTCGCTGGCGCGACCGCAACCGCCGCGAACGCTTCGAGCCTGGAAGGCGTCACCGTTTCGGCCAACGCCCTGCCGTCGATCGACGTCAGCGCCGTCGACTCGCGCACGGTCATCACCTCGCAGCAGCTCGATAAGCTGCCGCTGGCCCGCACCGCCGAAGCCATCGCGCTGCTCGCACCGGGTGCCGTGGCAGGTAGCTCGTTCTTCACCGGCCCGACCGGTAACGCGCTCGTCTCGATCGCCGGCAGTGCCGTGACCGAGAACGCGTACTACATGAACGGCTTCAACACGACCGACCCGCTCAGCGGCTTCGGTGGTATCACCCTGCCGTACGGCGCGATCGACCAGCAGGAAATCCTCGCTGGTGGTTACGGCGCAGCGTACGGCCGTTCGTCGGGTGGTGTGATCTCGCAGATCGGTAAGCGCGGCACCAATGACTGGCACTTCGGTGCACAGGTCCTCTGGGAGCCGAAGAGCACCAAGGCCAACCAGTTCAACTATTACCGTCAGATCGGCGCGCTCGCAGGCCAGGAGTACGACGAGAACAAGGATGACAAGTCCTGGCGCACCACGGTGTCGGCCTACGCGGGCGGCCCGCTGATCAAGGACACCCTGTACATCTTCGTCGCTGCCGAGCAGGAGCGTCGTGAAGGCCAGCAGACCACCAGCGTCGCGGCTCCGTTCGTGTACAAGACCTCTTACCGTAACCCGAAGTACTACGGCAAGATCGACTGGAACATCAACGACAGCAACATCCTCGAAGTGACCGGCGCGTCGAACAAGCAGAACTACGACGCCTCGATCTACAACTACGATTACGACACCCACACCAAGGGTGACTTCTCCGGCAAGGATCACGCCGGTGCGCCGCCGAACAAGTCGGGTGCGGATCTCTACACCGCCAAGTTCACCAGCTACATCACCGATGACCTGACCCTTACCGCTCTGTACGGCAAGATGAAGGGCACGTACTACAGCGCAGTCGGTGGTGATACGACGCAGCCGAACATCATCGGTGCGACGTTCCAGAACCCGGCCTACACCGGTGGCGGCGTGATCACCAACGGTAACCCGTCGGCCCAGATCCCGGATCCGGAGCACAAGTCGACCAACACCAACCTGCGCGTCGACCTGAGCTGGCACATCGGTGACCACACGATCGTCGGTGGTATCGATAACCAGAACGTTCGCGATACGCACGATGGCGTGAACACCTCTGGCCCGGGCTATGCCTGGCAGTACGGCCAGCAGGATGCCGGCGTGCCGATCATCGGTGACTCCCCGAGCGACGAGGCCTATGTGGGCCCGGCCGCTGGCGATGGCTACTGGGTGTCGCGCTACCTCTACAACACGGCCGCTTCGGTCCGTACGACGCAGCGCGCCCAGTACCTCGAAGACACCTGGCAGGTCAACGACCGCTGGATGGTCAAGGTCGGTATCCGTAACGACCAGTTCACCAACTACAACCTCAACAGCCAGCCGTACCTGCGCCTGACGACCCCGCAGTGGGCGCCGCGCCTGGGTGCCACCTGGGACGTCAACGGCGACTCCTCGCTGAAGATCTACGCCAACGCGGGTCGTTACTACCTCGCGCTGCCGGCGACCGTCGCGCTGCGTTCCGCCGGTGCTTCGCTCTACACGAACGAGTACTACAACTACACGGGCATCGATGCCAACGGCATCCCGCAGGGCCTGACCCCGATCGAGAGCAGCACGGGTGGCCCGATTTCGGCCAACCGCGAGTACGGCATCCTGCGCGATCCGAAGACCGCTGCCGCTACCAACATCAAATCGCAGTACCAGGATGAGTTCATCCTCGGCTTCGACGCGGCGTTGACCGACAAGTGGACCTACGGCGCCAAGGGCACCGTCCGCAAGCTGCGTAACTCGATCGATGACGTTGGCGATGCCGGTGCCATCACCCGCAAGATGATCCGTTCGGGTATTGATCCGGACACCATCGGCGATATCCAGGGTAGCTACCTGTTCAACCCGGGCCGCGCCAACACGTTCCTGATCCCGAACACCAACGGCGGCTACTACAGCGTCGACATGAACAACGAGGACTTCGGGTTCCCGCACAACAAGCGTAGCTACTACGGCCTCGAGCTGTACCTCGACCACGCTTGGGATGGCGTGTACCAGGTGCGCTTCGACTACGTCTTCTCGAAGAGCTACGGCAACTCGGAAGGCCAGGTCCGTTCGGACATCCGCCAGGATACGGTCTCGGCGACGGTCGACTGGGATTACGCGGAAATCATGCAGTACGCCAATGGCGAACTGGCTAACAGCCGCAAGCACCAGTTCAAGATCTACGGCTCCTACCAGCTGGCTCCGGAGTGGCTGGTCTCGGCCAACATCAACGTGGCATCGGGTGCGCCGAAGAGCTGCCTTGGCTTCTACGGCCCGAACCAGACCAACCCGAACCTCGGCTATGGTTCCTACTCCCACTGGTGCGAAGGCGAGCCGTCGCCTCCGGGTGCAGCGGGCCACAACCCCTGGACCTACCTGGTCACGGGCTCGGTGGAATACCGTCCGGAGTGGGCTGACAAGAAGCTTGCCTTCAACGTCACGGTGTTCAACCTGCTGAACGAGCGCAAGGAAACGCAGACCTACCCGATCCGCGGTTCCACGCGCAGCCCGAACGCCCGTTACGACGTGCCGCTCTACCAGACCACCCCGCGTTACGCCCGCTTCGGCATCAGCTACGACTTCTAAGCTGCTCGAAGTGCCCCCGGGCCGGCATGGCCCGGGGGGAATGCGAACCAATAACAACTAGATCACCGCGGCTGGCCCATCCAACCGGCCGACGAAGCGACACAGCAACTCCCCAGATCGCCTCTCCTCCCTTGCGGGAGCGGGAGGCGTTTTTTGCGGCAAAACGATTGGCCCATAAGAAAAATCCTGCTCCATCCGTGATTTGGCCCCGACCCTTCCAGTGACCTGGGAGGCAAGAAAACGCCCACCCCGTGTAAATAATTTGTTGACACGGTGGACCGCGTCCGCCTAGATTCGGGTTCGGCGAAATCTGGGTTTGTTTTTCGTGGATGCGAAAAACAGCCTGGATAACGTTGTCGGACTTGTCGGGAGCAGGTCTCGTGGGGCCCGCGGCGCTACTCTGGGAGGAGCAGGTGACGCGGATGTAACACCCCCGAAAACATGCACCCCAAGGCCGAACCCTTTTTCTGGCCTTTGGCTGGTTTTGCACGTTTTCAGGCCCCCGTGGGGCCGATCTGGGGAGATTTGCACATGAGTTCTCGTATCACCCGGCAGGGCTCGGTCCTGCGTCATTCCGCGTTGGCCATTGCCCTCGCGATCGGCATGGGCGGCACCGGTGCCGTCCTCGCTCAGTCCACCGCAGGTTACCTCTTCGGTTCGGCCCAGCCGGGCGATACCGTCGAAGTGAAGAGCGCTGGTGGTATCAACCGTGAAGTGCCGGTCGATGCCAACGGCCGTTTCCGCCTGGATAACCTCCCGGTCGGTTCGGCGTACGACGTCAACCTCAAGCGTGACGGCGCTGTCGTCGATTCCCGCAAGGGCGTGAACCTCACCGTCGGCAAGGGTACGGACGTTTCGTTCGCCGCTGCCGCCGCCACCGCTGGCAATGCCCAGTCGCTGGAATCGGTCACCGTTACCGCCAACTCGCTGCCGCCGGTCGACGTTTCGACGGTCGACTCGCGCACCGTCATCACCTCGGAACAGCTGGCCAAGCTGCCGCTGGGCCGCACCGCCGAAGCCATCGCGCTGCTGGCGCCGGGCGCAACCGCGGGTAGCGGTTACTTCAAGGGCCCGACCGGTAACGCCCTGGTCTCGATCGGTGGCGGTTCGGTTACCGAAAACGCCTACTACATCAACGGCTTCAACACGACCGACCCGCTGTCGGGCTTCGGCGGCATCACCCTGCCGTACGGCGCGATCGACCAGCAGGAAATCCTCGCCGGTGGTTACGGCGCAGCCTACGGCCGTTCGGCCGGTGGCGTGATCTCGCAGGTCGGTAAGCGCGGCACCAACGAGTGGCACTTCGGCGCCCAGGTGCTGTGGGAGCCGCGCGGCACCCGTTCGACCCCGGGTAACGACCACTACCAGGTGAACTCCGACGGCGCCAGCGCCGGCGAGCTGTACAACTACAACAAGAAAGACACCCAGATGCGTCAGGTCGAGTCGGCCTACGTGGGTGGTCCGCTGATCAAGGACAAGCTGTACTTCTTCATCGCCGCTGAGCAGGAGAAGGTCAACCAGGACACCTATACCAGCCAGGACTCGCCGGCTTACTACGATCGCTCGTACCGTAACCCGAAGTACTACGGTAAGTTGGACTGGAACATCAACGACAGCAACATCCTCGAAGGCACCTACGCTTCGAACAAGCAGAACTACGACGCCAACGTTTACGGCTTCGATTACACCACCCTGACCCGTGGTGCCAAGGTCGGCAAGGATACGTCGGTCAACAACAAGCAGGGCGCTGACCTGTACTCGTTCAAGTACACCAGCTACATCACGGACGACCTGACCCTGACGGCCACCTACGGCAAGATGAAGGGTACGTACTACACCCCGACGCCGGATTCCGATAATCCGCACGTCCTCAAGCCGACCAACCAGGACCCGACGGTTCTTGATGGTCGCAACCCGATCACGAACGACAACCCGTCGGCTGCCGTGAACGATCCGACCCACAAGTCGACCAACCGCAACCTGCGCATCGACCTGAGCTACCACATCGGCGACCACACCATCACGGGTGGTATCGATAACCAGGACGTGCGTGACACCGACGACGGCCAGTTCACCTCCGGCCCGGGTTATGCCTGGGAATACGGCAAGGTTGATCCGGGCTCGAACATCGTTGGCGAGCTGGGCGATACCAGCTACGTCGGCCCGGGCAATGCGAACGGCTACTACGTCGACCAGTACAAGTACCAGACGACGGCCTCGGCTCGCGTGAAGCAGCGCGCCCAGTACCTCGAAGACTCCTGGCAGGTCAATGACCGCTGGCTGGTGAAGCTGGGTATCCGCAACGACCAGTTCACCAACTACAACGGCCAGGGCCAGTCCTACCTCAAGCTGACCAAGCCGCAGTGGGCTCCGCGCGTCGGCGCTACCTGGGACGTCAACGGCGACTCGTCGCTGAAGATCTACGCCAACGCTGGCCGTTACTACCTCGCCCTGCCGGCGAGCGTGGCCCTGCGCTCGGCGGGTTCCTCGCTGTACACCCGTGAGTACTTCACCTACACGGGTATCGATTCGCTCGGCCAGCCGACCGGCCTGACCCCGATCGACACGTACACCGGCGGCCCGATCTCGGCCAACCGCGAATACGGCTTCACCCGCGATCCGAACACCGCTGCCTCGACCAGCCTCAAGTCGGAATACCAGGATGAGTTCATCCTCGGCTTCGACAAGACCCTGGGCGACAAGTGGGTCTACGGTGCGAAGGCGACCGTCCGCAAGCTGAAGAACGCGATCGATGACACCGGGGATACCGATGCCATCTACAACGCGCTCATCAACCAGGGCGTCGATCCGAACACCATCGCCAAGCGCAACGGCGACTACGACATCCAGGGCAGCTACCTGTTCAACCCGGGTCGCGCTTCGGACTTCCTGGTCCCGAACACCGCCGGTGGCTACTACACCGCCCACGTGTCGAACGCCGACTTCGGCTTCCCGCACCTGAAGCGTAACTACTACGGCCTCGAGATGTACCTCGAGCATCCGTTCGATGGTAAGTGGTACGGCAAGGTCGACTACCTGTTCTCGAAGAGCTACGGCAACTCGGAAGGCCAGGTGCGTTCGGATATCGGTCAGACCGACGTCTCGGCGACGGTGGACTGGGACTTCCCGGAACTCATGCAGTACTCGAACGGCGATCTGTCGAACAGCCGTCGCCACACGCTGAAGGCGTATGGTTCGTACCAGCTGACCGAAGAGTTCCTGGTCTCGGGTAACCTGACGATCCAGTCGGGCGCTCCGAAGGACTGCCTTGGCTACTTCGGCGCCAACCAGACCGATCCGACCGGTTACCAGTCGTACTACCACTACTGCTACGGTCAGCCGTCGCCCCCGGGCGCACAGGGCCACCTGCCGTTCCAGTACCTGGTTGACCTGAGCGCCGAGTACCGTCCGCTGTGGGCCGACAAGAAGCTGGCCTTCACGGTGTCGGTGTTCAACGTGTTCAACAAGCGCGAAAAGCTTGCGATCAGCCCGAACGCTGGTCAGACCGGTGCCGTGGAAACGGATTACAAGACCACCTTGTTCCAGACCACCCCGCGTTACGCTCGCTTCGGCATCAGCTACGACTTCTAATCAGGTCGCAGCGGTTTGCCAGCCGCCATCCCCCGGGATGGCGGCCTCTCCAGAAAGACGCCACCTCCGGGTGGCGTTTTTTTTGGGAGGAACAGGTTCTGAGTGGTATGGGCATAAACCTGCGGAAAAACATGGGCTTGGCATTTTCGGCACGAACCGGCTCGGGAATGCGGCGCGGTTCGCGCTTCCAGCCCTTCGTCGCGGGCGCCGCTTGACTTTTCCACAGCCGTTTTTGCCGGTATGCTCCCAAGTTCCCCCCGGAAGTCCTTGCGGGCCATGCGCTTGCGTATCTTCCGTGACCCACACACCTTTCCGTTTCAAACGAGGCTCGACCATGCGCAGGATTCTCTTGTCGCTCGCATCCGTTTCCGCCCTGGCACTCGCCGGCTGCGGTGGTGGTTCGGACAACAACGGCCAGCAGGCCGCCGCTGGTGGCGACAGTGCTCCCGCCGCTCCCGCCAATGCCGTGACCGGCACCGTCACCCTGCGTGACGCGGGCGCCACGCTTTCGCCGGATGCCAAGCTCGACCTCAAGCTGATCGACGTTTCGGCTGCCGGTTCGCAGCCGCTCGCGAGCAAGCAGATCGCTCCGGTGACCCTGCCGCAGCAGTTCCAGCTCGATTTCAACGCCACGGATCTCAATCCGAACGACATGTACATCGTCGAGGTGTCCCTGCAGGACGGCGAGCGTCACTACTCGTCGCCGCTGAAGACCCCGGTGCTCACCAAGGGCGCCAAGGCCGTTGCCAACATCCAGCTCGTCGGTGAAGCCACCCCGGGCGAGAAGGAGCTGGCCGGCTACGAGTCCGTCAAGAAGAACATTGGCGGCATGAAGATGACCCAGGGCACCGCGCTGAAGGAAGGCGAGTCGCGCGGCTGGCAGATCTTCAAGAAGGGCAACGACGTCCTGTTCGTGATCGAGCTGGTCGATTACGGCGATAAGGGCTTCACCTCCACGAACTACGCTTACAAGAACGGTAAGCCGTGGGTCATCGTGCAGGAGAAGAAGCCGAGCAAGGACGGCAAGCCGACCGCCACCGAGCGCGCTGGCTGGAACGATGCAGGCGAGCTCGTGCTCAAGCAGAACCAGGCCGGCAGCAAGGTCGACGAGCTCAGCGAAGCCGACGCCAACAGCCTGAAGAGCCAGGCTGAAGCCATGTACTCGAAGGCCGGCGGCAAGAAGTAAGCCGCTCCTTTATGTGATACAAAAAAAGCGCCGGCGAAAGCCGGCGTTTTTTTTTACACAGTTCTCTTCTGTAAGCGCAGGTGTTCTCGCATGACATCGCCTATCCATTTTTACTGGCCCGCCGCGCTTCTCTTACTGGTGCCATCCCTCAGTGTGGCGCAATGGGAGCGGCCTTCGAGCGTCGGCGCATCGGAATCCGCGCCGGTGCTTTACGTGGACTCGGGTAGCAACTCCCCGATTCGGGCCGCTGCCCTTAATGGTGATATCGACAAGTTGTCGATAACGGCAGCATCAACGACGTCCGGCTACGGCGACGTTGGAAAAGCGCTGATCGCCAGGGCGCACGGGGATTTCACCGGATCTGCCAGGCTTGCAGCGGACTGCGTCGATCATGCCATGGCAGCTGGAGGTGGCGGGGCAAGTATTGCACTCGTCTGCGCAGAGATCGGGGCCAGCAACGTCCTGATGAGGGGAGATCAGAAAGGATGGGCGCAAGCCACCATCGATAGCTGGAATCGGCTGGCGCCCGCGCTCCGCGCAGCGACGGGCCAAACCCATCTGAGCACGTCCGAGTTGGATATCGCGAGAGCTGTCCTTTCTGGCGCGCCGGAAACAAAGACCAGTATCCAATGGCGTCCCACCCGCCAGCCGCTCCGGTTTCTACCAGACCCTGCCAAGATCACCGCGCCCGGTGAGAGGTTGTTTGTCGAGGTCGAAGTGAACGGAAAGGTGCAGCACTGGATGCTCGATACGGGCGTTCAGACGTCTGCGTTGTCACGTGCCGACGCTGCCAGCCTGGGTCTTCCGGTCACGGAGGCCCATATCCGCGCAAGGGACCCTAGCGGCCGAAGCGTCAGTACGGTGGGTCTTGTCGACGTGGATCAACTCAACGTTGCCGGCCTCGAGGTAAAACATGCGCGCATGCTCGTGGTACCGGGCGATGTCTCGCTGCTCGGCATGGACCTGCTTGCGCGCATGGGGTCGGTCACTCGCATTTCGTCGAAGGCCGTAAGCTTTGATGCATCGCCGGGGCGGTGCGACTCGCCGCTTACTTATAAGCTCGACTTCACGGGCCTCCAGGACGACTCGGGTGTTCTCATGTCGCCGTCTATTGCTGGAGAGCAGCGGCTGGCCTCGTTGGATCTCGGCAATAACAGTGCGTTGGCGCTTGCCTCGTCTGATCTGTCGTGGCGCAAGGGCAGTACGCCTGTCCAGGTGCGAGTGACCAAGGTTACGGGGGAGTCGACGATGGAGGTTTTGCAGGGCAAGGTCGACGTGTCGGCAAATGGAACCACTGCGACCGTACCGCTTTCCATCGTCGACCCCGATGGATCGTCGCCACCGTGGACGGTGGGTTCTGGCATCTTGCATCAGTTCGATGTCGTTCTGGACCACAGTCGTCACACGGCCTGCTTGTGGCCGGCGGCGAAGTGAGCCTCCAAAGCAAAACGCCGGCAAGATGCCGGCGTTTTGTTTATGCGAGCGGTAGTGCCCTGGCTTAGAACGCCAGCTTCAGGCCCAGGTTCACGCTGTTGAGGCGCTGGCTGTCGTCACCGAAGCGGCCGCTGTAGCTTGCCCAACCGCTCCAGCTCTTGCTGAAGTCGGCCGAGACGCCGACGTCGGCGGTGACCCAGTTCTTGTCGGGCGTGAAGCCCTGCAGCTCGAACTTGCCGCTCATGTTGACGAGGCCGGCCGTGACGTAGCGATCGTCAGCGCGGCCATCGTGGTTGTACGCCACTTCGGCGAACGGATGCACCACGGTGTTACCCGCGGCCCACGAACCCTGCAGGCGCCAGCCGCCGGTTTCGATGCGGGCGTTGCGCACCTGGCGACCAAAGCTCATCGCGGTGCTGGTGTTGTTGCGCTCGCTGTAGCCGTCCACGCGGAGCTGTTCCACTTCCACCGTGACGAACGGACCGGTCTTCAGCGTTTCGTTGCCGAACCACCAGCCACCGGTGAGGCCGCCACCCACGTGCGAACCCTGGGTCTTGCCGGATTCGGTGCGGCGGGCTGCGCCCAGGTCGATGCGGCGGTCGATATCGGTGAAGCTCAGCTGGCCGAAGCTGACGAACGTGCCGACGTAGCCGCCACCCTGGTGGTAGAACGCGTAACCGGTACCGGCGACGTCCTGCATCTTGTAGCCGCCACCGCCCTTGAAATCAGCATTGGCCTGGGTGAGACCCAGGGCGACGCCGGCGTTGAAGTTCTCGCTGATCTTGGCATCGGCGCCAACGGTGAGGTTGACGTTGTTGCTGTCGGTCTTCGGCGAGGTGCCGGTGTCCTTGTAGTTCTGCTGGCCGTAATCGACCGATGCGAAGAAGCGCGAATCGGCGCCGAGGTTGTCGGCCATCATTTCGTTACGTAGCGCGCGCATGTGCGCGGCATCGGAAGCCAGGCCGGCTTCGCCGAGCAGCGAGATCTGGCGCGGTGCCTGGAGCACCGAGATCGCATACTGGCTGAGCAGTGCGTGCGCGGCGGTGGTCGGGTGGATGCCGTCGGCGAACAGGTAGGTGGCGGCCGCGTTCGGATCGCGCAGCGTAGCCGGCGAGCAGGTGATCGAGCTGGCCGTGGTGCAGGCCGGGACGGTCACGTTGGTGAAGCCGTAAGCCGACGGGTTGGCGATGACTTCGTTGAGCAGCGAGTACGTGTCGATCGACACGATGCCCTTGTTGGCCGTGGCCAGGCCGCCCGAGAGGATGCCGTTGTAGATCAGCGAAAGCGACGAGATGCTCGATGCGTTGGCGGCGCCAGCGGCCTGAGCGGCCGGAGTCTTGCCGATATCGGGCAGGTTGAAGACGACGATGGTCTTGGCGCCAGCGGCCTGCAGTGCCTTGATCTGGCCGACTTCCTGCTGGGCGGCGGTGCCGACGATGATCTGCGCGGTCGCCGGGCTCTGGGTGGCGGCCAGGATGTCGTTGGCGCCGATCCACATGGTGTACAGGGCGTTCGGGTCGGCCTTGCCGTTGTTGGCGGCCAGGTAGCCCTGGATCTGGGTCGCGGTGGACGGGACCGGATTGGCCACGCCCGCGCGCGCGCCACCAAAGGCGTAGTCGGTACCACCCTGCAGCGACGGGGTCAGGCTGAGGTTGAAGTACTTGGCGATGTTTTCGACCGCGACGGTGCCCGGGTTCGTGGTGAAGCGGGAGACCACCGGCGAGCCGGAAAGGATGGCGACGTTGCCGTTATCGCTCAGGCTGTCGCCGAACGAGACGACCTGCTGGAACCCGTCGGCGTGCGCCCCGGCACTGAACAGAAGGGCGGCACCGATGGCGCCTGCAAGATGACGAATACGCATTTGGAATCACTCCGTGTGTGGGGCGTTAGAGAAACGTTACGGTAGCCGAAGCCATACGGCAGCGCATGCTGCGCCGCCGCAGGTTTTTTGCAGAAAGACGCCGTAGGAGCTCACCCTGTGAGCGACGCCGTTCGCGTAAGAGCCACAGGGCCTGTGGCTCTTACGCGAAAGATGTCGCCCACAGGGTGGGCTCCTACGGGTTAGCGCTTGAGCGCTTTCGAAAACGCGTCAGCGAAGGCGCTGTTCGCCGGTGCCGGCGTGGCCTTCGGTGCCTGCGGACCACGGCCGCCACCGCCACCACCCGGACCACGGCGGTTGCCGCCGGCGTTCGCCTCATCGCGCTGGCCGGGACGGCCGGTGCGCGCTTCGCCCGGCACGTCGTCGAGACGCATGCTGAGCGCGATGCGCTTGCGCGGCAGGTCTACTTCCATGACCTTCACCTTCACGATGTCGCCGGCCTTCACCGCATCGCGCGGATCCTTGACGAAGGTGTGCGACAGCGCGGACACGTGGACGAGGCCGTCCTGGTGCACGCCGATATCGACGAACGCGCCGAACGCGGCGACGTTGGTCACGCGGCCTTCGAGCACCATGCCGACCTTCAGATCCTTCAGGTCTTCGACACCTTCGGCAAAGCTCGGCGCGACGAACTCCGGACGCGGATCGCGGCCCGGCTTTTCGAGTTCCTTGAGGATGTCGCGGACGGTTGGCACGCCGAAGGTTTCGTCGGTGAAATCCTCGGCCTTCAGGCCACGCAGGAACGACGTATCGCCGATGACCTGCTTCACTTCGCGGCCGCACTGCTTGAGGATTCGCTCAACGACGGGGTAGGCCTCGGGATGCACCGAGCTCGCGTCGAGCGGATTCGTGCCGCCGGTAATGCGCAGGAAGCCCGCGCACTGCTCGAACGCCTTGTCGCCAAGACGCGGCACTTTGAGAAGATCCTTACGGCTGCCGAAGGCGCCGTTCGCATCGCGATGCTTCACCACGTTCTCGGCGACGCTGGACGACAGGCCGGCCACGCGCGAAAGCAGCGGGGCGGAAGCCGTGTTCACATCGACGCCCACGGCGTTCACGCAGTCTTCCACGCGCGCGTCGAGCGCACGGGCGAGCTTCACCTGGTTCACGTCGTGCTGGTACTGGCCCACGCCGATCGCCTTGGGCTCGATCTTCACCAGCTCGGCCAGCGGATCCTGCAGGCGGCGCGCGATGGATACCGCGCCACGGATCGAGACGTCGAGCTCAGGGAATTCCTTCGAGGCGAGTTCCGACGCGGAATACACCGATGCGCCAGCTTCGCTGACCACGACCTTGGAGAGGTTGAGGCCCGGCAGTTTACGCATGACATCGCCGACCAGCTTGTCGGTTTCGCGCGAGGCGGTGCCGTTGCCGATCGCGACGAGGCCCACGCCGTGCTGCTGGCTGAGCTGCGCGATGCGGGCCATGGACTGGTCCCACTGGTTGCGCGGCTCGTGCGGGTAGATGGTGTCGTAGGCGAGCAGCTTGCCGGTGGCATCCACGATGGCCAGCTTGCAGCCGGTGCGGATACCCGGGTCGAGGCCCATCACGGTCTTCGCGCCAGCGGGCGCGGCGAGCAGGAGATCCTTGAGGTTCTCGCCGAACACGCGGATGGCTTCGTCTTCCGCGCCTTCGCGCACGCGGCCGAAGAGGTCGAGCGTGAGGTGCAGGTGCAGCTTCACGCGCCAGGTGACGCGCACGGTCTCGCGCAGCCACGCATCGGCCGGGCGGCCGTTGTTGCTGATACCCGCGCGGGCAGCCACGCGGCCTTCGCCTTCGGCGTGGCCCTGGTCAGCATCGAGCGCGGGGTTGAGATCGATCTCGAGGATGCCTTCGTTACGGGCGCGCATGAGCGCGAGCAGGCGGTGCGAGGGGATCTTCGAAAGCGCTTCGGTGTGGTCGAAGTAATCGCGGAACTTCGCGCCTTCGTTTTCCTTGCCCGGGACCACAGCGGCCTTGATCTGGCCCTTGTCCCACAGCCAGTCGCGCAGCTCGCCCACGAGGGTGGCGTCTTCGGCGATGGTCTCCATGAGGATGGCACGGGCGCCGTCGAGGGCAGCCTTCACGTCGGCCACGCCCTTCTCGGCATCGACGAAGCCAGCGGCGAAGGTCTCCGGATCCTGCGAGGGATCTTCGCGCAGGCCGGTGGCCAGCGGCTCCAGGCCGGCCTCGCGGGCGATCTGGGCCTTGGTGCGGCGCTTGGGCTTGTAGGGGAGGTAGAGATCCTCCAGGCGCGCCTTGGTGTCGGCGGTGAGGATGTCGGCCTTGAGGGCGTCGGTCATCTTGCCCTGCTCGGCGATGCTGTCGAGGATGGCCGAACGGCGGTCCTCCAGCTCGCGCAGGTAGCGCAGGCGTTCTTCCAGCAGGCGCAGCTGCGTGTCGTCGAGGCCGCCGGTGACTTCCTTGCGGTAGCGGGCGATGAACGGCACGGTGGCGCCACCATCGAGAAGATCGACCGCCGCGCGGACCTGGTCGGGGCGGGCGGCGATATCCTGGGCGATACGTTGTTCGATGCTCTGCATGTCTTTCCTGTGCTAGCTCAGCCGGCCGAAACGAGGACCGGGCCGCCGATGATAGCAAGCAGGGAAGGTCGGCCGGCCGCATCAGCGGCCAGCCGGGGGTATCAGGCGTCGAAGCTGCCGCGTGGGCCGTTGTCGCGTGGGGTCTGTACCGGGCGGCTATCCGCGCGGCCCGTGAGCACGTAGGTGCCGGCCAGCATGTCGTGGATACCCTGCTTGCGCTCCGAGAATGCCGCGGTCACATAGAACACCAGCGGCAGGAACACCGAGAGGAACGGCACGGCATTCGCCAGGCGGATGAGGTTGCGGCTCACGGCCCGGACCATCGTGAGGCGTTGCCCGGAGGTATCCGTGACACGGATGCCACATGCCAGCTTGCCGGGGGTGGCCTGCCACTTCGAGGATTCGAACAGCACGTAGTAGGCAAAGCCGAGCAGCAGCACGATGTAGCTGATGGGGCGCACCTCTTCGAAGTAGGCCGCGAGCGCCGCGCTCTGGTTGGTCTCTACCTGCGAGAACAGCGTAGTGAGCGCGTGCTGGAAGCCCATCGCCAGGGCCACGAAGGTCGCCGGGATGGTGATCAGGATGTAGTCGATGATCCAGGCGCCGAAGCGCAGCCAGAAGCCGGCATATTCCGGCGCGGCAGCGTCCTCGGTGATGCCCATGAACGGCTGGGCGCGCGGCTCCACCGGCGGCGGTGGCATGGGCGGCGGGGTGCCCGGTGCGGGCCGCTCATCGGGGAAGAGCTCACCGAGCGGACGCCAGTCGGTCATCCCCTCGTACCAGCCGAGTTCCTCGGGGCGGCAGGTGCCATCGCGCAGCCACTGGCGGATCTCGTCCTCAGGGTACGGGCCGAAGCGTTCGCCGTTGCGTCCGATCCAGACTTGCATGGTGTGTCATCCGTTAAAGCACTAACTGCCACGGATGATGCCAGATGCCCGCGGGCGCGCCGAGGGCCAGAGGTCAGGCGGCGCGTCGCTTCAGGTGCACCAGCAGCAGGGAAATGGCGGCCGGCGTGACGCCGCTGATACGCGAGGCCTGGCCGATCGTGGCGGGTAGCGAACGCTTCAGCTTCAGCAGCACCTCGGCGGAAAGCCCGCGCACGCGGTCGTAGTCGAAATCGCCGGGGATAGCCGTTGCCTCGTGGCGGCGCTGGCGCTCGATCTCGTCGCGCTGGCGCTCCAGGTAGCCGGAGTACTTCGCCTGCACTTCCACCTGGGTGGCGACTTCGGCGTCGGCGACGGCCGGGCCCAGTGCTTCCACGGTCATGAGCGCGGCGTAGTCGAGCTCGGGGCGGCGCAGCAGGTCGAGGGCGTGCGTTTCGCGGCTAACGGCGATGCCGAGCGCACGCTCGACGGCGGCGCCGAGCGTGTTGGTCGGTGCGGCCCAGAGGCCACGCAGGCGCGCGGTCTCGCGCTCCGAGGCTTCGCGCTTCTCTTCCAGCCGGCGGAAACGTTCCTCGGGCACCACGCCGCGGGCGTAACCCGCTGGCGTCAGGCGCAGGTCAGCGTTGTCTTCGCGCAGGTGCAGGCGGTATTCCGCCCGCGAGGTGAACATGCGGTACGGCTCGATCGTGCCGTTCGTGGTCAGGTCGTCGATGAGCACGCCCACGTAGGCTTCGTCGCGGCGCGGGTACCACGGCGTCTCGCCGCGCACGGCGAGCGCAGCGTTCATACCTGCGATGAGGCCTTGCGCACCGGCTTCTTCGTAGCCGGTGGTGCCATTGATCTGGCCGGCGAAATACAGGCCCGGGATGCCCTTCGTCTCCAGCCACGGATGCAGCCCGCGCGGGTCGAAGTAGTCGTACTCGATCGCATAACCGGGCCGCGTGATATGCGCGTTCTCGAAGCCGGGGATCGAGCGCACCAGGGCGTACTGCACATCGAAGGGCAGCGAGGTGGAAATGCCGTTCGGATAGATCTCGAAGGTATCCAGCCCTTCGGGCTCCACGAAGATCTGGTGCGAGAGCTTGTCGGCGAAACGCACCACCTTGTCTTCGATCGACGGGCAGTAGCGCGGGCCCACGCCTTCGATCTGGCCGCTGTACAGCGGAGAGCGGTCGAGCGAGCCGCGGATGAGGTCGTGCGTAGCTTCGGTGGTCTGGGTGATCCAGCAGCTCACCTGGCGCGGGTGGTCCGCGGCCGAGCCCATGTAGGAGAAGTGCGGCATCGGGTGATCGCCGGCCTGCTCTTCGAGCTTGCTGTAATCGATGCTGCGGCTGTCGATGCGCGGCGGCGTGCCGGTCTTGAGCCGATCGGCCGCCACGGGCAGCTCGCGCAGCTTTGCGGCCAGCGTGGAGGCGGGCGGGTCGCCCGCGCGGCCACCGGCGTACTGCGCCGGGCCGATATGGATCTTGCCCGCGAGGAAGGTACCGGCGGTCACCACGACGGCCGGTGCATGGAAATCGAGGCCCATCTGCGTGCGCACGCCGATGACGTGGCCGTTCTCGAGCAGCAGGTCGTCCACGGCCTGCTGGAACAGGCGCAGGTTGGGCTGGGTTTCGACGATGTGCCGGATCGCGGCCTTGTACAGGGTGCGATCCGCCTGGCAGCGCGTCGCGCGCACAGCCGGGCCCTTCGAGGCGTTGAGCGTGCGCCACTGGATACCGGCGAGATCGGCCGCGCGGCCCATGGCGCCGCCCAGTGCGTCGATTTCCTTGACCAGGTGCCCCTTGCCGATGCCGCCAATGGCCGGGTTGCAGCTCATCTGGCCGATGGTTTCGATGTTGTGGCTGAGCAGCAGCGTCCGTGCGCCCGTACGGGCAGCGGCAAGCGCGGCTTCGGTGCCGGCGTGGCCGCCACCGACCACGATCACGTCGTAGGTTTCTTTATGCAGCATGGGAAGGGCTAGGGCGTAAGGGCCAGGTTGGTCATTTTAGCGCCAGTTGCATCGTGCGCGGCGTTGTGAACGTGCCGGGTGCTGTAACCGTGCCGGCTTTGTGACCGTGCCTGGCGTTGTAGGAGCCCACCCTGTGGGCGACGCCGTTCGCGTGAGAGCCGCCGGCGCGCGCGGGCGCAGTTACAGATGTAACGGTTGGCACGAACGATGCTTTGCTTACAGCGCACTTCCACCGGGCAGACGCTGCGCGACATACGCGCGCCGAGATCGAGCGACAGGGGCTTGATCGAGTGCCGGAGGAAGGAAGCGGGATGTGGGCAAGGATGCCCCATTCGGTTCAAGAATGAGATCTGGCGCCCAGCGGTCTCAGGAACAGGGGGAATCCAGGATGACCGTGCTGCTGGGCGCCAGAAACCGAAGTGATTGGCACGAATAGCCGCGGCCCCTGCCGCGGCTTTCTTCGTTGGAAACTACACTACTCTTTTCCGATGAACCGTGTGTGACTTTTTCGTCAACGAATGGCCCGGTTTCGGCAATTGGTGACGCTGAGCGTCAGTTTTTGATAATCACGTCACCCCAGCGCAACTCGGGCAAGGATGTCCGTGAGGTCGCGTGAGAGATCTTTTCGCCCGGCCAGTTCAGCCACCACCGCATGGGCCGCTTCGCGGCGTGCCGGTTCCAGCCGCTTCCAGCCGTTGAACGCCGTGGCCACGCGTGCCGCCACCTGCGGATTCAGCGCATCGATCGCCACCAGGCGATCGGCCAGCCAACGGTAGGCCGCGCCGTCGGGGCGGTGGAAGCCCGTGGGATTCACGCGGGCAAACGTACCGATCAACGCCTGGACGCGATTCGGGTTTTTCAGCGTGAACGCCGGATCGTCTTCCAGCGCCTGGATCCGTGCCAGCGCGCCGTCGCCCGGTAGCTGGGCCTGGGCGGCAAACCATTTGTCGAGCGCGAGCGCGTTACCGTCATAGCGCTTGCGGAAATGGGCCAGCGGCTCGTCCGCCGCGGCCGGGTCGGTCACGGCCAGCGTGGAGAGGGCGGCCAGGCGGTCGGTCATGGACGGTGCGCTTTCGTATTGCTGGCGCGCGAGCGGCACGCTGCCGGCGGCGTCGGCCAGCGAGAGCAGGTCGAGCACGCGGCGCTTCAACTGGCGGCGCGCCTGGTCGGCAGCCGTGAGCCCGGCGTTCGCCTGGGCGTGGAGCGCCTGGTAACGGGCCTTCAGCGCGTCGCTGCCGATCGTCTGCGCGAGCGCGCGAAGGAGCCCCTGGCGCACGGCCCGGATACGTTCCGGGTCGCGCTCGGGCTGGCGCTCCACGAGTTCGATCTCGCCCGGCGGTGTCAGCAGCTCGGCGAGCAGTGCGTCATCGATGCTGGCGTCGCCGAACAAGCCGGCCACGGCCTTCGTCCATGCAAGGACGGCAGCGCCACCGGGCGCGCCGTCACGGAACGCGTCGAACGCGAGGCCGGCGAGTTGCTGGCCGGCGTCCCAGCGGTTGAAGCCGTCGGCATCGTGGCGCAGGAGTAGCGCCAGTTCGGCGGGTGCGTACTCGCATTCCAGGATCACTGGCGCCGAGAAGCCGCGCAGCAGCGATGGCACCGGCGCGGATGCGACATCCTCGAAGACAAAAGTCTGTTCGGGACTGTTGAGCACGACCGTGCGTTCGTTCGCGCCAGCCGCTGCCTCGCCTTCGAGGCGCAGCGGCAGCGCCGTGCCGTCCTGGTTGAATAGCGACAGGCGCACCGGCACCGGCAGCGCATGCTTATCCGGCTGACCCGCGCTCGCCGGCGTGCGCTGGCGCAGCTGCAGGCGATAGCGACGCTTGTCAGCGTCGTAACGGCCCTCCGCACTCAGGCGTGGCGTGCCGGCCTGACCGTACCAGGCGAGATAGCTGGATAGATCCACGCCATTGGCATCGCCAAGCGCCTTCAGGTAATCCTCGATCGTCGCCGCCTGACCGTCATGGCGTTCGAAGTAAAGATCCATGCCCTTGCGGAAGCCATCGTGGCCCAGGTGGCCTGCGATCATCCGGACCAGCTCAGAGCCCTTCTCGTACACGGTGGCGGTGTAGAAGTTGTTGATCTCGGTGTATTGCGACGGGCGAACCGGGTGCGACAGCGGGCCCGCGTCTTCCGGGAATTGCGCGCGGCGCAGCAGCGCCACGTCTTCGATGCGCTTTAGCGGCGCCGAATTCATATCCGCCGAGAAGCTCTGCTCACGGAATACCGTGAGCCCTTCTTTCAGGCTGAGCTGGAACCAGTCGCGGCAGGTGACGCGATTGCCGCTCCAGTTATGGAAATACTCGTGTGCCACCACGGCTTCGACATGACGGTATTCGTCATCCGTACTCGAATCCGGGTCGGCCAGGAGGTACTTGGCATTGAAGATATTGAGGCCCTTGTTCTCCATGGCGCCCATGTTGAAATCATGGGTAGCGACGACATGGAACACATCGAGGTCGTAATTGCGCCCATACGCCTGTTCATCCCAGCGCATGGAGCGTACGAGGGAATCCATGGCGTAGTCGCAGCGGTCGATGACATCGGCTTCGGCCCAGATGTGCAGCGCGACGTTACGGCCATCGGCGGTGGTGTAGTCCTGGCTGATCCGCTCCAGGCGTCCCGCCACCAGCGCGAACAGGTAGCTCGGCTTCGGGTGCGGATCGACAAAGCGTGCCCAGTGGCGGCCATCGGCGAGATCACCCGCGCCATCGGGGTTGCCACCCGCCAGCAGGACGGGGAAGCGCGCCTTGTCGGCGCGCAGCGTCACGGTGAAGGTCGACAGCACGTCCGGCCGGTCCGGGTAGAACGTGATGTGGCGGAAACCTTCGGCTTCGCATTGCGTCAGCAGGAAGCCCTTGTCGCGGCTGCCCGAAAGATAGAGGCCTTCGAATGCGGTGTTCTCCGCGGGGCGCACGGCCACCCGCGTGCTGAGTGTGCAGCGGTCGCCCTCGACGCCGACTTCAAGCACGCCATGGGCGAGGATGTACTCGCCATCGCCCAGTCGGCGGCCGTCGATGCTGAGCTCCAGCAATTCCAGCCCCTCGCCGTTGAGGCGGATGGGCTCGTCGGCCTGGCGGACCAGTTCCAGCGTGGCGTGCACTTCGGCCCGGTCGATCCCCAGATCGAACTCCAGGGCGACATGCTGCACCGCCCATGCAGGCGGGCGATAGTCGGCGAGGCGGATGACGGCGGTGGGGGTATCGGAACGGTCGCTCATGGCGTCAGGCTATTCGTGGTGCGGGCTCAGGCAGGCTAACATGCGGCCTGATTCGTCAAAAGGAACCCTTTTTATGTCCCGTTTCACCGTGACACGTTCCTCGATGGGCACGCAGGAAGTGCTCGTCCTCCGCGATAGCCAGGCCCAGCGCGAGGTGCATATCGCCCGCCGCGGCGCCACCGTGCTGTCGATCGGCCTGCCCGCCAGCGGCGGCACGCTGAATATCGCTGACGCTTTTCTTAACGAGCAGGAACTGGTGCCGCACAAGGGGTCGCGCTTTGCCGTCATGACACCCTTTGCCAATCGCATCAACGACGCGCGCTATACGTTTGAAGGAAAATCCTACGATATGCAGCCCGGTGTCACGGGTGCGGATCGTGCCATCCGCCACGGCTTCGTCCGTGGCGTGATGTTTGACGTGGCGCATGAAGCCAGCGGCGACGACCAGGCCGTGGTGACGTTCGCCACGCAGGCGATCCGCCCGCAGGCGTACCCGGGCTACCCGTTCGCGCTCGATTTCAACATTACCTTCACGCTTGACGCGAAGGGCCTCTCGATCGAAACGCATACGCGTAATGTCGGTGAACATGCCGCGCCGGTGTTCTTTGGCTGGCATCCGTATTTCCGCCTTTCGGAAAATTCGATCGACACCTGGGTGCTGCAGGTGCCGGCGCAGACGATCATTGCGACCGATCCAGGCTTTATCCCGCTGCCGGGTCGCGAAGCATGGAAGTCGATCGACGAGATGGATGCATCGCTGGATTTCCGCCAGCCGCGCAGCATCGGTGCAACGGAACTCAATACGACCTACACCGACCTGCAGGTCGATGACGACGGCAAGGCACGCACCTACCTCAGCGATCCGCAGACCGGCACGAAGATCGCGGTATGGCAGGAGCGCGGCGTCATGCTGGCGTTTACCTCGGATACCAATGAGCGCGATCCACGCAAGTCGGTGGCGCTCGAGCCCATGGAATGCATGGCCGACGCGTTCAATCGCGAGGATTGCGCCGCGCAGCTGCGTCTTGCACCGGGTGAAGAGCGTCGCTTCGTCTGCGGCGTGGAATTCATCGCGTGATGTTGCCTTCGTTTGCTGACGTGCGTGATGCGGCGGCGCGCATCGCGCCGCATGCGCGGGTCACTCCGGTCATGCGCAGTGAGCTGATCGATGCGCGTGCTGGCGCGACGGTATGGTTCAAGTGCGAAAATCTCCAGCGTGGTGGCGCGTTCAAGTTCCGTGGCGCCACCAACGCGGTATGGTCGCTTAGCGACGAAGAAGCGGCGAATGGCGTCGTCACGCATTCATCGGGTAACCACGGCAATGCGTTGGCCATGGCCGCACGTACGCGCGGCATCGCCGCGCATGTCGTCGTGCCTGAAGGCGCCGTGCAGGCCAAGGTCGACGCGATCATCGCGGCGGGCGCCACCGTCCATCGGTGTGCACCGACCACGGCGGCACGCGAGGCAAAAGCCGCTGAGGTTATGGCGGCGACAGGTGCCAACCTCGTCCACCCTTACGCGGATGCCCGCGTGATGGCCGGGCAGGGCACGCTGGTAGCTGAGCTCCTTGGCCAGGCGCCGGGTATCGATACCGTGTTGTTCCCGGTCGGCGGCGGTGGCCTTGCCGCGGGTTGTTCGATCGCAGCGCATGGCATCAATCCGGCGATCGTCCTGCTGGGTGCCGAGCCTGAGGGTGCCGACGATGCGGCGCGATCACTCGAGGCCGATGCGCGTGTCGGACCGTTTACCCCCGATACGATTTGCGATGGCCTGCGTACGCTGATCGGCGAGCCCAACTTCCACGCGCTGCGTGACCATCAGGTACGCGTGTTGCGCGTCAGTGATAGCGAAGTGGTCGCCGCCATGCGCCTGATGTGGTCGGAACTACGCATCGTGGTCGAGCCTTCGAGTGCGACGACGCTGGCCGCCGTGCTGCGTTACCCGTCGGTATTCGCTGGCCGTACGGTCGGCGCGGTGATCACGGGTGGCAATGTCGACCTGGATGCGTTGCCCTGGTGAGTCTGTGAGTCGCGGGCGCCACCCCATGCGTTGTGGGTGGCGCCCGATGCCCTTGGAGACATCGCTCATGGCGCTAGCGCAACATTGACCCACGATCCGCGGTGAGCCGCCCGGACAGATCGCGAGATGCCACGTTCCTAACCTTGTCGCTTCTTCCACGACGACGAGGTGATCCATGCGCTGTCCCTGGGCCGAGCAAAGCGAGATCGAACGGAACTGGCATGACCTCGAGTGGGGGCGGATCGTTCGCGACGATCGCCACCTGTTCGAACTACTGACATTGAAAGGCGCGCAGGCAGGCCTTGCCTGGCGCACGGTGTTAAGCAAACGCGACGCCTACCGCGAGCGTTTCCACGATTTTGATATCGCAGCGGTCGCCGCGATGGGCGACGACGAACTCGAGCAGGCGATGCACGACCGCGGCATCATCCGGCATCGCCTCAAGGTGGCGTCGGTGCGTGCGAATGCACGCATCGTCATGGCCATGGCTGCGAACGGGGAATCGCTCTCCAGCCTGCTGTGGTCATTCACGGGAGGAAAGACGATCGTGAACGCCTACGCCATGCAGGCCGAAGTGCCGATGCGCTCACCCATTTCAGACGCCATGAGCAAGGAGTTGCAACGGCGTGGCTTTCGCTACGCGGGTACGGCCATCTGCTACAGCCTCATGCAGTCGGCTGGCATGGTCAACGACCACCTGGCCAGCTGCGACTGTCACGGCCGTGCGCTCAGGTGAAGGGGTTCTTCCGTCGCGACCCGCGCAGCTTGTCGATCGAGAAGCTGGCGATTTCGCCCGAACCTTCACGCCGGGACTGGCCTTCGGGCGGGCCCCAGGCGTGGGCGGTTACCACTTCCCAGGTGGACGGGATCGTGCCTTCACTGCGCAGCGCTTCATACGCTTCGAGCATGCGCTTGTAGTGCTGCTTGCCCGTCAGCCCACGCAGGCGGCCTGCGTCGGCGTTGTTCGCGCCCAGTCCACGCAGCTCGTCCAGCAGGGCGCGCGGCGTCGGGTAGGTGAGCGTGTAGCGCTCGGCGAACAGCACGGGATCCTTCAGGCCTTGCGCAAGCATGGCATCGCCCACGTCGTGCATATCGAGGAAGCGCGCGACGTGGGCGTGTTCGTCCACGCTGGCCCACGCGGCGCGCAGCTCGCTGAGCGTATCGGGGCCGAACGTGGAGAAGGTGAGCAAGCCACCGGGCTTCAGCACGCGCGCGCATTCGGCGAACAGGCGCGAAAGATCTTCGCACCACTGGAAGCACAGGTTCGAGAACAGGATGTCGACGCTGTGGTCCGGCACGGGCAGCGTGTAGGCATCGGCCTGCACGCGTGAGAACGGCTTCAGCCAGCCCGCGTTCTGCTTCGCTTCCTTCAGCATCGGCAGCGCAAGATCCACGGCGATGACCTGCGCCTTCGGATACTTCTTCTTCAGCGCAGCGCTGCCACGGCCGGTGCCTGCGCCCACGTCGAGCACCACCTCGGGTACCTGGGGGAACACGTCCAGTCGCTCAATGAGCGTGGATTGCACCTCGCGCTGGAGCGCGTCGTGCTTTTCATACGTGCCTGCGGCGCGGCCGAAGTTGCGGCGTACCTGGCGGCGGTCGAAGTGGAAATCGCTCATGCGTCGGAACCGGTAAACGGGATGAGGACCTCCGCCAGTTCGGCGGCATGTCCAATGAAAGGGGCGTGGCCGGCATGTGCCAGTTCCACGAAGCGGCCACCGGCCGCCTCGGCGGACCAGCGCATGGCCTCGGGATGCACGATGCGGTCGCGGCGGCCGGCTATCCAGAGGCTGGGCATCGTCAGCTCATGCAGGCGCGATCGCAGGTCGGCGCGCTCAAGCAGCGCCAGGCCTTCGAGCAGCACGCGCGGATCGGGCTCGCCGCGCTCGTAGGCTTCGGCCATCAACCGGCGCGTCTCGGCGCGCGGATCCTGGCTGCCCATGGCCTCCAGGGCAATAAAGCGATCGACCGTGGTTTTGTAGTCGGTCTCGAGATCAGCCGCGAGCTTGCGCACCATGGCGGGGTCGTTGCCGTGCGGCCAATCGTCCGCGCGGACGAACTTCGGTGTGGCGCTGACCGGGATAAGGCACTTGACCGCTTCCGGATGCTCCAGCGCGGCCGTGAGCGCCACCAGCCCGCCCATCGACCAGCCCAGCCACGCGGCGGGCGGCGTCTCGCGAATGATGGCTTCCGCGCAGGCGCTCGGTTCCAGCGGAATCGATGAGTCGCGGGAATGCCCGTGGCCCGGCAGGTCGACGAGGTACACATCGCAGTGCGCATCCAGCGCGTCGGCGAGCGGATGCAGGATGCCACCGTGCATCGCCCAGCCGTGGATCATCACCAGCGGCACGCTGCCGCGGCCGCGGCGTTCGATAGAGAGGCCGCTCACGGCGCCTCGCTCGGGGCGAGCGCGGGGTCGACCGCGCCACGGCCATCGAACACGAAGCAGTCGCCACGCCAGTGCGCGCCGCCGACTTCTTCGAAATACTTCAGGATGCCGCCTTCGAGCTGGTACACGTGATCGATGCCGATCTCACGCATGTGGATCGCGGCTTTTTCGCAGCGGATACCGCCGGTGCAGAACGACACCACGGTCTTGCCTTCAAAGCGCTCGCGGTCGGCCGCGACGGCGCCGGGAAAACCGGTGAACGACGCGAGGCCGTATTCGACGACGTTTTCAAACGTGCCCGCGGCCACTTCGTAATCGTTGCGCGTATCGAGCAGGACCACGTCGCGGCCATCGTCGTCATGGCCCTGGTCGAGCCAGCGGCGCAGGTCCACCGGCAGCACGTGCGGTGCGCGGCCTGCCTCCGGGCGGATGGCTGGCGCGTGCATCGTGATGATTTCTTTCTTCAGGCGCACGCGCATGCGCCCGAACGGCACCTCGTCCGACCAGCTTTCCTTCGGCGCGATATCCGCGAAGCGCGAATCCTCATGCAGCCAGGCCATGAAAGCCGCGATCGATTCGGCTGGCGCAGCGAGGAACAGGTTGATGCCCTCGGGCGCGAGCAGGATGGTGCCCTTGAGCGCCAGCGCCTCGCAGCGCGCCACGATCCGCTCGCGCAAGGCGGCCAGATCGTCCAGGCCGACGAACTTATAGGCGGAAATGTTGAGGATGGGCATGGGCATGGGGGCGAAGCGCGGGGCCGCCCATTATACGGCGAGGGCCTGCGTGGGCAGGGGCAGGCGGGCCAGGGCGTCCAGGAGGGCGTCGATTCGCGCCTCGTTATGGGCGGCGGAGAGGGTAATCCGCAGGCGCCCGGCGCCCTGCGGCACGGTCGGCGGGCGGATCGCCACCACCAGGAAGCCCTCCCGCTCCAGCATGCGTGCGGCGGCCAGCGTGCTGCCGGCATCGCCGAGGACCAGGGGCTGGATCGCCGTCTGGCTGGGCATCAGGGGCAGTCCGAGCTGGGCCGCGCCGGCCCGGAAGCGGGCGATGTTCGCAGCCAGCCGCTCGCGGCGGCCCTCGCTGTCTTCGCGGACGAGCCGTACGGCGGCACGGGTCGCAGCAGCCAGGGCCGCCGGCATCGCCGTCGTATAGATGTAGGGGCGGGCGAACTGCACGATCGCATCCATCAGGTCGGCATCGCCGGCCACGAAGGCCCCGGCGCAGCCCAGCGCCTTACCCAGGGTGCCCATCAGCACCGGCGCATCGGCGCTACCCAGGCCGGCGGCGGCCAGCGATCCGGCGCCATGGCGGCCCAGCACGCCCAGGCCGTGCGCATCGTCCACGTAGAGCAGGGCATGACGTTCGCGGCAAAGCTGGGCGAGGGCAGCCAAGGGCGCGATATCGCCATCCATGCTGAACACGCCATCGGTGGCGAGCAGTGCGGGTACGTCGGGCTGCGCATCCAACTGGCGCGCGGCGCCCTCGACATCCGCATGCGGGTACCGGCGCAGGCTGGCGCCAGCCAGCTGGGCGCCATCGATCAGGCTAGCGTGGTTGAGCTTGTCCTGTACGCACAGCGGCATGTCGCGGCCACCGGGCATGGCGCCAGCGTTGAGCAGGGCCTGCAGGGCGCCAAGGTTGGCCATGACGCCTGTGGAAAACAGCACGGCACGCTCTCGGCCGGTCCAGTCGGCGAGTTCTTCTTCCAGTGCCGCGTGTTCGCCGCGGTGCCCGGAAACCAGGTGCGCCGCCCCGGTGCCGACACCCTCGACGGCGGCGGAGCGCGTCAGTGCGGCCACCAGCTCACGGTGGCTGGCGAGGCCCAGGTAATCGTTGCCACAGAAGTCGGCCAGGATCCGTTTGCCCACGACGCGCCGCCCACCGGGCAACACATCGCAGGTGCGCACGCGGCGCAGGAGACCCTCGCGCTCGCGTTGCGCGCGGGCGGCGGCAAGGCGCCCGCGCAGGTCCGGCCGGCTGCTCACGCGGCGTCGGCGGGTTCGATGATGTCGGCGTGGACGGTGCCCGGCTCCACTTCGACTTCCAGCGGCTTCAGGCCCAGGCGCTCGAACAGGCGGCGGTCGTGCTCGACGTCCGGGTTGCCGGTGGTCAGCAGCTTCTCGCCATAGAAGATGGAATTGGCACCCGCCGCGAAGCACAGCGCCTGCAGGGCATCATCCATCGATTCGCGGCCGGCCGAGAGACGCACGACGGACGCCGGCATAAGGATGCGGGCCACCGCGATGCTGCGCACGAACTCGAACGGATCCAGTGCTTCGGTCCCATGGAGCGGGGTACCGGCGACCTGCACCAGACGGTTGATCGGCACCGATTCCGGATGCTCCGGCAGGTTGGCCAGGGTGCGCAGCAGGCCAGCGCGCTGGGCCCGCGATTCGCCCATGCCGACGATGCCGCCGCAGCAGGTTTTCATACCCGCATGGCGCACGTGCTCGAGGGTATCCAGGCGATCCTGATACTCGCGGGTGTGGATGATCTCGCCGTAGAAGTCGGGCGAGGTATCCAGGTTGTGGTTATAGAAATCGAGGCCGGCGGCCTTCAGCGTATCGGCCTGCGGCTGGCTGAGCATGCCCAGCGTGGCGCAGGTCTGCAGGCCCAGGCCCTTCACCGCGCTCACGATCTCGGCCACCTTGGCCACGTCGCGGTCCTTCGGCGAACGCCAGGCCGCGCCCATGCAGAAGCGGCTCGCGCCGGCATCCTTGGCCGCCTGGGCCCGGGCCAGCACGGCTTCCACGCTCATCAGCTTCTCGGCCTTCACGCCGGTGGCGTAACGGGCGGCCTGGGGGCAGTAGGCGCAATCCTCGGGGCAGCCGCCGGTCTTGATCGAAAGCAGGGTCGAAACCTGAACCGCGTTCGGGTCGTGGTGCTGGCGGTGGACCGACTGGGCCTGGAAGAGCAGGTCGTTGAACGGCAAGGCGAACAGGCGTTCGACCTCGTCGAGGGTCCAGTCGTGGCGAAGGGCTGCGGTCATGGAGGGCTCCCGTGGCGAAGGCGCGAAGTGTCGGCGCCTGCCTTGGTACTGTCAACCTTAACGGTATGCCATGAGTTTACGTCTCGCCAGGCCTGGCTGCCGTAGGATGTCGCCGTTCCCCACGGAGTTCCCCCCATGAGTGCAGCAGGACAGGGCAGTACCGGCAACGTCATCGCCGCGGTGTGCAGCTTCTTCATCCCGGGCCTGGGCCAGCTCGTCCAGGGCCGCATCTTCAAGGCGCTGATCATGTTCGTGCTCGCCGCCGTGCTGTGGATCGTCTGGATGGGCTGGCTCATCCACCTGTGGTCGATCGTCGACGCGGCGATGTTCCGGCCGAACAACTGATACCTCTTCGCATGGATCGAATGCATGGACGCATTCCCCTGGCTGGCCCGCTTGGGCCTCTTTCTCCTGCCGTTGCGCTGCCTGCTTTGCGGGGCACCCGGCCACGACGGCGTCGAACTCTGCGCAGGTTGCGCGGCTTCGTTCACGCCCAACACCTACCGTTGCCGCCGCTGTGCGTTGCCGCTGGCACGCACGGCTGAGCTTTGCGTCAGTTGCCTGAAGACGGATCGCCCCTGGCACGAGGTGTGGGTGCCCTATCGCTACGCGTGGCCCCTGGATTTGCTTGAGACTCGCTTCAAGTTCGGCGGTGATCTCGTCGCCGGAAAGGTGCTGGCGCATCGATGGATCGCTGCCGGCGCGCCACCCGCGCTGCCTGAGGCGATCGTACCGGTGCCCTTGCACGTGGCGCGCCTGCGCGAGCGCGGCTTCAACCAATCGCTTGAACTGGCACGGCCGTTGGCGCGGCACCTTGGTGTGCCCTTGCGGCCGGCGCTGCTCGAGCGCGTGCATTCGACGGAGGCGCAGAGTGAACTCGATGCCGAAGCGCGTGCGCGGAACGTGCGGGAAGCGTTCGTGGTGCGCGTGCCGGCGGGCGTGAATCACGTGGCCGTGGTCGATGATGTGATGACGACCGGCGCGACGTTGGAGGCGTGTGCGTTGGCGTTGCTAAAAGTGGGCGTCGCGCGCGTCGACGTTTGGGCGTTGGCGCGCACCCCCAAACCGACCTTCAAGGATTCGAAAACCCTGTAGGAGCGCGCTTGCGCGCGATGGTTCTTGCCGCAAGCACCCATCGCGCGCAAGCGCGCTCCTACAAGGGCCGTTAGTGGTTCAGGTAGATGGGGTTGCCCAGGAGCAGCAGCTTGCCATCCGGCGCCCGCACATCCACGCGGAGCCAGTGCTGCTTGCCGTTGCTCTTCCAGGTGAAGGCGGTGGTGCCATCGGCGGCTACGGGTTTTGCATCGATGCGTTTCCCATCGAGCGTGGCCGTGGCTTGCATGCCAGCGACAGCGGCGGTGGTGACCGCCACGTTCACGCGCTCCCCGCTGCCTGCAGCGAGCACGTCGCCCATATGCGCAGATGCCGCGCCTGCCGTCGCCGTGACCTCAAGCATCCGGTCCTTCGTACCTTCGGCATCGATGAACACATGCCCGGCGCGGATACCATCGAGGATGCCCTCCATCGAAAGTTCGCGCGCATGCACCACCGTAGTGGGGATGCCGATCACACCGGCGAATTCGTCGCGTGCACCGTCGCTGCCATCGTGGCTGTCGCCGCCACCGATGCCCGTGATGCGGATCCCAGCGTTGAGCTGCTTCTCCCAGAACGGGATGCCCGTCTCCGGCCGCTCGGGATCGCGGCCATTGATCGCCTCGATGGCCTGGAAGCCACGCATGTCCACGGGCCTGGTCGGGGTGAAGCCGCAGCCCATGCAGGTTTCGTCATTCGGCCGGCGCGGGTGGTTGATCGAGATAAGGCCATGCGCTTTCGCCACGTCGGCGGTGAGGGCGTTCCAGTCCGGCACCGTCGCGCTACCCACGCGGAAATCCAGCGGCCGCGACACGCCGAACAGGTTGGCATGGCCTTCGAACGTCGTGATCTCCCGCGCGGGGATCATCAGCATCTGATCGAAATACGGCTGGAGTTCGCGCATCTCCGACACCTGCGACATGGTGTTGTGCTCGGAGATGGCGATGAAGTCGAGCCCGCGTTTCGAGGCGGTGACGGCGGTGAGGAACAAGGGGCAGGGCACCTTGGCCGTGCCGCTCACGTTCGAGCAACCCCCATCGCTATGCGCGGTATGCATGTGCAGGTCGCCGCGGTACCAGCCGTCGACGGTCTTCAGCGGCGGCGAGAGCCCATGCTCGGGGCCGAAGCCTTCGTCATCGTTCGAGAACCAGACGTCCGCGGTGAACGTTGCCGTGGAGGTAGGCCGGATATTTGGAATACCCAGCAGCAGGCGCCACTGCCCGGGGCGAATCTCACCCGGCAGGAACGACGCTGTGGCATCGGTGGCCGAGACGGTGAAGCGGCGCTTGCTGCCACCACTCCACCCGCGGAAGCCATCCTGTTCCGCGAAGCCACCCGGGCCCAGGAGTCCCAGGTCGATCGTGGTGCGCTGTTCGCGGCCCGTGTAGGTCACGTCGATCGTGATCCGCCGGGTGCCCGCAGGCACCTCGAACGGGATCTCGCGATAGGTGTGGATATCCTTGCCGGCGAGTTCGCCGCGCAGGACCACATCGGGCGCGCGTTCCGCCGCAAAGGCGGTAACGGCGAAGCAGGCGACGAAGAGAGCGATGAGCGCGCGCATCAGAAACGGTACATCGCGGCAGCACGGAAGGAACGGCCGAGCAGGGGCCGCGCGATGAACGTGGTGGCGCCGACATCGGAGCTGGCCAGCTCACCCGCGCGCGGGTTGCCCTCGGTCAGGCCGAGCGAGTTGAACAGGTTATCCGCGTAGAAGTAGAGCGAGAGCTGTTGCGTGGCATCGTAGCGGGCGCTGAAGTTCACCACGTGATAGGCGGGCAGGCGCACCGAGTTGGCGGTATCCACGTAGCGCATGCCTTCATGTTCGTACGAGAACTGCAGGCGCAGGCGGTTATCCATCAGGTTCACGCCCGGCACGATCCGGTAGCTCACCTTCGGCACGCGGATCAGCTGGTTGTCTTCGTAATCGCGCAGCACCGGGGCGTTGTTCACGGCCTCGGTGTAGCGCAGGCCCTTGTACTTCGGATCCTGCAGCGTGGCGTTGAACTGCACGTCGAACCATTTGCTCGGGTACACGGTGCCCTCCAGCTCAAGACCGGTGGTCTTGGTGCTAGCGTAGCCGGTCTGCGGGGTGGAGGTGTTGTTCGAGCGGTCGAACACGTAGTTGGAAAAGCCGACGTTGTCGTACTTGGTGTAGAACGCCGTCGCATACAGATCGACGAACCGGTCGCTGTACTTCCAGCCGGCCTCGCCCAGGTCCATCGTCTGCAGCACCGGGGTAGCGGTGGGGCTGGTGATATAGGTGCTGAGGTTGGGCAGGCGGAAAGCGGAGGTCCAGCGGGCGAACAGGCCCTGGCGCGGCGAGAACTGCCAGTTGGCGCCGAGGGTCCAGCCGGTCTTGCTGAAGCTCTGGTCGTAATGCGTGTACTGGCCATTCCCGGTCAGCACCTTCGCCGCGGCCGGCGAGCCGCCGAGGTCCGCCGTGGCCTTGCCTTCGGTATAGCCCTGCACGGTGACCTTCTCGCGGCGCACGCCACCGTCGATCCGCAGTTCGGGCGTGACCTGCCACTCGTCGGAGAGGTAGAACGCGTTCGTGTTCGACTTGCCGCTGGCGTGTTCCCACTCGTAGCCATAGCCGTAGAAGCCGTGGTCGGTAAGCGAGCCGACCACGTTGCCATTCGCATCCACGCCGACCAGATCGAGCAGGCGAGCGTTGTTCTTTACGTCGAGCAATACGGTGGAGGAGTAGCGATCGAAGTCCTGCTCGAAGTTGGCGTGGTAATAGCCCAGCGAAACGTCGTGGCTCTGGTCGCCGAACTCGAACTTGCGCAGCACGCGGGTATCGTTGATGAACTCGTCTACCGGGAGCGTCACGCCGCGGATGCCGCCGGTGACGACCAGGCCATTGCCATTCTGACCCTTGGTATCGAAGACCTGCGACGGGTTATCGACGTAACGCAGCTGCAGCGCGGTCGCACCCGGCACGAGGCCGAGGCGCTTGGCCGTATCCTGGTCGATGATCGACTGGCCCGTGCCCACGGCGTTCGGGAACACGCCGTTACGCTGGGTATCCGTGGTGCTGTAGCGCATGGATTCCGCCAGCTTCCAGTCATCGCCAAGGTCGTGGTCGAACTTGAACGATACCTGGGTACGCTTCACGTGCGTGCCTTCGCTATTGTCGAAGTGGTACGTGCCGCCGCCCGCCTCGCGCATGTTGAGGTTTTCAGTCTCCGGGCCGGCCAGCGTGCCGTAGTTGCCGTTGAAGCCCGGCGCGGGCCGGATGTCGCCATGGGGATCGGTGTACATCGGGATGCCGAGATACAGCGCCACCTTGTCGTCCATATGCTTCACATCGAAGCTGATGTCGCCGTGTTCCAGCTGCTTCGACAGCGTGGCACGCAGCTGGCCGCCCTTGTCCGTATCGAATTGTGGTCGGCGCACGCCATCATCCACGCGCCAGAAGCCGCCCACGCCGAGTTTCCAGCCGCCACCGATCGGCGTGCCGTACCAGAAATCCAGGCGGTTGAGCGAGTAATTACCTACCGTGTACTTCACCAGGCCCTCGGCCGTATCGCCGACCTGGCGCGGGATGAAGTTGATCGCACCCGCTGGCGCGTTCGAGTAAAACACCGACGACGGACCGCCACGCACCACTTCGACGCGCTCGATCGTTTCATCGAGACGGAAAGCCTGATCGGCGTTGAGGTAGCCCAGCGCCGGGTCGTGCTGCACGGGAATACCGTCTTCCAGCAGGGTCACCGAGCCATAGCCATCCACCGGAATGCCGCGCGCGCGGATGTTGCCCGACGCTTCACCGCCGGAGGACTCCACCCAGAAGCCCGGCACGGATTTCACCGCCTCGGTGACGCTGGTCGGGGCCTGCATACGCAGGCGATCCTCGTCGATGGTGGTGATCGAATAGCTCGTCTCGGCCTTGGTCCGCGTTTCCACGCCGGAGCGCGCGGTCACGACGACGTTGTCGAGATCGGTGGTCTTCTTTTCCGGCGCGGCGTCCTGGGCGTAGGCGCTGGCGGAAAGCACGAACGCGCCGACGATCGCCGCGCGCAACGCACGGCAGAGCAGGGTAGTACGCATGGTGGGGTGGAACTCCGGGATGGGTAGTGCACATGCCCACCCCGACGGCCGGCAGGGGTTTGCCGGTACGCCGGCCTCTCCCTGGGCACGCGATTCGGAAGAACTTATGCGTCAGTAGTGACGGACAAGTTCATGCGCGATGTCCGTGAGATGTCACGATGACAGCGAATTTTTCCGAACCATGACGAACGTGATGCCCGTCACAGGGCCAGCGCCACCACGATGCCGATCCACAACGCCAAGCCCACCCAGTTGTTATGCCGGAAGGCCGCGAGGCAGGCATCGCGCGCACGATCGCGCATGATCCACTGCTGGTAAGCGAACAGGCCGGCGGCCACGGCCAGGCCGATCCAGTAAGGCCAGCCCAGCGCCGAACGCGTGCCGACCATCAGCATGGCCAGCAGGAAGGTGCCCATCAGGATGCCGATGATGACGAGGTCGGCATCGGCGAACAGGATGGCGGTGGACTTCGCGCCCGCCTTCAGGTCTTCCTCGCGATCGACCATCGCGTACTCGGTGTCGTAGATCACCGACCAGAGGATGTTGGCGATGAACAGCAGCCACGCTACCGGCGGCACGGTGTTGGTCACCGCGGCGAACGCCATGGGAATGGACCAGCCGAACGCCGCGCCGAGCACCACCTGCGGCAGGTTGGTGTAGCGCTTGGTGAACGGGTAGAGCGCCGCCAGGCCCGCGCCCGCGAACGAGAGCAGGATGGTGAGCTTGTTGGTGAAGAGCACCAGCACGAACGAGAACACCAGTAACGCGGCGAAGGCGACCAGCGCCTCCTTCGGCGTGATCCGGCCGCTGGCGATCGGGCGGCCCGCAGTGCGTGCTACCTGCGGATCGAGTTTGCGGTCGGCGTAGTCGTTAATCGCGCAGCCGGCCGAGCGCATGGCGAACACGCCCAGGGTGAAGATCACCAGGGGGCCGGCCGGGGGGAAGTCCTTCGCCGCCAGCCACAGGGCCCACCACGTTGGCCACAGCAGGAGCAGGGCGCCGATGGGGCGATCCATGCGGGTGAGCTGGAGGTAGGCGTAGATCTTGTCGCGTCGGGCCGCTGGCGCGCCGCGCAGCAGGAGGGCGATGACCCGCTCCGCCGTCGTCGAGGCGTCCGCCGGGCGCACGGGCGCCGGGGCAGGGGCGGGCTTGCGCGCCATGGTCGGCACCTTGCGGCGCGGGGCGTTTTTCTTGGAAGCGGGGCTCATCCGCCAAGTCTAACCGCGCGCCCCTGGAAGAGCCGGGGTTGTCGACAAAAAAAGGGCGCCTTGCGGCGCCCTGAGGTTTCTTATGCGTTATTTGGGTTCCAACGGTTCGATGGGATCATCGTCTTCCGGTGGTTCCGGGTCCGCATCGCGCTCCGGGCGGTAGCTGCCGGGCTTGCGGATCTCATCTTCCGGGCGGTTCTTGCCCGGTTCGGCGAAAGGCGGCTGGGGGTTGGTTGGGGTGAGGGGCATGGTGGGGGCTCCGCTCGGCTAGGTAGGGGACCAACCTAGGTTCGAGGGAGTGAAGCCCCCGGGTACACCCCATGAAACCCTAGTCGACGAGGGAGTCGAGTTGTTCCAGTGTCTTTCGCACCCCCTGCTTCTGCAGGGAATCCACGTAAATGTCGTACTGCTTGCGGAACCGCGTGTCCTTCGCCGGTAACGGCCCTACCAGTTCCACGCTTTCGATCAGGGTGTCCTTCGAGCCGCTGTCGATCAGCGGTTGAACCAGACGCATCGCATTGGGTTCACGTAGCGGGTAGGTTTCGCCATCGTCATCCTTGCCGACTCGCACGTAGCGGTCGAAGGCGGCGAGCAGAAAGGCGAGACGGCGCGCATCCTTGCCGTGCTCCAGGCAAGCCGTGATCGTCGGCCCGAGGAAGCCCGGGATCTTCGAGCCGCCATCCAGGCACAGCCGGTCGAGCTGGTCGGCGATCGATGCGTTGCTAAAGCGGTCGAGCAGCTTCTTCTTGTACGGTCCCAGGTCCATGCCCGGCAGGGATTTGAGCCAGATGCCCGCATCGTCGTTGAGGAAATCGGTGAGGTACGCGTTGAACAGCGGATCCTTCACGGCGACATCCACGCGGCGGTGGCCGGAGAGGAATGCCGGGTACGAGAGCATCTGGTGCGAGCCGTTGAGCAGGCGGATCTTCGCGTCTTCATAGGGCGACACGTCATCGACGATCTGCACGCCATGCCGTTCCCATGCCGGCCGGCCATGGCGGAACTTGTCTTCGAGCACCCACTGGATGAAGTCCTCGCAGACCACCGGTGCCTCGTCGGTAAGCCCGGTGGCCTTGTTTAGTTCATCGCGAACTGCAGGCGTCGTGGCGGGCGTGATGCGGTCGACCATGCCATTGGGAAAATCCACTTGTGCGTCGATCCATGTCGCGAGTTCGGGCGAGCGTGCCCTGGCGTAGGCGAGCACGGCCTTCTTCGCTTGAGCGCCGTTATGGCGCAGGTTGTCGCACGACATCACGGTGAAGGGATCCACGCCGGCCGCGCGACGCTTTGCCAACGCGCCGACGATGAAACCGAAAGCGCCACGCGGCTCATCGGGATTCGCGAGATCGTGCTTCACCGTCTCGTCGTCCAGACGGAAATTGCCGTTCTCGTCGATCAGATAGCCGCCTTCGGTAATCGTGAGCGACACGATGCGGATGGCTGGGTCCGCCAGGCGCTGCAGCACGCGGGTCGCACCCTCGGCGGGCGCATAGAGGTAATCGACCATGGCGCCGACCACATGCGTCTTGCGATCGCCACGCGGGTCGAACTCGCTGACGGAATACAGGCCTTGCTGGGCTTTAAGCGCTTCCGCGAGCGGCTTGTCGTGGTCGAGCAGGTTGATGCCCAGGATGCCCCACGAGGCCATGTCGGGATCGGCGAGCGTGTGGTTCGTATAGATCGCCAGGTGCGCTCGATGAAAGGCGCCCACGCCGATGTGCGCGATACCAGCGGTGATCTTGCCCCGTTCGAAAGGCGGTGCGTCGACGCCCTGGGGAAGGCGGTCCAGTTGTGTGGGAGTCAGAGCCATGGGGGCCTTCTTTACGGATGATGGATGGCTTTGCCGGTGGCGTCGAAGACGTAGGCGTGGGTGAGATCCAGGCGGATGCAGATATCGCGCCCGGCGCGGCGCTCGAAGTCGCCATCCGCGCGTACCGTCAGGGAGCCGATCTTCGGGACGTCGACGTAGGCGTATGTCTCGCTGCCAAGGCGCTCGACCACGGTGAGCTTGCCCGTGAGGGTCTCGCCGGTGCCGTCACCGTCTTCGCACACGCGCAGGTGTTCCGGGCGGATACCCACGGTCAGGTCGCCGCGCGCATCGATCTGCGCAGGCAGATGCAGCAGGTTCCCGTTGGCGAGCCGTGGTTCGCCGTTCTCGGCCTTCGCGGCAAGGAAGTTCATCTGCGGCATGCCAAGGAACCCGGCAACAAACTTGTTCACGGGCCGGCGGTACAGCTCCAGCGGGGAGCCGATTTGCTCGATGCGGCCCTCGCTGAAGATCGCGATCTTGTCGGCCAGGGTCATCGCCTCGACCTGGTCGTGTGTCACGTAGATCATCGTCGCGTTGAGTTCCTGGTGCAGCCGCGCGATCTCCAGCCGGGTCTGTGCACGCAGCGCGGCATCCAGGTTGGAGAGCGGCTCGTCGAACAGGAACACGCGCGGCTCGCGGGTAATGGCGCGGCCGATCGCGACGCGCTGGCGCTGGCCGCCGGAGAGTGCAGACGGCTTGCGATCGAGGTAGGGCTCGAGTGCCAGGATCTTCGCCGCCTTGGCGACCTTTTCATCGATGGTGAGCGGCGTAGCGCCCGAAAGCTTCAGCGCGAACGACATGTTCTCGCGCACGGTCATATGCGGGTAGAGCGCGTAGCTCTGGAAGACCATGGCCAGATCGCGCTTGTCGACGGCACGATCGGTGATGTCGTCCTTGTCGAGCAGGATCTGCCCGTCATCGGCCTCTTCCAGCCCGGCGATGAGCCGCAGCGTGGTGGATTTGCCGCAACCCGAAGGACCAAGGAACACGCAGAACTCGCGGTCTTCCACGACGAGGTCGATGCCCTTGATGACATCGGTGCCCTCGAACGATTTGCGCAGCGAACGGATTTCCAGGCGGGACATGGGTCAGCTCCTATTTGACTGCGCCAAAGGTGAGGCCGCGGACCAGCTGGCGCTGCGACAGCCAGCCCAGCACCAGGATCGGGGCGCAGGCAAGCGTGGACACGGCGGAAAGCTTGGCCCAGAACAGGCCCTCGGGACTGGAGAACGAGGCCACGAGCGCCGTGAGCGGCGCGGCGCTGGCCGTCGTGAGGTTGAGCGACCAGAACGCCTCGTTCCACGAGAGGATCAGGCAGAGCAGGGCGGTGGAGGCCAGGCCGCCACGGCTCACGGGGATCAGTACACGGAACATGGTTTGCCACGTGCCGGCGCCATCCATGCGTGCCGCTTCCAGGATGTCGTACGGGATATCGCGGAAGTAGGTGTAGATCATCCACACCATGATCGGCAGGTTGATCAACGCGAAGATAATCACCAGCGCCGTCTTGGAATCGAGCATGTTGAGGTCGCGGCTGATCAGGTAGATCGGAACGAGTACGCCCACGCCCGGCAGCATCTTCGTGGAGAGCATCCACAGCAGCACATCCTTCGTGCGTCGAGTGGGGTGGTACGCGAATGCATAAGCCGCCGGCACCGCGACGAGCATGCCGAGGATCGTGGCGCCGCCGGCGGTGACGATCGAGTTCCACGCGTAATGCAGGTAGTTCGCGCGAGCCAGGATCTCCTTGTAGTTCTCCAGGGTTGGCGAGAACAGGAAATGCGGCGGCATGCTGAAGGCATCGAGCTCACTCTTGAAGCTCGTCAGTACCATCCACAGGATCGGGAAGAAGATCACCAGCGCGACGATCCAGGACGCGATGATCCGGAGCGTGCGGGCAGGGGCGCGGTTGGGTTTCTTGTTGGCCATGGTCATCCCTCCATCAGCGCTCGGTGAGCGACTTGCCGATCAGGCGGATCAGGAAGATCGCCATGATGTTGGCCAGCACCACGGCCACGAGGCCACCGGCCGACGCGGCACCCACATCGAATTCGAGCAAGGCCTGCGTATAGACGAGGAAGGGCACATTCGTTGTGGCATCGCCCGGGCCGCCGTTCGTCGTGACGAAGATCTCGGCAAAGACATTCAGCAGGAAAATCGCCTCCACCATCACGACCACGGCGATGGGCCGGGCGAGATGCGGCAGGGTGAGGTAGCGGAAGATCGCCCAGCCACGTGCGCCATCCATGCGTGCCGCTTCCAGCTGCTCCCGGTCCAGCGACTGCAGCGCCGTCACGAAGATCAGGATGGCGAAAGGCAGCCATTCCCACGAGACCACGGTAATCACGGACAGCAGCGGCCAGTCGGCGAACCAGTTCACCGGCGTCGCGCCGAAAAGCTTCCACACCCAGGCGAGGAAACCCGAGACCGGGTTCATCAGCAGGTTCTTCCACACCAGTGCCGAGACGGTCGGCATGATGAAGAAGGGTGAGATCAGCAGCATGCGGACGATGCCCTGGCCCGGGAAGGTCTCATCCACCAGCACCGAGATGCCGATGCCGCCCACGACGGTCACCACCAGCACGCTGCCCACGAGCACGATGGTGTTGAGGATGGAGGTCCAGAAACTCGGGTAGTTGAAGAAGTACGCGAAGTTCTCCAGGCCAACAAAGGCCGACTTACCTGGGTAAAGCAGGTTGTAGTACTGGGTGGAGAAGTACAGCGTCATCGCCAGCGGCACGATCATCCACAGCAACAGCATGATGATCGCGGGTTGGGCGAGGAGGCGCTCAGGACGTTTGCGGACGCGCGCGTTCATGGCGTGGCCTCCTTCGAGATGACTGGCTTCTTGTCGTAGTAGCCAGCTCGCTTCATCGTGCGGTCCACCGCGCCCTGCGCGGTGTGCAGCAGCTTGTCGACGTTGCCGCGGCCTGCCAGCGCGCCGGCGATCTCGCGGCCAACCAGCGTGGCGACGGCCTGGAACTCGGGGATCGAGACGATCTGGATGCCCTTGTACGGCACGGGCTTCAGCGTGGGATGCGCGGGATCGACGGCCTTGAGTGAATCGAAGGTCACCTGCGCGAAGGGCGCGGCCTTGATGTAGTCAGCATTGGCGTAGGTGGACTCACGCGTGCCAGGCGGCGTGGATTCCTCGCCGTACTTGTCGGCGACCATCTTCAGGTAAGGCTTCGACGTGGCCCACAGGATGAAATCGCGCGCGGCATCGCCCTGCTTCGAACTGGCCGGGATGGCGAGCGACCACACCCACAGCCACGACGATCCCTTGTCGGTGACTTCATGAGGCGAGCGGACGAACCCCACCTTGCCGGCGACCTGGCTTTCCTTCGGATTGGAAACCGTGCCACCACCCACGGACGCATCGACCCACATGGCGCAGCGGCCGCCAGCGAAGAGCGCCAGGTTTTCGTTGAAGCCGTTATCGGAGGGGCCGGGCGGGCCGTAGTTCTTCAGCAGGTCGATGTAGAAGTTCACCGCCTTGTGCCACTCGGGCGTATCGATCTGCGGCTTCCAGTTCTCATCGAACCAGCGCCCGCCCCAGCTGTTCACGATGGTACCGAGCAGCGCCATGTTCTCGCCCCAGCCGGCCTTGCCACGCAGGCAGATGCCGTACACGCCATGCTCGGGATCGTGCAGCTTCTGCGCGAAGCCTTTGATCTGGTCCCATGTGGGCTGCTCGGGCATGGTCAGGTTCGCCTTGGCGAACAGGTCGGTGCGGAAGTAGGTGATGCTCGCTTCGGCGTAGAACGGCACGGCGTAAAGATGGTTGTCCACCGTGAGCTGCTCGCGGACGTTCTTTAGCAGATCGTCGCCGTCGTAATCGGCGGGAAGGTTATCCAGCGGCTTCAGCCATTTCTGCGCCCCCCATAGCGGGGCTTCGTACGCGCCGATGGTGATCACATCGAACTGGCCACCGTGCGTAGCGATATCGGTGGTGAGGCGCTGGCGCAGCGTGTTCTCTTCCAGCACGACCCAGTTGAGATGGATGCCTGGGTGAGACTTTTCGTACTCGCCTGACAGCGCTTGCATGCGCACCATGTCGGCATTGTTGACCGTGCCGATGGTGAGGGTGGTGTCGGCCCAGGCTGGCCCTGCGAGAGCGCACAGCGCCGCGCTTGCCGCAGTGGTTTTCAGCCAGCTGCTTCGTGTTCCTTGCTTGCTCATCGTGCCTCCCACTGCGGCGAGTCATGGATGAGCGTTATAGGTGTTGCGTGGTTATCACCACCAATACGTGCCGCGTCGTTTTGCGGTGAAAACTAATACTTTCTTGCGAAAGGCGAGCTGGCGCGGCGGTTTTTCATGGCGTCACGACGCCGCGTGTGCTGCGGTGCAGCACGCATCGCGCCGAGCAACAAAGTATGTAAATGGGCGGTCTGTGGGGGCGGAGGGTCGGCGGCGCCTGACGCGCCGCGCCATCACGCTTCGGCGGGAACCTGCCGGTGACGCATCCGATACTCACGCGGCGTCATGCCGGTCAGCGCGAGAAAGCGCCGGTTGAAGTTGGAGAGGTTGCTGAAACCCACTTCGTAGCAGATCTCGGTGATCGCATCCGCCGAGTTCACCAGCCGGTCGCATGCGCGTTGCACGCGGGTCTGGTTCACGTAGTCGATGAAGCGGTAGCCCGTGTGCTGGTGGAAGAAGCGCGAGAACGCGGACTCCGACATCTCAAGGCGATCGGCGACGGCCTTGAGCGAGATATCGCCCGCGTGATGCCGCTCGATGAAGGTCACCGCACGGTGCAGTTTCATCGATTGGCTACGGTCAGCCGAGGCCTGGAAGGGACGGCTGCTAAGCGGGCGCCGCGTGGCATCTTCACCCAGGGCTTCCACCATCTCGAAGAAGCTGGCAACCCGGCGCAGGCCGGGGTGCTCGTTCACCCTGCGGAAATGGGGTTCGAGTGCGCGGCCTAGCTCCGGTGAAAACACGATGCCATAGCGTGCTTCTTCAAGCAGCAGCGATTTCACGTGCTTCGCCGATGGGAAGAACTCGATGCAGCGGCGTACGAAGGCTTCGGAGAACAGGATGACCCGGTCGCGCAGCGCTACCGGCTCGCAGGCCTCGTCCGTCACCCAATTGTGGGGAACGTTCGGCCCGGTAAGCATAAGCGTGTAGGGCGCGAAACGGCCTTCGTAGTCACCGACGAAGGCAGTGCCCTCCGTCGCGACGATGAGATGCAGTTCGTAAGCCGGATGGTAATGCCAGCGGATAAGCTGGCTGCGCGAGCCGTGCTCGAGGTAGTGGATCGAAGGCTCGTCGGAAAGGCCGAGCAGATCCTGCTCTCGGCCCAGCGCCGAGGTATCGGCGAGTGGCGGCGGCAGCGACAGGGCGGCTCGACGGTTCATCTGCCCGAGCGTACTCTTTCCGGTTGGCAATCACCATGGAGACCGTGTCATGAAGATCCTTATCGTCGGCGCCAGCGGCACGCTGGGCCAGGCCGTGGCCGCCGAACTTGGCCAGCGCCACGACATCATCCGCGCGGGACGTAGCAGCGGCGATGTGCAGGTGGACCTGCGCGACCACGCGAGCGTCGCCGCGATGTACGCGAAGGTGGGTGAACTTGATGCGGTCGTGTGCGCCGCAGGCAAGGTGCCGTTCGCACCGCTCGCCGATCTCACCGAGGCGAAGTACCTGGAAGGCCTGAACGACAAGCTGCTCGGCCAGGTGCGACTGGTGCAGGCTGGCATGTCCGTGCTGCGTGATCGCGGTTCGTTCACGCTGATCACCGGCATCCTCACGGAGCAGCCGATTCTTGCCGGTGCATGCGCGAGCATGGCGAACGGTGCCGTCGAGGCGTATGCACGTGCTGCGGCCATCGAGCTGCCCCGAGGCCTGCGCATCAACGTGGTCAGCCCCACCGTGCTGACCGAAGCCATGGAAGCCTACGGTCCGTTCTTCCGTGGTTTCGAGCCCGTGACCGCCGCGCGGGCGGCGCAAGCCTTCGCCCGCTCCGTCGAAGGACTGCAAACCGGGCAGGTCTACAAAGTCTGGTAGGCAACCGCTCCTACAGGCGGCCTGTAACCTTTTGGTCGTGGCGAGCGAATTCCTTTGTGTCGTCCCACAGGAATCGCTCCCCATGCGCCTTGCACGTCTTGCTGTCTCGCCCCTGCCGCTCCCCGCCGACTGGTATGCCTTGCCGCTCCGCTTGATCGTGGGCTTTGGCTTCATGCAACACGGCTACGCCAAGCTTTCGCGTGGGGCGGGGGACTTCATCGGGATTCTCCACGCGATGGGCCTGCCGCACGCCGAGCTGCTTGGCTGGGCCACGATCCTGGTGGAGCTTGGCGGTGGTCTGATGGTGTTGTTGGGCGCGTTGCTGCCGCTGGTGAGCGTGCCGATGATCGTGGTTCTGCTCGTTGCCATCATCACCGTGCATCTGCCGAACGGCTTCAGCTCGATCAAGCTGCAGGGCTTCGATGCGATGGGTGCGCACTTTGGCCAGCCCGGGTATGAAACGGATCTTCTCTACGTCGCTGGACTGATCGCGCTCGCGATCGGCGGCCCAGGCCCTCTGTCGGTCGACGGCCTTGTAGGAGCGCGCTTGCGTGCGATCGCGCGTAAGCGCGCTCCTACACTTCAGTTGCCTTAAGCCGTAACGAGCGGGCGTTCGATCGCGGCGATGCCGCTGCGGGCATGGTCGGCGATGGTGCCGGCCAGGCGCAGCGCATCGAGAAAGGTATCCACCTCGTCGGCGCGGCCCGTGTATTCCACGACGGACTGGCCACCTTCACGCTGGAGAAGGCGTCCGCCGAAGCGGCCGAGGCAGGTATCGACGGCGTCGCCGCTGGCCTCCACGCGCGCCACGAGCAGCTCGCGCTCCACGTGCTCCTTTCGCGTGAGCTCGCCGATCTCGATCACATCCACGAGCTTTGCCGATTGCTTGATGATCTGCTCTACGACGGCGTCGTCACCGAAGATAACGAGGGTGAGCCGCGAGACATCCTCATCGTGGGTGGCCGCGACCGTCAGCGATTCGATGTTGTAGCCGCGTGAGGCAAACAAGCCTGCCACGCGGGCCAGTGCACCGGCCTCGTTTTGCAGCAGGATGGAAATGGTATGGCGCATGGTCAGAACATTCCCGTCGGCTGGCCGCTGGGCGCGACAGGCGCGCTGCGGCTCGCGATCCAGTCACCGGTGATCATCTGCGAATAGGTGGCGCCCGGTCCCACCATCGGGTACACGCCGGCATCCGGATCGATGATCACTTCGAGGAAGGCGGGGCCGTCGAACGCGAGGAAGTCGGCGATCGTCGCGTCAATCGCCTGTGGGTCGTCCAGACGCTGCGCCCAGTCGAAGCCATCGGCCTGCGCGGCGCGGACGAAGTCCTTCTTGTGCAGGCTCTTGTCGGAAGCGGAGAACCGGCCTTTGAAGAACAGTTTCTGCCACTGCCGCACCATGCCGTCGCCACTGTTATTCAGCACCACGACCTTCACCGGGAGGCCATAGGTGGTGACCGTCTCCAGCTCGCCGATGTTCATGCGGATGCTGGCGTCGCCATCGATATCGATGACGGTGAGGTCGCGCCTGGCGAACTGCGCGCCGATGGCGGCGGGCAGGCCGAAGCCCATGGTGCCCATCGAGCCCGAGGTCAGCCAATGCCGTGGCTCGCGGAAATCGAAGTACTGCGCCGCCCACATCTGATGCTGGCCGACGCCGGTGCTGATGATGGCGCGGCCGTTGGTAATTCGGTTGATCGCTTCGATCACGGCACACGGCTGGATCGCTTCGCTGTCGCGGCAGAAGTTCATGGCGTGGTCACGCTTTAGTTCAGCGACATGCCGGTGCCACGCGGAGAGATCCTTGCGGAAGCCTTTGCGTGCGCCATAAGCCAGCAGGCGATCCAGTGTCGTATCCAGCGAGCCGACATGGTGCCAGTCCACCGCCTTGACCTTGCCAATCTCGGCGGGGTCGATATCGATCTGGGCAATCGTCTTCGCGCGCGGTGCGAACTGATCCGGCACGCCGACGACGCGATCGTCGAAACGGGCGCCAAGGGCGAAAACGAAGTCGCAATCGTCCATGGCGTAGTTGGCATAGGCGGCGCCGTGCATGCCGAGCATGTGCAGCGCGAGGGGATCGGTAGTGTCGAAGCCACCAATCCCCATCAAGGTGGTGACCACGGGGATGCCGAACGCATGGGCGAACTCGCGCAGTGGTCCGGCGGCACCGGCCGCGACCACGCCGCCGCCGGCATAAATCAACGGGCGCTCGGCACGGGCCAGTGCGTCAAAGAACTCAGCGCAATGCTCATCGCTCAGGGTGGCCGACTCAACGGCGTGCAGCCGCTGCCGGTAACCGCGCACGGGCAGCTCGCGCCGGCCTTCAAAGATGAGCGGCGCATTCTGCACATCTTTCGGAATATCGATGACAACAGGACCCGGACGGCCGCTGCGCGCGATATGAAACGCGGTGCGCATCGTGGCCTCGAGGGTGGAGGCATCGGTGACCAGGAATACATGCTTGGCGCATGAGCCCATGATCTGGCTGATCGGTGCCTCCTGGAAGGCATCGGTGCCGATGGCGCCCGTGGGCACCTGGCCGCTGATGACCACCAGCGGGATGGAGTCGGCCATGGAGTCGCGCACCGGCGTCACGGCGTTCGTGGCGCCGGGGCCGGAGGTAACCAGTGCGACGCCCACGCGGCCAGAAGCGCGTGCATAGCCGGCGGCCATGAAGCACGCGCCCTGCTCGTTCGCCGGGACGATGAGCGGCAGTGGCTCGCTACCATCCGCACCGGCGTGGTCGGCGTTGAAACGGAATACCGCGTCATACACGGGAAGGATCGCGCCACCGGAGTAACCGAAAAGGACATCGAGGCCTTCATCGGCAAGTACCTGCACGACGATATCGGCGCCAGTCATGGCGCGCCCGGCCAGGGGGTGCTTCGAGGTGGTTCGGCTAATGTCGCCGACGGTATCCAGTTGCGCGTTCACGTAGGTTTCCTTGTAAGCAGGCGTGTCTCGTTTTTGCAGGAGCGTGCAAGCGCGCTCCTGCAACAGCGGCGTCGACTAGGCGGTCTTGGTCGCTTCCTCGGCGGGCTTCGGCTGGTTTGCAGCCAGCCACGGCATGCGGGCACGGAGCTGTGCACCCACCTTCTCGATTGGATGCTCGAGATCGCGCTGCTTGAACGCCTTGTAGTTCGGCAGGCCGGCCTTGTACTCGGCGGTCCACTCACGGGCGAAGGTGCCGTCCTGGATATCCTTCAGCACGGCCTTCATGCGCTCCTTGGTGCCTTCATCCACGACGCGGGGGCCGCGGGTGTAATCGCCGTACTGCGCGGTTTCGGAGATGAACTCGAGCATGCGAGCGATGCCGCCTTCGTAGAACAGATCCACGATGAGCTTCAGCTCGTGCATCACTTCGTAATACGCGATCTCCGGACGATAGCCGGCTTCGACCAGGGTCTCGAAGCCCTTGATCACCAGCTCGGAGGCGCCGCCGCACAGGACGGCCTGTTCGCCGAACAGATCGGTTTCGGTCTCTTCCTTGAAATCGGTTTCGATCAACATGGCGCGTGCGCCGCCGATGCCAGCCGCATAGGCGGTGGCCTTCTCGGTGGCGTTGCCGGTCGCGTCCTGGTGCACCGCGTACAGACACGGCACGCCGCGACCGATCTCATACTCACGGCGAACCAGCGCGCCCGGACCCTTCGGTGCGACGAGCACCACGTCGATGTCGGCGCGCGGGGTGATCTGGCCGAAGTGCACGTTGAAGCCATGGGCGAACAGGAGGGTGGCGCCCGGCTTGATGTTGGCCTCGATCGCATCCTTGTAAATGCCCGGCTGGGTCATGTCCGGCGTGAGCACGGCGACGAGGTCCGCACCACGCACGGCCTCGGCGGGTTCGGCGACAGCGAAACCATCGACATAGGCGCGGTTCCACGACGGGCCGCCCGGGCGCAGGCCGACGACCACGTCGAGGCCGGAATCCTTCAGGTTCAGTGCATGGGCGCGGCCCTGGCTACCGTAGCCGAGCACGGCGATACGGGCGTTCTGCAGCGGAGCGGTGGTGGCTTGCTTCTCGGTCATGATCGTTTCCTTGGCAGAAAATTTTGTGGGGTGGGACGTTTGGTTGTAGGAGCGTGCTTGCACGCGATCGGGGTTGCGTCAGGGCCGATTCGCGTGCGAGCACGCTCCTACAAAAGCGGGGGTTAGTTACCGATGAGTTCCTGGGTCATGTCCTCGTCTTCGATTTCGCGGCGTACGCGCGGGGCGGTGGCCGGGGCATCGTCGAACGCCTGGGTGACGGCGCCTTCCGCGGCGGAACCGACGAGGCGGGCGTACTTCGCCAGTACGCCGCGTGTCACCTTCGGCGGCACCGGGCGCCATGCCGCACGACGTGAGGCCAGGTCGGCATCGGTGCGCAGCTCACGCGTGGTGGCATCGATGAAGATGGCATCGCCTTCGCGCAGCAGGCCGATCGGGCCACCGCGTGCGGCTTCCGGTGCGATGTGGCCGACCATGAAGCCGTGCGTGGCACCACTGAAGCGGCCGTCGGTGATCAGTGCCACATCGTTGCCGAGACCACGGCCGACGAGCGCCGCCGTCACGGCCAGCATCTCGCGCATGCCTGGGCCACCGGCGGGGCCTTCATTGCGGATGACCATCACGTCACCCGCGCGGATGCGACCGGCCTGCACGGCGGCGAAGGCGTCTTCCTCGCTCTCGAACACGCGCGCCGGGCCAGCGTGGCTGCTGCGACCGTGGCCGGCCAGCTTCAGGATGCAGCCTTCCGGCGACAGATTGCCGTAGAGGATGCTGTAACCACCGCGCGGCTTGAACGCCTGGCTCACCGGGCGCACGACGACCTGGCCTTCGGTGGCCGGCGGCGCGGCATCCAGTTCTTCAAACAGCGTACGGCCAGTGACCGTATCGGTGTTCGTGAGCATGCCGGCGGCGCGCAGTTCACGAGCCACGACGGCAACGCCACCAGCCGCTGACATTTCCACGGCGCTGTAGCGGCCGCCGGGCATCAGGTCGGCGATGACCGGCGTGTTCTTCGATGCGGGCTCGAAATCCTCGATGGAAAGCGGCACGCGCGCTTCGTTGGCCATGGCCAGCAGATGCAGCACGGCGTTGGTCGAACCGGCGGTGGCGGCGACGACACGGGCGGCATTGTCGAACGCGGCACGGGTCATCACATCGCGTGGCTTGCGATCGGCGTTGAGGCATTCCATGGCCAGCTCACCGCAGCGGAACGCGGCATCGCGCTTCGACGGGTGCGTGGCGGGAATATCGTTCAGGCCCATCGGGGTGAGGCCCAGCGTGGTCAGCACCATCGCCATGGTGTTGGCGGTGTACTGGCCACCACAGGCACCGGCACCCGGGCAGGCATGGCGCTCGACGTCGTCCAGTTCTTCATCACTGATCTTGCCGGCGCCATGCGCACCCACCGCCTCGAAGACGTTCTGCACGGTAATCGCGCAACCATTACGGCTGCCGTGATCGATGCTGCCGCCGTAGAGCGCGACGCCCGGGATGTTAAGGCGGGCCAGCGCCATCGCCGCGGCGGGGATGGTCTTGTCGCAGCCGCACAGCACCACCATCGCATCGAGGCAGTGGCCATCGACCGCCAGCTCGATCGAATCGGTGATGACCTCGCGGCTCACCAGCGAAGAGCGCATGCCGGTGGTACCCATGGCGATGCCGTCGGTCACCGCGATGGTGTTGAACTCCACCGGCGTGCCGCCCGCGGCGCGCACGCCTTCGGCCGCGGCTTCAGCGAGCTCGCGCAGGTTGAGGTTGCACGGCGAGACGTTGGACCAGCTGTGCACGATAGCGACCATCGGCTTGGCGATGGCGGCGTCGTCCAGGCCGGTGGCACGCAGCATGGCACGTGCCGGTGCGCGGTCCGGGCCGGTCTTGATCGCATCGCTACGCAGCGTGCGGATGGGGATCTTCCGGTTGCTCATGCGGCCTCCGCCTTGGCTTGGATGGCGTCCAGGACAGCGCGGGTCACGGCATGCGTGGTGGCCGTGCCGCCCAGGTCGCGGGTGAGGTTGGCTTGCTCGAGAACGTGGTCCACCGCGGCTTCCACCGTCGCGGCTTCGTCCGCCAGGCCCAGCGAATGGCGCAGCAGCATGGCCGCCGACAGGATCGTGCCCAGCGGGTTGGCGATGGCCTGGCCGGCGATATCCGGTGCGGAACCGTGGATCGGCTCGTAGATGCCGGCGCCCGGGCCGCCGATGGACGCGGACGGCGACAGACCCAGCGAGCCCGCCAGCACCGACGCCTCATCAGTCAGGATGTCGCCGAACATGTTCTCGGTGACGATCACGTCGTAGTCGGCCGGGTGGGTCAGCAGGTGCATGGCCATGGAATCGACCAGCTGGTGTTCCAGCGCCACATCCGGGTACTCGGCACCCATGCGTGTTGCCACCGAACGCCACAGGCGCGAGGTCTCCAGCACGTTGGCCTTGTCGACCGAGGTGACCTTCTTGCGGCGGGTACGGGCCAGCTCGAAGGCGTGGCGCACGACGCGCTCCACTTCCTCGACGCTGTAGCGGCATTCGTCGGTGGCATCGGTTTCGCTGCGCGTCTTCGCGCCGAAGTAGATACCGCCGGTGAGTTCGCGGATGAAGACCAGATCGACACCCTGGGTGCGCTCGGGCTTCAGCGGCGAGAGCGCGGCGGTACGCGGGTGCAGCTTCAGCGGGCGCACGTTGGCGAACACGCCGAGCAGCTTGCGCATGGCCAGCAAGCCCTGCTCCGGGCGGATCTTCGCCGACGGGTCGGACCACTTCGGGCCACCCACGGCGCCCAGAAGGATCGCGTCGCAGGCGAGCAGCGCGTCGCGCGTGGCCTGCGGCAGCGGATCGTTGAAGCGGTCGATGGCGTCGCCGCCGATCGCATGCTCGGTGAAGGTGAACTGGTGGCCGTAGCGTTCGGCGACGGCGCGCAGCACGGCCACGCCAGCTGCGGCGACTTCGGGGCCAATGCCGTCACCCGGCAATACGACGATCTGGGCCTTCTTCATGCGGCTTTCTCCACGCGTTGTTCATAGGCGTTGATGGTGCTGTCCTGCTGCAGCAGGAAGCCCATCTGGTCCACGCCGTTGAGCAAGCAATGGCGGGCGAACGGTTCGAGTTCGAAATGGATGGTTCCGCCATCGGGCAGGCGGATGCTGCTGCTGGCGATATCGATGCGCAGCTCAACGCCGGGGTTATCCAGCAGCCAGCGGTGTTCGGCATCGGAAAGCACGATGGCGAGCAGGCCGTTCTTCAGCGCGTTACCGCGGAAGATGTCGGCGATCTCGTTGGAGATGACAGCCTGGATGCCGTAATCCAGCAGCGCCCACGGCGCGTGCTCGCGCGACGAGCCGCAGCCGAAGTTGCGGCCGGCCACGAGGATCGAGCAACCCTTCGCCTGCGGCTGGTTCAGCGGGAATGCCGGGTCATCGCTGCCGTCGGCGGCATAGCGCCAGTCTTCGAACGCGTGCTTGCCGAGGCCGGTGCGTTCCGTCGTCGTGAGGAAGCGCGCCGGGATGATCCGGTCGGTATCGATGTTTTCATCGCGCAGCACCGCGGTGCGCGAATGCACGTAGGTGAGCGGGCGGGTCGTGGTGCTCATGCGGCGACTTCCTGGTTCATGTAGTCACGCGGGTCGGCGACGCGGCCGGCCACGGCGGAGGCAGCGGCGACAAGCGGGCTGGCCAGCACGGTGCGTGCGCCCTTGCCCTGGCGGCCTTCGAAGTTGCGGTTGCTGGTGGCGACGACGAGCTGGCCCGGCTGGGCCATGTCACCGTTCATGGCGATGCACATGGAGCAACCCGGCTGGCGCCATTCGGCACCGGCGCTCAGGAACACTTCGTGCAGGCCTTCGCTTTCCGCGTCACGGCGTACCTGTTCGGAGCCGGGTACGACGAGCATGCGTACGCCTTCGGCGACGCGGCGGCCACGCAGGATCTCGGCGGCGGCACGCAGGTCGGAGAGGCGGCCGTTCGTACAGCTGCCGATGAACACGACATCGACCGCTTCGCCGGCGATCGGCTTGCCTGCGGTCACCTTCATGTAGTCCAGCGCGCGCTGTTCCAGTGCATCCGCGGCGGCCGGCACGGGCGCGTGGATGGGCACCACCATGCCGGGGTGGGTGCCGTAGGTGACCGAAGGCTGGATCGTCGATGCATCGACGCGGACTTCGCGATCGTAGGTGGCACCTTCATCGGTGGTCAGCGTGCGCCAGTTGGCGACGGCGGCCTCCCATGCGGCACCCTGCGGTGCGCGCTCGCGGCCCTTCAGCCATGCGAAGGTCTTTTCGTCCGGTGCGATCAGACCCGCGCGAGCGCCGGCTTCGATCGACATGTTGCACACGGTCATGCGCTCTTCCATCGACAGCGCACGCACCGCCTCGCCGGTGTACTCGAGCACGTGGCCGGTACCACCGCCGATGCCGATCTTCCCGATGATGTGCAGGATCAGATCCTTCGCGGTGACGCCGGGCTGCAGCTGGCCATCGACGTGGATGGCGAACGACTTCGGTTTGCGCTGGAGCAGGCACTGCGTGGCCAGCACATGGCCGACCTCAGTGGTGCCGATGCCGAAGGCCAGTGCGCCGAACGCGCCATGCGTCGCCGTGTGGCTATCGCCGCAGACGATGGTCATGCCCGGGTGCGTCGCACCGACTTCGGGGCCCGCCACGTGGACGACGCCACGATGCGGGCTATCCCAGCCCATCAGGTCGATGCCGAACTCGGCGACGTTGGCCTCGAGCTTGGCGACCTGGGCTTCGGCTTCCTTCGTGAAATACGGGCGCTTGCCATCCGCGCCGGCCGGCAGGGTGGGAGTCGAATGATCCAGCGTCGCCAGCGTGCGATCCGGACGGCGCACCTTCAGGCCGCGCGTGCGCAGTTCGTCGAACGCCTGCGGCGAAGTCACTTCGTGGACCATGTGCAGGTCGATGTACAGCACGCCCGGCGTGCTATCGGTCTCGGCCGTTACCTGGTGGGCATCCCACACCTTGTCGAACAGGGTGCGCGCGCTCATGCCGCGACCCTCCCGGCCGTGGCTTCTTCCACCGGCGTGAGCCAGCCCCAGCGGTCTTCGGTGCGGCCATCGAACAGGCCGAAGAAGGCATCCTGCAGGGCGCGGGTAATCGGTCCCGGGCGGCCACTGCCGACGGGCTTGCGATCGACCGAGCGCACGGCGGTCACTTCGGCGGCGGTGCCGGTCATGAACACCTCGTCCGCGAAATACAGCATTTCGCGCGGCAGCGGCTGCTCGACCACTTCGTAGCCCAGCTCCTTCGCCAGGATCAGGATCGAATCACGGGTGATGCCACACAGGATCGACGCGGCAGCGGGCGGGGTGTAGATCACGCCCTTGCGCACCACGAAAAGGTTCTCGCCCGCGCCTTCGCTCAGCAGGCCGTCGGTACCCAGCGCGATGCCTTCGGCATAACCGCCGTTGATCGCTTCGCGCGCGATCAGCTGGCTGTTGAGGTAGTTGCCACCCGCCTTCGCACCGCTCGGGAACGTATTCGGCGCCGCACGGTTCCAGGAGGAAACGCAGACATCGACGCCTTTCTCGATCGCGTCGGCACCGTGGTACGCGCCCCAGGGCAGCGCGATGATCGCGACATCCACGGCGGTATCCAGCGACGGCGCCAGGCTGAAGGTGAAGCCGCTGCGATACACGATGGGGCGCACGTAGGCAGACTTCAGGTCGTTCGCGGTGATCACCTCGCGGCAGGCGCGGTTGATCGTGGCGGCGTCGTACGGCATCACCAGGTCGTACACGCGAGCCGAGTGGAACAGGCGCTCGGTGTGCTCATCCAGGCGGAAGTAACGCGGGCCATCCGGCGTGCTGTACACGCGGATGCCTTCGAATACGGAGGAGCCGTAGTGCAGCGCATGTGCGCCAACGTGGCAGGTGGCTTCGGCCCAGGCCTTGATGCGGCCGTTGTGCCAGAGATGGGTCGGGGCTTCCATGGATCCTCCTTCAGGACTGGACCGCGACGGCCGCGGTCTCGTTTTCGGCTTCGAATGCGCCCATGAGCGCGACGAGGTCATCGTTGGTAACGGAGCGCTGCTGGTCGGCGACGACCTTGAAGCGCTCGAAGACGGCATCCAGTGTGGTTTCATCGACCTCGTAATCGAGTTCGACGAGGCGCTGGCGCAGGGCGTGGCGGCCCGAGTGCTTGCCCAGGACGAGCGAGGTCTTCGCGCCGACATCCTGCGGGCTCATGATTTCGTAGGTGCCGCGATGCTTGAGCATGCCGTGCTGGTGGATGCCCGATTCATGCGCGAAGGCGTTATCGCCCACGATGGCTTTGTTGCGTGGGACAGCCTGGCCGGTCACTTCGGTGAGCAGGCGCGAGGTCGGGTACAGGTGCTGGGTGACGATGCCGGTATCCAGCTTGAACAGCGGGCGGCGCGTGTGCAGCGCCATCACGATCTCTTCCAGCGCGGCGTTGCCGGCGCGCTCGCCGATACCGTTGATCGTGCATTCGACCTGGCGCGCACCCGCGCTGATCGCAGCCAGGCTGTTGGCGACGGCCATGCCCAGATCGTCGTGGCAATGCGTGGAGAAGATGACCTTGTCCGCCCCGCGCACGTGTTGCTGCAGGTAGCGGAACATCTCGATGATTTCAGCGGGAGTGGTATAGCCGACGGTGTCGGGGGCGTTCAGGACGCAGGCGCCGGCTTCAACGGCGACCGAGAAGATCTCGGCGAGGTAATCCGGCTCGGTGCGCAGGGCATCTTCGGCGGAAAATTCAACTTCGTGGGCCAGGGCCTTGGCCCGGGTGATCGCCGCGGCGGCGATGTCGATCACTTCTTGCTTCGATTTCCCCAGCTTGTGCTCTCGGTGCAGCGGGGAGGTGGACAGGAACAGGTGGATCCGTGATTGCCTTGCCCCTTCCAGGGCCTTTCCGGCGGCATCGATATCACCGGGTTGGCATCGTGCCAGCGCGGCGACCGTCGGAGTTTTCAGTGTCCTTGCGATCTCGGCGACGGCGGCGAAATCATCGGGTGAAGCCTGCGGAAACCCTGCTTCGATGATGTCGACGCCCAGTGCTTCCAGGGCATGCGCCATGCGCAGTTTGGCGCGTCGGTCCATGGAAAACCCAGGGGCCTGTTCGCCGTCGCGCAAGGTGGTGTCGAAGATACGCACGCGGCCTACGTCGCTTTCGACGTTGCCTGGTGTGTTGCCCTGGTGTGCTGGATTCATGTCTGGCTCCGCTCGTTGTCGAGGCGGGCTGGAGGCATTAAAAAACCCCGCATCCGTTACCGGGTGCGGGGTTCTTAAGGAGTCTTCAGGTTATTTTCGTTTCACCTGGACACTTGCCCTTAGCCCGCACCTCCGCAGGTAATAAGTACAAGGTTAATAAGAAGGAGGCCGCCGCCGAGACGCAGCTTTCCGTCGACCTTGGTAAGTCGATTCAGGGAAAAGCGGCCATGGGTGGTGCGCTGCGTCATGCGGTCGAACGTACGTCACCCGTTTGACGCGTGTCAACAGTTTCTGTTGAAAGAAGTTTCCTAGGAACGTTTGGACGGCTATCCGTCCATGACGTGGTTTGGTCGCCCAGCCCGCGCCGGAATGCGGCCTCTCGCGAAGTGGTATACCCCGCGCGCCGCACGAACTTTCGCACAGCTGACGACCCCTCATTCCCCTGTAGGAGCGCGCTCGCGCGCGATGTCGAAGCGCGACCAACGCCATCTATTCACGGGTAGGCGCACGACCAGCGTACGAGCACTCCGCGCCGAGTCCGATGGTTACACCCGAAACCACCGCACACGACACCAAATCGCACGTCGCAACGCCCCTCGTGAGAAGAATCCGAAAAAAGAACAAGTGTGATCCAGTTCACATTCCGTTCGTTGACCCACCTTTCCTCCGCTACCTAGACTTGCCGCCGTTCCCAGAGGAACGCCAACCCAAAGGAAGTTTCATGGCCAATGTTCGGAAGGCCGGGGCGCGCATGCTTGCGCGGCTCGCGGCTGGCTTTTGCCTCGTTTTCCCCCTCGCCTCACTCGCCGACGACGGCATGGCTCCGTTTCCTGAATACGAGGGCGATAGCCGCTGGTCCAGCGTGCCCGCCCAGGCGGCCGGTTGGCAGATGACCGCCAACTGCGCGTGGGAGGGGCGTATCGGCTGCACGATCGCGCAGGTCGTTACGACTTCGACCGGCTACGCCTACCACTACCACTACACCGATTTCCGACCCGGCGGTGGCTCCGAGCTGGTCGAGAGCGATGGGTTCGGCGTGGGCGCGTGGTCCTGTCCGGCCAATTTCGGGATCTATACGGAATTCATGGGGATGGAAGTGGGCCCATACCCCAACCGCATGCTCGACATGGGCACCGGGTTCCCGGTCCGCTGCAAGGCCCTCAGTCGCGTGCTGCCTGAAGCAGGCGAGGCCGTCGTTGGCGCCCCTGAGACCGTCGAACGTTTTGACCAGGGGAGGCTGCTCGAGCGCCTGGTCCGGGGAGGGGACCCCGTGACCTGGACCGTGGCATGGGACGCCACGGGCGCGGACATCACCGGACGCGGGGAGCATCTGGTGGTGGACGCACGCATTGAGCAAGGGAGGGTGGTGTCGCTAGGGAGTGGGCTCCAGCTGGAGTACGGCATCGAGGGCACGCTGGACACCGTGCGGGGATTGGGTGGCACGTTGTTCTCGCGGGACGTCGTCCATGACCCGGAGGGTCGGCTTGTCGCGGCGCTTCGGGCGGCGCGCCATCAGCTCCCCAGCGGGCCAGCCTCCGAGCCGATCGCCACCCTGGCACGCCTGGGCGAATCGATTGACGCGTTGCTGGATGGCAGCGGCCGCTAAACGACCGACAAGGAGTCGAAATGAAGTTACTACGTTTCGGGTGCGTCGCCCTCGCGGCCGCCCTGTTCAGCACGCACGCCCTCGCAGGCTCCCATCTGGTCGCCACGCTCCGCGATAGCGCGCCGCCCGGCTTTCACGATCGAGTCCTTGTCACATTGACCCTAACCAACGATGGTGACGAACCCGTGCACTATTTTAAAGCGGCTACCCCGTTCATCGAGACCGGAGGGGGACTGCCGCGAGATCAGTTTCTGGTGACTGACGCGTTCGGGTATAAGGCGCGCTATCGTGGCGCGTGGGTTAACTTTGGCCACTTGCCAGCATCGCTGTTCGAGATCATGCAGCCCGGCGAGACCCTGGAACGGACCGTGGACCTGACGAAGGAATACGACTACGGCAACGGTGGGCCGTTCACGATCAGGTATGACCTCTCAATGGACTGGGCCTTAGAGCCGACGCAGAGCACCGCGGAGCAGCGCGCGGCGTTCCTGAAAAGCGATCAGGGAATGGTCTCGTCCAACGAAATCGTGATCATCGCGCCGCCGTTCGTGGAGCCTGTACGCACGTGGCTTTCGGAAGGGATGCGGGCTGACGGACTTTAGCCAGGAGCTATCGCGCGCAAGCGCGCTCCTACAAGAGCCTGCGCAGGTCTGTTGTAGGAGCGTGCTTGCACGCGATGGGGGTGCCTCGCGGCTCAGGCCGCCGCGGCATTCGGCTGTGCCGCCATCCGCTTGAGCGCATTGCGGTCGACCTTGCCGAGGCTGCCGGTGGGTAGCGTGGCGAGGACGTGGATGCGGGCCGGCACGTAGACACGGGAGAGGCCTTGCATCACATGCTCGCGCAGGGCATCGAGGTCGAGGGTTGAGCCGGCCTGCGCGACCACGAAGGCGATCGGTACCTCGCCAAGATCCGCATCGGCGGCGCCGACGACGCAGCATTCCTTCACCGTGGGGTGCTTTTCGAGCTGGTTCTCGATGAGGCCCGGCGAGAGATTTTCGCCGCCGCGGATGATCACATCCTTGATGCGGCCGGTGATGGTGATGTAGCCCTCGCTGTCGAAACGACCGAGGTCACCCGTGCGCAGCCAGCCGTCGACGATCGGCGATTCCACCTCAGCGCCGATATAGCCCTGCATTAACACCGGGCCGCGAATGCGGATCTCGCCATCCTGCCCGGGAGCCACGCGCTCATCGGTGCCAGGCTGGAACAACGCCAGCTCCTGGCCTTCGAGCACGGTGCCGATGCTGCCGATCTTCCGCGCGTTCGGCGGGTTCATCGTGGTGGTGCAGGTGGCTTCGGAAAGACCGTACGACACCACCAGAGGCACGCCGAACGCCGCCTCGATGGCCTCATGCAATGCCGGGGTGATCGGTGCGGAGCCGCAACGAAGGAAACGCAGCGATTCGAACCGTTCGCCGGACTCGAGCTTGGCGAGTACGCGCGAGTACATCGTCGGCACGCCCGTGACATACGTGGGCCGGTAATGGCGCAGGCAATCCACGATGTCGTCGGCACGGAAGCGCTCCACGAGCGCGATCTCCGCACCGGCAAGTAGCGGCACGACGAGCTGGTTGTTGATTCCGTTCGTATGGTGCAGCGGCATGATATGCAGAAGACGATCAGCCGCCGTCACGCCCGTATGCGCGCTTACGCCGCGGGCGTTGGCCATGAGGTTGCCGTGAGACAACAACACGCCCTTCGGCCGACCCGTGCTGCCCGAGGTAAAGAGCAGCAGGGCGCGATCTTCCTCCGTGAGGGCGGGTGCATTGAAGGGAGCGTCGGAAGCCATGGACGCCAGCGGCACGGCCCTGGCATCGATCCCGGCAAGCGCTTCCGCGCAACCACCCGGCATGTCGGCTTCGTCACACGCCAGCAAGCGCATACCCACCGCGCCCATGCGCGAAGCCAGCTCTTCCGAAGAAATGCGCGCTTCCATCACCGTCGGGCAGAGCCCCGCACGCATCGCACCAAAGAACGCAGCGACACATTCCACGGTCTTGGCCGACGCGATGCCGACGAAATCGCCACGCGACAGCCCTGCGTGACCGAAGCCCGAAGCATAGGCCTCGATGCGGTCGGCGAACGCACTGTAGCTGACCACCTGGTCGCCAACGAGAAAGGCGCGGCGGCCAAGCGCCGCATGCGCACGCAACGCATCGTGCAGCAGGGACGAGAGGGAGAACGAGTTCATGCCGCCGCCTCCGGGCGGAGACGCACCCCCGCATCGCGTTCGAACGTGCCCATCGGGTCGAGTGAGCGCAGGCCGTCGCGCTCGCGTGCCGTGGGCAGCTCGGCCGGCGTGGCGCCTTCCGCATCGAACGCGAAACCGGTCCGCGCGCGCACCTCATCAAGCGAGCTCTCGGGGTGCCAGGACTGCAGTGCCAGCTTGCCGTCGCGCTTGATGAACACCGCGATCGGCGTAACGACGCCGTGCATGCCACCCGCCGCCGTGAGGAAATCGAGCTTCTCCACCATCGTGCGGCGCGAGTGCTCGGTGCGCCAGGTGACCGCGCGACGCGCCGTCGGCAGCATCACTGCACCACCGCCGCCACCGGGCAGGCGGACCTTCGGGTTATGCCAGTCGCCGATGCTCGACACATTGGTCTGGCCCAGGCCATCGACCTGTGCCGCGCCCAGGAAGCACAGATCCATCTTCCCGCGCGTGCAGAGGTCGTAGAAGTCCTCGTTTGAGAAGATGGAACGCGAACCTTCGGCCAGCACCGGATCGGAGCTGGAGATGGGAATGGCGGAAGGCTGCGGATCGACGCCGCCAGCGACATTGATATAGGTGTACTCGAAATCGTACGCGCGCTTGGCGAGCAGGCAGGCGAGCATCGGCAGCGTGGAGTTCACACCGCTGAAGGTGATTTCGTTCGGGCGCACGAAGCGTGCGAGGTTCGTCACGATGAACGAGAACGGTGACCATGACTCACGCATGGGCGGCCTCCTTGGCTTCCGGGGCTGCGGCGAGATGGGCAGCGAGCACGTCGTCGCCCGCAGGCAGGTAGGCCTCGACGGCCGGGTAATCCACCTCGTAATGCGGCCAGCACGAACCTGGCCACGCACCACCCGGCACGATGGCGATGGCGTCGACGAGGAAGTGCGGGATAAGCGTGAGTTCCGGCTGGGTCGAGAACGAGGCGCTGCTCGCGACCCGCTCGGCGATCACCAGCACGCGCTTCGCGGAGCGCGACATGATCCGGTCCCAATGCGAGGTGCCGAACACGCGCACGTCGCCCTCGGGGCTCACTTCGTTCGCGTGGATCACCGCGAAATCCGGGGTGATCTTCGGGATCACATAGACCTCTTCGCCCGTACCGTACGGATCTTCGATCTTCTTCCAGCCATTGAGCTCGGGCACGGCTGAGCCGTGCAGGCCGCCGCAAGGCTGGAACGGCACGCCGAACGCCGAGGCGCGCAGGCCGGCGGTGAGGCTGGCGCAGGCGTGTTCCTCGAGCTCGATTTCCTTCTGCTCCACCGCCTTGCGGTAGTACGGCGCGAGGCCGAAGTTGCCTTCCATCGCGACGATGCCGGCGCGGGTACGGCGCACGCAGCCGGCGCGGCACAGGATGTCGATGTCGTAGCCCGGCGATTGCTTGATGATCTCGAGGTCGCGTTTGCCCTGGCGGATAAGCTCGCGGACGAACGAGAACGGGCCGCGGTGGAGGAAGCTGCCACCAAGCGCGAGGGAGCTGCCGTCGGGGACCATGGCGGTGAGATCGCCGAGCGGGATGATCTTGGAAGTACTCACGGAGATTCTCCGGTTATTTGCCCAGGGCTTCGCGGTACGCACGCAGCCGGCCCTGCAGGCCGGGGCGTGCCGCGGAGGCAACGAGTTCGGCCATGTCGGCCGCGCGGGTATCGGAACGGGTGACTCGGAACAGCCGGGTGGTGGCGTCTTCGCCCAGGCCGTGCATAGCGGTTTCGGCGCGCGTGCGTTCGCCGGCCCATGCGTCGGCATCGGCTAGTACGGTCACGAAGCCACGTGCGTGCGCCTCCGTCCCTTCAAAGGTGATGCCTTCCTGCAAGACTTGCCGGGCCCAGCTTTCGCCGACCATCGCGGCGAAGCGGCGGCTGCCGAGCACGAGACCGAAACCGAGCCCCGGCATACGGAAGCTGGAAGAAGTGGTAGCGACGCGGCGATTGCACACGGCGAACAGATCCACGCCGGCGCCAAAGTTTCGCCCCTGCGCGAAGGCAAGCGTGTCGTAGGACGCATGGGCCACGCGCTGCAGCAACTGTTCGATACGGACGAAGCGCAGTACGAGGTCGCCTTCGCTCTGGGTATCGTAGCCACCAAAATCGAAGCCGGCGGAGAAGTTCTTGCCTTCGCCGCGGAAGATCACCAGGCGCGTACCGTCGCTATCCGCCTGGTCAAGTGCTTCGTGCAGCGCTTCCACCAGCGAAGCGGACAGCGCATTCATCTTTTCGGGGCGGTTGAGCGTGAGCTCGAGCACGCTGCCGGTGCGGGAAACGAGCAACTCACCCATGGCTGGCCTCCGCCACGGGTGTGGTCTCGCCGAACACTTCGACATTGTGCTCGCCCAGGGCCGGCGGGCGACGGTAGATCGGCAGACCTTCACCGGCGAAGCGCAGCGGCGATGCGAACGTGCGGGTGACGACGCCCGACGGCAGCTCCAGCGGCTGGACCCAGCCCATGTAGGCCACCTGCTCATCGGCCAGTGCTTCGGAGTAGCTGTTGAGCGGAGCGCACGGCACGCCCGCATCGCGGAACATGGCCAGTACCTGCTGCACCGAAAGTGTCTCGAATACTGATTCAAAAATCTGCTTCAGCTCGGCCTGATGTTGCGCCCGCAAAGCGGTGGAACCGAAGCGTTCGAGGCCGGCAAGCTCCTCGCGGCCGATCGCGGCCGCGGCGGAACGGAACAAGGCGTTGTTGCCCGCCGCCATGGCCACATAGCCATCGGCCACCTTGAACGCCTGGTACGGCGCATTGCGCGGATGCGCAGAGCCGAGCTTCACCGGATCGATGCCGCTGCCGAAGTACTGGCTGGTCTGCAGCGCACCCACGGCGAGCGAGGCGCCGAACATCGACGCATCGATGTGCATGCCCTTGCCGTTGACCTCGACCTCACGCAGACCGCTGGTGACAGCGAACGCGGCGTAAAGGCCCGTGGCGAAGTCCGACAGCGGCACGCCGCACTTCACCGGCGCGCCGCCTTCCTCGCCAGTGACGCTCATCACGCCGGCCATGGCCTGGATCGTGAGGTCGAAGCCGGCCTCGCGGGCGCGCGGACCCTCCTGGCCGAACGCCGAGATGGAGCAGTAGACCAGGCGCGGGTTGATCTTCGACAGCGTGGCGAAATCCAGGCCGAGGCGCGCCATGACGCCGGGGCGGTTGTTCTCGATCACGACGTCGGCGTTGGCCGAGAGCTCGCGGGCGCGAGCGTTGTCTTCCGGATCCTTCAGATCCAGCGTGACCGAACGCTTGTTGCGGTTCACCGAGGCGAAGTTCTCGCTGAAGCCCTCGCTGATGGGCGGCCAGGCGCGCATGCTGTCGCCGCCCTCGGGGTGTTCAACCTTGATCACATCGGCGCCCATGTCGGCCAGCAACATGGCGCAAAACGGGCCCGCGGCCACGCTGCAGAACTCGATAACTCGAATGCCTTTCAACGGCTGCACGTTTGCTACTCCTTAAGGGGAAATCAGGCGGCGGCGACCGGCGGGTAGCCGGCCTGCGAATATCCGAGCGCGCGCGAGAGGCCGAGCGCGGCCTCCATCACCAGCTCGCTGTATTTGCGGACGCTGGCCGGGCGCAGGCGCTCGACGGGTCCGGAGATGCCGAGGGCGGCCACGGGCATGCCATGCATGTCGAAGACGATGGCGGCGACGCCACCCACGCCTTCGCGCCATTCGCCGCGGTTCACGGCGAAACCCTGGCGGCGCACGCGGGTGAGTTCTTCGAGCAGCGCATCGATCGTGGCGATGGAGCGCAGCGTCGGTGAAGGCAGGCGCGCCGGCAGCTGGCTGAGGACGCCTTCACCCTGCCACGCGAGCAGCGCCTTGCCCGACGCGACGCAATGCGCGGGCGCGCGGCCACCGATGGTGGAGTAGGCACGTACCGGCTGCGGCGATTCGATCTTGTTGAGGTAGATGACGTCGGTGCCATCCAGGATCGAGAGATGGATGGTTTCCTTCGTGAGCCGCGCGAGCTGCTGCATGAAGGGATCTGCGCTCTGCCGCACGTCGATGCGTGCCACGACGCCGCTAGCCATCTCGAACAGCTTCAGCGTGCATTCGTAGGTGCCGGGCGCGGCGGCGGGCCGGACGTAGCCTGCCGCGCTCAGTGTCTGCAGCGTGCGGTGCACGTTGCTCTTGGTCAGCTCGAGCTCTCGGGCCAGTTCGCTGACGCCTCGGGCGCCCCGCGAGCGGGCAATCGCTTCGAGGACATTAAGGCCTTTCAGAAGGGTGGTATCCATCGTTCCAATATCCAAAACGGCGTTCTAAATAACCGTAAACCCGATCGAAAAGCGCCGTCAAGCGATGCTGCAACGCATCAAAATAACTAGGCGAATCAACGTATTACATAGTGGAACGGGTCGAAAAAACCTGTTGACGCCCTCTTGCCGGGTCTGCTTGTATGTTTTACATCACGGTACGGCGTCTCAGTATGTGGAACGCGCTAAAGCCGTGTCATCCTGCAATCGTCTCGGGGAGAGATCGGCATGGCACAGGTGCAACAAGGCGGCTCGCAATTCGGCCGCGTCTTCAAGGTCGTCAGCGGTAACTTCCTTGAGATGTTTGATTTCATGGTCTACGGCTTCTATGCCTCGGCCATCGCCCACGCGATCTTCCCGAACGCGAGCGGCTACATTTCACTGATGATGTCGCTGATGACCTTCGGCGTCGGCTTTCTCATGCGTCCGGTCGGCGCCATCGTGCTCGGCGCCTATATCGACCGGCACGGCCGGCGTAAGGGCCTCATCGCCAGCCTCGGCATCATGTCGATCGGTGTGCTGATCATCGCGTTCACGCCCGACTACGCCACCATCGGCATGGCGGCCCCGATCCTCGTCCTGGTCGGCCGCCTGTTGCAGGGCTTCTCCGCCGGCGCCGAATCCGGTGGCGTCTCGGTGTACCTCGCCGAGATCGCGCCGCCGGGCAAGCGCGGCCTGTATGTGGCATGGCAGTCGGCCAGCCAGCAGGTGGCGGTGATCTTCGCGGCGATTCTCGGCGTGGTGCTGCGCTTCTCGCTGAGCGAGGAACAGATCATGGCCTGGGGCTGGCGTATCCCGTTCGTGATCGGTTCCCTGATCGTGCCGCTGCTGTTCTATATCCGCCGCACGCTGCAGGAGACCGAGGCGTTTGAAAAGCGCGCCAAGACGCATGCACCGACGCTGCGCGAGATTTACGCCGGCCTGCTGACGAACTGGAAGATCGTGCTCAATGCGGTGCTTCTGGTGACGTTGACCAGCGTGATGTTCTACCTGATCACCGCTTACACCCCGACCTACGGTAAAGAGGTATTGAACCTCACGGCGCGCGACGCCTTTGCCGTCACGGTGTGCGTAGGTATCTCCAACTTCATCTTCGTGCCGCTGATGGGCGCGCTGTCGGACAAGATTGGCCGCGTCCGCACCCTCACCATCTTCTCCATCGCGGTGGCGGTCACGGCGTACCCGGCAATGGCCTGGCTCGTCGCCGATCCATCCTTCGGCCGCATGCTCGCCGTGCTGCTGTGGCTCTCCTTCCTCTACGGCGGCTACCAGGGCGTGATGGTGGTGAGCCTCACCGAGATGATGCCGGCGCATGTGCGTGCATCGGGCTTCTCCGTGGCGTACAGCCTTGCCCAGGCGATCTTCGGCGGGTTCACTCCGGCGGTGAGCACCTGGCTGATCCATAGCTCGGGCGACAAGGCCATGCCGGGTGCGTGGCTCGCAGCCTCCGCGGTCGCCAGCATCATCGGCGTGTGGATGCTGCATCGGAGCGGCGCCCCGGTGGGCAAGGGAAACCGTGCGGCAGCCTCGGCGGAAACCGCGGCTACCAAGCACACCGTAGCGCGGGTGGCCCACTGATGCGCCGGCGCCTGCTTGCGGCGGCGACGCTCGCCTGCGTCGCTGCCGGTGTCCACGCGGACGATTTCTTCCGCGATGCGACGGTGGATGGCGAGGTTCGTCTCTACCGGTTCGACCGCAACTACGACAATCCGACTAGCAAGGATTCGTTCTCCAACTCGCTGGCTGGCCTGCTGACCGTGAAGAGCGGCAAGGTGGGTGGCTTCAGCCTGGTGGCGACCGGCTTCTCCGCGCACTCGTTCGGCACGCAGTCCCACGACACGAGCCGTATCGATGCATCGCTGATGGGCCCGGATAACGTCATCGACGGCTTCTCGCAGGCCTATCTCGAATACGCGAACAAGTGGGTTACAGTGCGCGCAGGCGACCAGTACCTCAGTACGCCGTGGATGGGCCAGTCGGATTCGCGTGTCATCCCGGCGTCGTACCAGGCGGCGTCCGTCGACTTCAAACCAGCGAAGGGCTGGGATATTTACGCGATCCGCTCACTGCGCTGGAAGAGCCGCACGTCGGATGGGTACAACGACGATAACGTGTACTACCCCTCGACGTATCACGGCGACAGCATGTACGGGAACAACGGCTCACTGCCTGCTTCCGCCCGTTCGCAGGATGGCACCACGGCGATCGGCAGCACCTACGTCACCAAGGGGCTGAAGGCGCAGGCCTGGTACTACGACTTCGAGCACTTCGGTCAGATGGGTTACATCGACGGGATGTATACCTTCCCGATCGATTCCGAGGTGAAGCCGTTCCTCGGGGCGCAGATCGTTCGCGAGACCAGCGGATCGAACAACGTCATCGTCGATACGCATACGAAGATCACGGGTAAGGCCGGTGAACGCGTCGACGCTTCGGCCTGGGGCCTCGATGCTGGTTTCAGCCTTGGCCATGCGAAGTTCGATGTGTCGTACAACAAGCTCGACAGCGACCGTAACGCCGTGGGCTATGGAGCGATCATCTCGCCGTATACCAACACGTACGCGACCGATCCGCTGTATACGACCTCGATGTTGCGTGGCCTCGTTGAGCAGGGAGCGGGCCATGCGTGGAAGGCGCGTGCGCAGTACAACTTCCTCAACGACGATCTGCAGGTGATCACTTCGTACGCGCATTACGACACCGTGCTGCGCGGTACCAGCCACGATCTGTACGTCGATATCGTGTGGAAGCTCGACAAGCTTCTGAAGGGTCTGCAGCTGCGGAACCGTTGGGAGCATACGGTCGGCGGCAAGAACGCCCTCAATCCCGGGAATATGCCGTGGACCAACAACCGGTTGATGCTTAGCTACAAGTTCTAAGCGCCGCCGCAACCCCGATCGCGCGCAAGCGCGCTCCTACAAGGGCGGCGTGGTCGGGGATCGCGCGCAAGCGCGCTCCTACAAGAGCCTGCGCACGTCTTGTGTAGGAGCGTGCTTGCACGCGATGGGAGTGCCTCAGTACTCCCACCCACGCAACCACTCAGCGAAGAGCCGCCCATCGGCAGCCAGCGGTTCGGCGACGGCCTCCCGCGCGAGCATCGTGGCCAACGCCTCCGGCACTTCAATGTCGCGCCCGATCAACGGCTCGACAATCGTGTCGAACTTCGCTGGATGCGCGGTGGCGGCCATCGTCCACGCCCGTGTATCGCCCCCGAGCCGGCGCTGTTCGAACACGCGCACCGCCGTGGCGGTATGCGGGCAGAACACCTCGCCGTCGCTGGCCGCGTGCCGGCGGATCGTGTCGCGGATGGTGGCGTCGTCGATACCGTGCGCACTGCCGTTCAATCGCGCGGCTTCTTCACTACCAAACAGGTGACGCAGGCGCTCGAAGTTGCTGGGGGCACCCACGTCCATGGCGTTGGCAATGGTGGCGATCGCATCACGTGCCCGATACGGCTGGCCGCCGAAGAACTCCGGCAGGGTGTCATTGGCATTGCAGGCGAACACCACCTCACCGATAGGCAGGCCGATCTCGCGTGCCCACAGGCAGGCCACGGCATTACCCAGGTTGCCGGTGGGCACGATGACATTCATCGGGCCGTCGTCCGCATGCAGCGCGGCATGGCCGAAATACGCCATCTGCGGCAGCAGGCGTCCCAGGCTGATGCTGTTGGCGGAAGAGAGCGGCACATCCGCCTGCAGCGCCGGGTCGCCCAGCGCGCCCTTCACCAGCCGCTGGCAGTCATCAAAGCTGCCTTCGACACGAAGCGCGCGCACATTGCCGCCGAAGCTGCCGAGCTGGTGGGCCTGGCGCGGCGAGACGCGATTGTCGGGGTAGAGGATCGCCACGCGCACGCCGGGCAACCCGTGGAACGCGGCGCCCACCGCGGCGCCCGTGTCACCGGACGTCGCCACCAGGATGGTCAGCGGCTGTTCCGCGCCTGCGCGGAGACGCACGATGCAGGCGGCGAGGAAGCGCGCGCCGAAATCCTTGAACGCCGCCGTTGGCCCGTGGAAGAGCTCCAGCACATGGGCCCCGGCGATACGCAGTTCACGACGCGGCGCGGGGTGGGCGAACGCATCGGCGCAAATCGCCTCGAGTTCACCCGCCAGGCCGTCACCCTCGAAGAACGGTTCGAGCATGGCGGCAGCGGTACTGGCAAGGAAACCACCGGCCGGCAGCTTGCCCACCCGCGGCATCACCTCGGGAACGAACAGCCCACCATCGGGCGCAAGCCCCGCTGCGATGGCGGAAGAAAGGGACACCGGCGCGGCGCCGCCGCGCGTACTCACATAGCGCATCGTCACACCACCCGCGCCGCAGGGCCGTCGATCGGTGCCACCAGCGCATCGCTGCGATGGCCAGCGGCACGGAATGCGGCCTGCATATCGTGCGCGGCGGCCACGGCGGCCGAGCGTTCTTCGAACCAGCCAAACACGCTTGGGCCTGCGCCGGAGATGCTGGCGCCGAACGCACCATGATCGAGCGCGGCTTGCTTCACGTCATAAAAGCCCGGAATCAGCGGCGCGCGGCGGGGTTCCACCAGCACATCGGATAGGCCCTCGCGTACCAGCGCAGCTTCACCGCGGTAGCAGCCCGCCAGCACCATCGCGAGGTTCGCGCTCTGCGCGACGAATTCGCCGAGCGCGTAGTGCCCGGCCAGTGCCGCGCGCGCCTTGCGCGTCTCCAGCACCACATGCGGATGCACGAGGGCGCAGTGCCATTCCGCAGGCACCGGCACGCGGACGAGGCGTTTGTCGGTGGCGAGCACCAGGCCGCCCAGCAGCATCGGGCCGAGGTTGTCGCCGTGGCGGCTGCCGCTGGCGACCACCTCGCCATCCATCGCAAAGGGATACAGCGCTTCGCGCGGCAAGGGCTCATCCAGCAATGCGTTGGCCGCCACGACAGCGGCAACGCACGAGGCGGCGGAACCGCCCATGCCAGAGCCCAGCGCGATGCCTTTGTGCAGGGTGAGTTCAAAACCGAAGGGCAGGTTCAGCCCGTGGATCATCGAAAGCAGCGCAGCGCCCGCCGTGTTGTCTTCCGCCTTGAGCGGCAGGGCGGTCACCACGCCGTGGATCGCGGCGATACGGACTTCGCGCTCGGGAATGCGGCGTACTTCGGCGCGGTCGCCGGCGCCTTCCACCGTGTGGCCAAGAATGTCGAAGCCGATACCGACGTTACCGACGCTGGCATAAGCCTCGGCGGTGGCGATAGCGGCGGGGGCGAGGGGCGAGGTGTCTTCTTTCAGCATGCGCATCGTTTTACTCCCATGGCGCCGGCCACGCGCAGCAGGTCGGTGAAGACCGCCGCGGCCGTGACCTCGGGGCCGGCACCCGGCCCCTGGACTACCAGGGCATTGTCGCAGTATCGGCGCGTCGCGAAACGCACCACGTTATCGGTGAGCTGGCCATGGGCGAAGGCGTGGCTGCGCTCCAGCACCTGCACGCCAACGGAGGCGCCGTCGTGGTCGAGCCGTGCGACGTGGCGAAGCACGCCGCCGCTGGCGCGGGCCTCCGCGAGCAGGGCCGCCATGGGGGCGTCCATGGCGGGCAGGGCTTCCATGAAATCGTCGCGGTCGAGTGACGCGAGTTCGGCCGGGACGAGGCTGTTCACCGTCACATCGTCCAGCGACAGCGCCACGCCGGCCTCGCGGGCCAGGATCACCAGCTTGCGCGCCACGTCCATGCCGGAGAGATCGTCGCGCGGATCCGGCTCCGTATAGCCCAGCGCGTGAGCCTCGCGCACCAGCGCCGAGAACGGTACCGAGCCATCAAAGCGGTTGAACAGCCAGGCCAGCGTGCCGGAAAGCATGCCTTCCACGGCGAGCAGCTCGTCGCCCGTGTCGATCAGGTCGCGCAGGGTCTGCACCACCGGCAGGCCCGCCCCCACCGTGCCTTCGTAGTGCAGGCGGGCGCCGCTGGCATCGGAGGCCTGGGCGATCGCTTTCCAGCGATCGATACAGCCGCTGGCGGCGCGTTTATTGGGGGTCACGACATGGATGCCAGCGCCCAGCCAGCCCGCGTAGTGGTCGGCGACGAGGTCGCTGGCCGTACAGTCGGCGAGGACGGCGACCTCGCCATGGTGGCCGGCGACATAGGCGGCGAAGTCGTCCAGGGCCACGGGGCGCCAGGTCTGCGCGCCGCCCAACCGGCCATTCAGGGCCTCGTCGTCGCAATCGAGCCACATATGCCGGCTGTCGCTGACCGCCCGGAGCCTCAGCTCGAGGTGGCATTCGCGGAGGAGGCGCGGCGCGGCATGGCGCAACTGGTGCAGGAAGGCCGTGCCGACCTTGCCCGGGCCGATCACCCCGACATTGACGACGAGCGGCTGGACCGCGGCGCGCTGCGGCGCGGCGCGGAGGGGAGAACGTTGTAAAGCGACGGCGAGGGACACGGTAAAGCCTCCTTGGGAGGCCCGTCATTCACCGCAAGAGGGTTGTCGGCTGTGGATCCCGGCGCCGGTCCTGTCCTGCGGGAGGTCGGGGCCGGCAGCGACATGGAACCTAAGCGCGCGCGGACTCCGATCCTCCGACCGTAGTGGTCGTGGTGGTGGTCGTAGTCGCGGTGGTAATGGACGCAAGCGCGCTGACCACGGAAGTGGCCAGGGTGGAACGCAGCGCGAGCGGGTTGAGAGACATGGCCCCGACGTTAGGCCCGCATTGTGCGGTGTGTCAAGCACCAGAAAGTCATAGGCGGGGCATGGCCGTCCGTGGCCAGGAAGAGACTGCTGCTTACTTCTTCGAAAGGTCGATGGCGTAGACGGCCGTGCCGTCGCCGTTGTCCTTCAGCTGGGTCACGTGCAGGCCCAGGCCCTTGGCGACGGCTTCCTTACCCGAGGCGGTGGTGAAGGTCACGGGGCCCTTCACCTTCACCGGCACGAAGGTCCAGGAGCGCTTGTCGAGCAGCTTCGGGGTGAGGGTCTTGTGCGCCTCGATCCACTTGATCACGATTTCGCGGTTGCCGTCCGGCGCGCTGAGTACCACCGAATCACCGTTCATACCCGGGAATTCGCCGCCGCCGTTCGCACGGTAGCTATTGGTCACCACGATGAACGGCTGGCTATCCTTCACCGGCTTGCCCTTGAAGCGCAGGTTGCCAATGCGCTGGCCTTCCGGCTTGGTCACGTCGATGGTGTAGGTCAGGCCGCCCTGGATCTGGTCGAAGTTGTAGCCCGGCATCTTGCCGATAAAGGCCTGCTCGCCTTCCTTCGACGGGTCAATCTGGTTGAAGCGCGTTGCCGACTTCTCCAGCCACGCCTTCACGCCGGCGCCATCGATCTTCACGGCACCCAGGGTGTTCGGGTAGAAGTACAGATCCGACGCGCTACGGATGGTCAGCGGGCCCTTCGGCACATCGGTGAAATCATCCGGGCCACCGAAGCCGGTGCGGAACGCCGAGGCCGCCGAGATCACCGGCACATCCTTCAGGTCCGGGCGCGAGCGGGCGAGTTCGTCGCGGGCGTAGTCGGCCTGCGCGGCATTCACGACGGAAATCGCGGTCATGTTGCCTTCGTCAGCGAAGTAGCTGCTCAGGTCCAGCGTGGTCTCGCCGATCGGCGTGTTCACGTAGGCGACGGCCGCCTGATGCGCGTCCTGCACCAGCGGCGCGATGGCCGGATCGGCATCGACGCATTGGCCCTTCTTCTGGCAGATCGGGCGCACCTGGCTGTGGCTCTTGTCCTTCTGCACCACCCAGCGACCACCCTCGCGGGTCATCGAGAGGTTGATAACGCCGAGATCCTTGCCGAAAAAGCCGCCCATTACCGCGGGCACGCCGCGAACGATGCCGCGCTTCGCATCCACATCCTTCATGCCTTCATAGCGCGGCCCCGGGAACTCGGTGTGCGAGTGGCCGAGCAGCAGCGCATCGATACCCGGCACGCCGGCGAGGTACCAGCCGCCGTTCTCCATCTGCGGGGTGTACGGCGCGGTGTTCAGGCCTCCGTGCAGGATCGCGACGACGAGGTCCGGGTGCTGGGCCTGGATCTCCGGCATGTACTTCTGCGCGGCTTCGACCACGCCCGTGACCGTGACCTTGCCCTGCAGGTTGCGCTTATCCCAGTCGAGGATCGGCGGCGGGGTGAAGCCGACGATGGCGATACGCAGCTCGGTCGGCACGTCCTTGCCGGCGGCGTTCTTCGCCATCACGGTCTTGGTGACGATCGTCCACGGCTTGAAGATGGGCTTGCCATCGCGTGCGCTATCCACGTTGGAGAGCACGAGCGGGAACTTCGGGCCGGCGCACTGCTGCGCGGTGACGCCATCGACGTTCATCGACGTATTGGTCACCTGGGCCAGGAACGGCAGGCCGTAGTTGAACTCGTGGTTGCCGGCGGTGCCGCCGTCGTAACCGATGCTGTCCATGGCCTTGTAGATGCCGAGCTCGGTATCGCAACCGATCGGCTTCACCAGCGCCTGGTAATCCGCGAGCACGCTGCCCTGGATCGTATCGCCGCTATCGAACAGCACCGTGTTCGGGAATTCCTTGCGGGCCTGGCGGATCAGCGTGGCCGTGCGCTCATAGCCGAACGACGGATCGTCCTTCTGCTTGTAGTAATCGTACGAAAGGATGTTCGAGTGGACGTCGGTGGTCTCGAGGATCGCCAGGTCGAGCGTGGCGCCATCGGCGACGGCGGCCGGCTTGCCCGCGGCGGGTTTATCAGCGGGCGTGCTGGCGCACGCGGCGAGCAGGGCGGCCGAGAGCGAGGCCAGGGCGAGGTGCTTGAACATCGAAAGGTTCCGTTTATCGGTGGATCAGGGGGAGGGAAGCTAGCAGAAACCGGTGACAGGCGCCTGCGCTCCTACATCAGGCTCGGTCAAGGGGAGCGTTCGGCTTTGGCCTCGTCGAAATAGGTGTAGGTCTTGCCGTTATCGGTCAGCTGCTCCGTTTTCAGGGTGAAACGGTAGCTGCTGCGGCCCATGGGGGTGCCGTCGACACGGCGCACGTCCAGGCCGGTGGCCGTGTCGGTCGTGATCGCCACCGGCTTCGCCACCAGACCATCACCGCTCCGACCTTCCACGCCTTCGCGCAACACCCGGCCATCGGCCTTGCCCAGGTCCACGCCGAGGACCGCGGCCAGGGTGGGCGCCAGGTCGACGTTGCCGCTCGGCAGTTCACTGCGCACGTTCCTGCGGAAGTCGGGACCGGTCATCAGCAACGTGTTGTGCACGTCGATAGGGCTGAAGCTGCCGTGCATGCCGCGCTCGTTGCTCATGCTGGTGTACACGGTGCCACGGAAGCCCTGGATCACGGCGTCGGGATCGAAGTCGTAGCTGGCGATGATGTCCGGTGCGCGCTTGTTCGCGAGATGCACGCTCGCCAGGGGCAGCGTGCCCGGGATCTTGCCGTAGCGTGCATCGACGAAGATGGCGCCGAACATCTCGCGCGATTGCAGGAAGCGCACGGCCTTCTCGATCCGCGCCCGATCGTGTGACGGCAGGTAGAGGTATTCGCTACCGCCATTGGGCGCGATCACAAACGCATCTTTCGGCAACTCAGCGGGCACCTTGTACGCCGGCGTCGTGTACGGCCCCGGCTTGCCGCATACGCGTCCGTCGTCGTCATAGCGCGTGGGGTGCAGCGGCTTGCCGTTGGCGAGCACGCCGGACATCACCGGCGCATAGACGCAGCCAAAGCCGTCGAAGGCCGTGAATCCCGCCTGGGTCATTTCATCGGCGAGACGAATGGCACCCGACGTGGAAAAGCCCCACTCGTTATCAACGCGGCCGACACGGCCATCGGCGATCTGTCGCAGCGGGAACAGGTCGCGCGGGCCTGCCACGTTGCTATGCGCGTGATCGGACACGATGACCAGATCGGTATCGCCATTCATGCCGAGTGCTTTCAGCTTCGCCTGCAACTGTCCGAGCAGTTCGTCCTGCGCGCGCAACGCCAGATGGAAGTTCGGCGAACCCACGCCGTATTGGTGCTCGGTGGAATCCGGGTTGCGCAACCAGACGAAGCTGAGGTCGGGCTTCTCCACGGGCAGGATGTACTCGAGGAATGCCTTCATCAGGTAAGCATTCGACGCTGTCGGGGGTGCACCGGCGCCGTCCGAGGCGTCCGAGGTGCTGCCATCCTTCAACGTGACCAGCGGCAACTGCGCGCTGGGCGTGCCGTTGTCCGGCTCAAGGTGGAAGTGTTCGTCGTCGTACGCGTGCACGATATTCGCTGGAAGCGGCAGCCCCGCCTTCGAAAGCGCTTTCGCGAACGACAGTGGCAGCGCCACGTTCTCGTCGAGGATCGTGCCGCCCTCGTGGACATCCTGCAGGAAGGCCGGTCCGGACTTGCCGACGACGGCGGTCTTCAACCCCTTCTTCCGTGCCCGCTCCAGCAGCGTTGGCGCTTGCAGCAGGTCGTGGTGATAGTGGTCATCGAGGGCGCGTAACACCGCGTAGTCCTCGGTATAGATGGGCGCCGCGAAATCGCTGGGTGCCCCCTTGGCATCGAAACCGCTGGCGCCCGGAGCCCAGAAGCGGTTACCGAAGAAGCCGATCGTGCCGGGGAACGAGCCGGTGGCGAAGCTCGAGGCATTGATCATGGTGAAGGTGGGATAGGTCGCGTGGTTATCCGCGAAGAAGGTGCCTTGCTTCACCAGGGCCGCCAGGTTCGGGGTGTCCTCCTCGCTGATCGCGTCGGGGCGCATGCCATCCCACACGAACACGATGATGCGGTGGGCGGCGCTGGCTTCGCCGGAGGCGAGGGCCAGGAGGAGCAGGGCGGTCAGGCGGGTGCGCAGTGACATGGACGGGTCCGTGCAAGGGTTCGCCATTGTTGGGGCGAAGTGTTGCAGTTTTTCGCAGCGGCGTCGTGGCGGGCGCCGTCTTGTCCGTTCCTGCCGTGCACCCGCGCAAATGCGACGGGGTTCACCGAACGCAGGATCCAGCGGTGCGCGTAAGAAAACGTACATACGCTGCCGCCACGCTCGGCGGCTTTCCTAACCGTCGAGTCCGCTGTCGATGAAGCTTTCGCGCTCCGCCCTGTTCCTGGCCCTTGCCGCCGCCGTCGCTGTCCACGCCCATGCCGAGGATGCCCCGCCGCCGAAAACCCAGGACCTTGAAGCGGTTTCGGTCATCGGCCAGGGCGAAACCCGCCAGGTGCAGCGTATCGTCCCCGAGGACCAGAAGGTCCTGCCGCCCGGCACGAGCCCTCAGAAGATTCTCAACCGCCTGCCCGGCGTGAATGTCGAATCGAACGACGCGTTCGGTGCCAACGAGGAATCGCAGTCGATCACCCTGCGCGGCTTCAACACCACGCGCCTGGGCTACACGCTGGATGGCCTGCCGCTCGGCGACAACGCCTACGGCAACTACAACGGCCTGAACATCTCGCGCGCGCTGATCGCCGAGAACATGTCCACCGTGGAGCTCTCCGAAGGCATCGGCGCCCTCGGTACCGCCTCCACCAGCAACCTCGGCGGCACCATCCAGTATTTCTCGGCCGATCCCTCCACGAAGTTCGGCGGCAAGGCCGCGCAGACCTTCGGCAGCGACCACAACCGCCGCTCGTACGCACGCATCGATACCGGCGATTACAAGGGCTTCTCCATGTATCTGTCGGGCGTGAAGGCCGATGCGGATATGTGGGCCCAGCCCGGCTCGAAGACGACCACCAAGCAGTTCAACGGCAAGGCGGTGTACGAGTTTGGCGATGGCAACCGCATCACCGGTTTCGCCGACACCTCGCGTGCCAGCCAGGCTGACTACGCCTATCTCTCGAAAAGCGGCATGAAGCGTGGCCTCGGCTGGGACTGGAACCTCTATGCGCCGGACTGGAACCGTGCGCTCGCAGCAGCCTACTGCGCGCCCGCGTACACCATCGGTGGCGTGAAGGATTCGCGCTGCGGCTATTCCGGCGGCGTGGATAACACCGACGATGCGTACTACCAGAGCCGTGCGCTCCGCCGCGACGATCTCTACTACATCGCTGGCGACTTCAACGTGGCCGATGGCGGCACCCTGCACACGCAGGTCTACCACCATGAAAACGCCGGTCAGGGCCACTGGTGGTCGCCGGGCCAGAAATCGTATCCCGGCACGCCGGAAGAACTGCCGATCAGCATCCGTAGCACGAACTACACGATCAACCGTAACGGCGCGATCGCCTCGCTGTCGTGGGACTTCGGTGCGCACCACGTGGAAGGCGGCGTCTGGTACGAGCAGAACGACCATCACGTCGAGCGCAACTTCTACTGGATCGATGGCCCGGTCAGCGACAACTACTACCTGAAGGATCCGGACCGCCGTCTGTTCGCGCAGGATTACACCATCACCACGAAGCAGGCCTACCTGCAGGACAGCTTCAAGGCCTTCGATGACCGCCTCTCCGTGGATTTCGGCGTCAAGAGCCCGCACACCACGATGAAGGCGGTGGAACTGCCGGGCGTCGAAAGCCCGTACGCCACCGGTACGCTGAAGGCACAGAAAGCACTGCTCCCGCAGGCCGGCCTCGCATGGAAGCTCGCCGAAGGCCAGGAGCTGTTCCTCTCGTATGCCAAGAACATCGCCTCGTTCCAGGGTGGTGGTGCCGGTGGTCCGCAGTCGGTCACGCAGGCCGCATTCGACGGTACGAAGAGCAGCCTGAAGCCCGAGCAGTCGCGCAGCATCGATGGTGGTTTCCGCAGCGTCGGTACCGCTTACGAGGCATCCGTCGCCCTGTACGACGTGAAGTTCGACAACCGCCTGCTCTCGCTCAATCCGTGCCCGAGCATTGAAGTCGGCACGCGTCCTGAGTGCAACACGGCCTTCGTCAACGTGGGCTCGGTGAGCAGCCGCGGTGCGGAGTTCACCTTCATCTGGAAGCCGGTGCAGGGCCTCCAGTGGTACAACTCGGCCTCGTTCAACCGTTCGAAGTACGATGACAACTACGTCGCCAATGGCGTCGAGGTGCCGGTGAAGGGCAAGACCACGGTGGATACGCCCAAGCGCATGTTCGCGAGCGAAGTGAGCTACACCACCGGCCCGTGGACCGCGAGCCTGCGTGGCAAGTACACCGGCAAGCGCTATTACACCTACACCAACGACCAGAGCGTGGCCGGTGCCACCTCGTTCGATTTCGGCGCGAGCTACGATTTCGGTGCGATCGGCCAGCTGAAGGCGCTGACCCTGGCGTTGAACGTCACCAACCTCACCGACCATCGCTACGCTACCAACCTCACCGCGTTCGCCGCCACGGATCCGCAGGGCCGTGCCCTCGCCTTCCACGCCAGCGCCCCGCGGCAGAGCTTCGTGACCCTTTCGGCGGATTTCTGATGATGAAGACGGCGCTATCCTTTGGCCTCCTTGCCCTCATGTGCGGAGCCTTGCCGATGACCGTGGAAGCCATGGATGCCCGTCCCATCGCCGCGAAAGTGCTGGTGATCGGCCACCGCGGGGCCAGTGCCCTGCGGCCCGAGCACACCCTGGCCTCATACGCCGTCGCCATTCGCGACGGCGCCGACTTCATCGAGCCCGACCTGGTCTCGACGAAGGACGGCGTGCTGGTGGTGCGGCATGAGAATGAGATCGGCGGCACCACGGACGTCGCCGCACACCCGGAGTTCGCCAGCCGCAAGACCACCAAGACCGTGGATGGCGTGCAGATCACCGGCTGGTTCACCGAAGACTTCACCCTCGCCGAGCTGAAGACGCTGCGCGCCCGCGAGCGCCTGGCCGATATCCGCAAGGCCAACACCGCGTTCGACGGCCAGTTCACGGTGCCGACCTTCGACGAGATGATCGAATTCGTCGCCGCCGAGGCCTCGGCGCGGGGCAAGGTGCTGGGGATCATTCCCGAGATCAAGCATTCCACGTACTTCCGTGGCATCGGCCTGCCGATGGAAGACAAGGTGCTGGCGACCCTGGCCGCCCACGCCTATACCCGCACCGCGCCGGTCGAGATCCAGTCATTCGAGGTGGATAACCTTAAGTACCTGCGCGGCAAACTGGGCAAGGACCACCCGAATATTCGCCTGCTCCAGCTCATGGAGGCTGGCGACGACCACCCGGCCGACCAGCCGACGCTGACCTACGCGGCCATGATGACCCCGGCTGGGCTCAAGGCGGTCCGCGAGTACGCCGACGCCATCGGCCCCTCGACCCGCAGCATCATCCCGCTCGCCGCGGACGGGAAGCTGGCGCCCGTAGCCCCGCTGGTCCACGACGCCCATGCGGCGGGCCTCGAGGTCCATCCGTATACCTTCCGCCCGGAAAACCACTTCCTGGCGGCGAATTTCCGCAATGGGGCAGGGGATGCCGCCCGCAATGAGGCCGGCTCCGTCGAGGAAATCCGCGCCTACCTCGCCACCGGCATCGATGCCTTCTTCACCGACGACCCGGCCCTGGGCCGCAAGGCCCTGGACCACCGTTGACGGGGGTTTTGCTGCACCCGCTCGGCGACAGGGGGGCTCCGGGCCCGTTATGATCCGCGGTCATTTGCCACACCGCGGGTCGCCCCATGTCGCTAGCCAGGTTCCTTCGCCATAAGTCCGTCGAGCAGTTGCAGGCGGAGGTCGGCAAGCGCACGGATTTCCGCCGGGTCCTGGGCCTGTGGCAGCTCACCGCCATCGGTATCGGCGGCATCATCGGCGTCGGCATCTTCGTGCTGGCCGGCCAGCAGGCCGCCGTGAACTCCGGCCCGGCCGTGGCGCTCAGCTTCATCATCGCCGGCCTGGGCAGCGCCTGCGCCGCCCTTTGCTACGCCGAATTCGCCGGGCTCATCCCCGTCACAGGCAGCGCTTACACCTACGGTTACGCCGTGCTCGGTGAGGGCGCGGCCTGGATCATCGGCTGGGATCTCCTGCTCGAATACGCCCTGGTGGTGGCGGTGGTCGCCATTGGCTGGTCGGGGTACGTGCAAGTGCTGCTCGCGACCGCCGGCGTGCACCTGCCGGAGTGGGCGCAGAAGAGCATGAGCGCCGACACCATGAAGTACTACTGGCAGCACGCGCTGGGCTCGATGGGCGTCTCGTTCGCCGAACCCGTCGCCGCGCCGACCGATGGCCACCGCTTCAACGTCATCGCCGCCGGTATCTCGCTGCTCGTCGCGATCATGCTTTCGGTCCGCACCGAGTGGGGCGCGCGCCTGAACACGCTTATCGTCACCATCAAGGTGCTCGGCGTGGCGCTGGTGATCGGCGTCGGCGCGTTCTACATCAATACCGCTAACTGGCACCCGTTCATCCCCGAGCGCGTGTTCGATGACAAGGGCGTAGGCCACTTCGGCTGGCACGGCGTGCTCACCGGTGCGTCGGTGGTGTTCTTTGCGGTGTTTGGCTACGACACGCTGACCACCGCCGCAGAAGAAGCCAAGAATCCGCAGCGCGACCTCCCCCGTGCGGTGCTGCTCTCGCTCGCCGTCGCCATGGCGCTGTATATCGCCGTCTCGCTGGTGCTCACCGGCATCGTCCCGTACACCTCGCTGGGCGGCGAAGCCTCGGTGTCCGATGCGTTCAACGCCATCGGCCTGCCGTGGATCAGCAACATCATCGCGATCGCTGCTGTCATCGGCGTGATCAGCGTGCTGTTCGCCTTCATGCTCGGCGCCGCACGCATCTGGTTCGCGCTCTCGCGCGATGGCCTGCTGCCCGCCTGGTTCTCGAAGGTGCACCCGCGCTTCGGTACCCCGGCGCGCCCGACCATGATCCTTGGCCTGTTCACCGCCGTGGTCGCCGGCCTGCTGCCCATCGGCGAGGTCGCCGAGCTGGTCAACATCGGCACGCTCAGCGCGTTCATCCTCATCTGTGCCTCGGTGCTGGTGCTGCGCGTGCGTAAACCGGACCTGCATCGCAACTTCCGCACGCCGGCCGTGTGGTTTGTCGCGCCGTTGGGCATCCTGTTCTCGCTGGCGCTCATCTACGGGCTGCCGTGGATCACGTTCGAGCGCTTCGCGATCTGGATGGTGATCGGCCTGGTGGTCTACTTCACCTACGGCGTGCGGCACAGCCGCCTCAACCGCGAATAACCCCACGCGTCGTGTAGGCATTCCCCTACACGACGTGTCGGCATTTTCTTACGACCTTCGGCCGATTGCTGAGGTCGGCTCGTTCTAAAATCCCTGTTCGGAAGCAATGCGGCCTGGATCGGCCACGAAACAGGGGCACAATGAGCAGTTCGCAGTATCAGGGGCGCGTTTCGCGCGTCCTGGCGGTGGCGCCGTACGCCGCCGTCCTTTTCGTCTTCGCACCCCACTGGGCCCATGCCCAGGCCGTGCAAAGCCTTGACCAGCAAGAGCAGCGTGATCGCGCCCAGCGCGAGGCACAGGCGCGTCAGCAACAGCAGGCGCAGCCTGATGTGCGACTGGATTCGGGTCACGCGACGGATTTCCGACGCGCGGATGTGCGAGTCGAACGCTGCTGCGCTCGGTCGTCCTCGACGGGTGCGTCGATCCATGTATCTAAAACTCGACTGTTGCGAATTGAGAAGGTGGCCGCGAAATGACCGCCGGCATGCGCAGAGTTGCAGTGATTTTCGCGCTGCTATTGACCAGTGGTTGCGCAACTGACCGCCTCTACTCTGCAGGCGTCGTTCAGTCCGCGTCGCAGCGTTGGACGGATCCCGTGCCGTTGTGTCACCGCACGCCCGTTGCCATGCCCTTGCTCAGCATTGTGGTGGATGCGGCATTTATTCCGAACGATCCTGTCTCTTCCTGTCTTCCCTCCAAAAATCCGATCAGTGAGGAGCGATCTGACAAGATCTACTTGGGTGGCGGTAGGATTGATCCGTCTGGCCGGGGCAGCTTTCCGCTTTCGTTCTACAGTGTGACGATTGATAACCTCGATGAGCGGACCAAGTCGCTTGGGCTTCGCGCCGAGGACATTCAGCCAATCATGAAGCATGCGACTCGTGATACACGGCAGGGTCGCGTTCTCTATTGGAGATATCACGACCCCATCTTCTCCAGACAAGAGACGATAAACGGTCTTGTTTGGACGCACTATGCATTCTCTCTGTACGACAGCTTGTCGGATGATCCGTCGATTCCTGGGATCAGCAAGGTCAGGCGAAACGAATTGATCGCGGAGTCGGTCAACAATGCTTCTGCCGTTGCACAGATAACTGAGGTGTACACCCACGAGATCGACGAGAGTCACTCCGTTATTGCCATTGGCAGATTCGATCGTGAGGTGATCGAGGACCCCGGCTGGTACGCCCAGCGCGTGGCGCTTCTCGGTCGCCTTGTCGGCGCCGTGAAAATTCGCGCGATCGATCCTGCCGATATCGAGTTCGAAAGTCATGTGGCCAGGAATGGCCGGTAGCAGGGGATTCATGAAGATTTCGCAGTATCGCGGGCGCGTAGGTTGCGCGCTCGTAGTGGCGCTTTGCATGGCGCAGGTTGGCTGTGCGACCGATGATTACTACTCGCCCGTGGTGCGTCACTCGCCGCCTGCGAGGTGGCCGGATCCGGTGCCGGTATGCACCACCGTCGGTAGATTGATATCGCAGCTGCACATCGCGGTAAACGGCGTCTATATTCCCGAACGCCCGGATCTTTCATGCCGCCCTCTGAATGCTGAGCCGGAATTCCTCGACGGTGACGACGCTTACATCGGCGAAGGCAAGGTGGACCCGTCTGGGTACGCCAGCTACGCGATGTCTACGTATCGGCTGACGATCGACAATCCCGAAGCGAGGCAAAGAAAAGCCGGGCTTGGCGGCGAGGATGTGAACCCCGTGCTGAATGAATCGGCGGGAGTTTCGCCGACTGGCTACGGAGTGCGCTTCTGGCGCCATCACGAGCAGATTTTCTCTCGAGAAGAGCGTATCAACGGACTCTCCTGGCGGCACTATGCATTCACTCGGTACGACAGTTCGTCCGAAGACCCAAGCGTTATGGGGCATTTCGCGAGGGAAGGATCCGTCGATATCGCTGAGCCCGTAAACAACGCGCCGGCGGTCACCGACATTGTCGAGGTGTATGTACACGACATAGACGAGGGCCACGCCGTGATCGCCAAGGGCCGATACGAGCGATTGGTCATCGAAGATCCGGCTTGGTACGCGTCTCGCAAGGAACTTCTGGAGCGCATGGTGCGCAGCATTGAACTTCGAGACGTAAGCGACGCCGAGGTCGAGCGAGCCCGCGATGCGGACAACGCCCGAAAGGCCGAGCGCCTGAATGCAAGAAAAAAGAAATCTTAACCTCGAGAGCTAAATCATGTTTACGATCAATCAGTATGTATTGCTGGCAGTCGTCGGTATCGTTCTCTCAGCCCCCGCCATGGCGACTGAAGCAACGGGTGATCCTATTGCTTCCGTGCCCGGCAGGATGGTCTGCCAAAGTCGGACCGTGACCATCGGCGAGAAGTCCGTGGACGCCAAGCTCTGCGTTACCGGTGGGAACTTCGGACACGACAAGTACGCCGTGAAGATCGGTTGGTCGACCGTCGTTGAAGGTATCGACGACGAGACGACTACCGGGATTTCAGGCGCTTACAAGGGTGTGCCCGTTGCACTGACCTGCGTGCCCCAGCACAAGGCTCCCGCTGAGGGTGACTCCATGGTCGAATCCATGGCCAAGTCCCTGGCGGGTCGCCCAGGGACTTCGCCTGAAGAAGCGCATGACATGGCGGTGAAGATGCTAACGACCGAAGTCGGCCGCCTCTGCACGTTCCGCCAGGGTGAGCACGATCTGATGGCTGTGCAGGTCAATTTCTGAATAGTCCGGGGCGCCTGGCGAGACAAGTTCACGGACGTCGAGTTGCGGATGTTCAATCTGTATTTATCCTCAGGTGCCGTTGGTAATGACGTCAGGGCAACATGAACGAGCGTCTGTAGAGTGAGCTTCTGAAATGCACATTTCCAAGCGCGAAGCGTCCCTTGTACAGGGTGATCTATTCCTGTTTTCGATCAGTGAATATTGTCCGGACATGCTCATCGGTGGACGAGGAGCGGCGAGTGATCCGTGGCGTTGGCAATATGCTGTCGACGTGCTTCATTCTGGGTTTGAGTCTGGCTTGCTGACCGTCTGGACCGACCAGGGGGCGGAAGCGTGTGGTTCGCAAGTACTGTCGGACCTCGTCAGGATGCTTTCCGAAAGCGATCCGTTTGACATGAGTCAGTTCCTGACTGGTGGCTTGGATTGCTGGCTTGAACCGCAGGTCGTCGGTACTGACATCTGCGACGACATGCTGCGGAGGAATGGCGTTGATAGGAGTGACGGCGAGCTCTCTGCGACACTGATTGCCGATATCGAGGCGCTTCTCCGCAAACGGAGTTGCCCTTGGGGCTCTGGGCCAAGAATTATTGGAATGAAGGCTTTGAGCGGTGAATCTAAAGGATAAGGTGCGTCGAAGTGACTATTAGAAATTTGGTGGGGATAGCAGCCTTTGCCGCCGCCTGCCTCTCTGGGTGCGCCACGGATGACCTTTACTCTCCGGTGAGGCAGCACTCGCCGCCTCAACGCTGGCCGGATCCGGTGCCAGTGTGCACCCTGGGGCCGGCGGTTGTGTCGCAACTCCGTTTAGCCGTTCAAGTTGTCTATGTTCCTGACACACCCGAAAAGCCATGTGATCCGCCCGTTGCCGGCGGCGGGTTCACTGAGGGTGATGAACTCGGTATCGGAACCGGGCGTGTGGATCCGTCGGGTCGAGGTGAGTACGCGATGTCGTACTATCGGCTGCAGCTTGACAATCCTGTTGCGAGACGCCGGAGCGAAGGCCTCAACGCTGAAGATATTAAGCCTGTACTTAACGAAGCCGGAGGTGTCACGGCTGATGGTTACGGCGTGCGCTTCTGGCGGCACCACGAGGAGATTTTTTCACGAGACGAGCGGATCAATGGCCTGCTCTGGCACCACTACGCGTTCACTCGTTACGACAGTCCCTCAGCGGATCCATCGGTCATGGGTACATTCAAGACCTTTAAGTCAGTCGACATCGCGGAGAAGGTGAATAACGCGCCGGCAGTGTTCGATATCACCGAGGTCTACGTCCACATTATTGATGACGACCACGCGATCATCGCCCGGGGACGCTACGACCGGATGGTGATTGAGGATCCAGGCTGGTACGCATCTCGCAAGGATGTGCTTGCGAGGATGATCAAGAGCCTTACGGTTGAGGCCGTCAGTGACGCCGAGGTCGAACGCTCCCGCGAAGCATCCAAAGAACGGAGGCGGCAACGCGAGAGCGCAAAGTGATCACCCTGAAGATCGAGCTTGATTAGATTGCGCTTCGGGCGATCTGCGGCTGCAGCCGACGTAAGGAATGCGAGATGAGCAATGTTGAAGGTTATAGTCAGATTCGAACCGACTTCCTGACCCTTTACTGGCGTGGATGCGTAGGGCGTCGTGACGGAACATGGGACCATTCAATGGTCATGTCGTGGACAATCGACGAGTTGTTTGGGTCCTACGATCTAGAGATCGAGCGACTCATGTTCTGCGTTGTTGGAATTGGGTTGTGCGGCTCGTGGACTGAAGATGTCGCTTCTTACCTCCTGGCCACAGCAAGGCGCACCATAGATGGGTTTGGTGGCCAGATCCCATTCCACCTTTTATCCGAACGTGATGCGGATGAGCTTGCGCGAGACATCCGGGTGCTCGGCATTGTAGAGAGCGGCTGAGGCCGGTGCCTGTGTGGCACGGATCGAAGCGATGCCGCCATCAAACGAGAAACGGTGTCCATACCAATGAGTGATATCGACGGATACTTCCAGATTCGATCGGATGTCCTCGCCTACTATTGGCGAGGGTGTCGGGACAAAATGGATGAGCGACACGAAGACGTTCTGGCGTGGATGATTCACGAGTTTGACGGTGCTTACGTCGATCCCTTTGAGCTATTGATGTTCTGCGTTGTTGCGCTTGGACTGTGCGGATCGTGGAGTGTTAGTGCGTCTTCGCATCTCAGGTCGACCGCGGAGCGAATCATTTTTGAGTTCGATTCCAGGTTGCCGCTCAGTCTGTTAGCTGCCGACGAGGCAGACGAGTTGGTCTCCGACATCAGAGTGCTAGGGATTGGCATGGCGTGACTCGCCGTGGCCGAAAACCGTCTCCTACAGGGCGGCTGCCATCTCTGCCAGCTTGGCCACAGTGTTGATGTTACGGGCGGTGCCGGCTTTTGCTGCAGGGATGACCAGCTTGGACGAGGCCATGCCATCGTCGTAGCGGACGTACACCTCGCGCTTGCCCAGGCCGATCTCCTCGTTGCCCTTGTGGCGTACGCCGCCCAGCGTGTCTTTGGGCGGCGGCCCGTCGAGGAAGATGGCGACGACTCGGTTGCCGGGTGCATCCGGGAACGGATTGCCTTCGAGCACGGCGGCCATTTCGGCGGCGGTGCGGACCATGACCCCGACGGGCTTCCCGGCGTAATCGGCTAGCCGGGCTTCCAGGGCGGCCTTCACGGCCTTCTCCTTCAACCGTGAGGTAAACACCACATTGCCGCTGGCGATGTAGGTCTTTACCCCTTCAAACCCTTCCGCTTCGCACATGGCCTTGAGCTCGGTCATGGGTAGTTTGCCGGTCCCGCCGACGTTCACGGCGCGGAGTAAGGCGATATACGCGGTCATGGCGGGCTCCGTGGCAGGGTGGGGCGAGTGTATGCCGAAGGCGGCGTGGTGGCGCGGGGCGGTTGAATCGGCCCGGCGGGCGCCCTACCTTCGAAGACCTGACCCTTGCCCACCACAGGATGCTTTCCCATGGCCGACCTTTCCCAGTTCCCCATTACCGCTCGCTGGCCGGCGCAGCATCCGGACCGCATCCAGTTGTATTCGCTGCCGACGCCGAACGGGGTGAAGGCCTCGATCATGCTGGAGGAGCTGGGGCTGCCGTACGAGGTGCACCTGGTCGACATCATGAAGAGCGAGAGCAAGCTGCCGGAGTTCGAGTCGCTGAACCCGAATGGCAAGATCCCGGCCATGATCGATCCGAACGGCCCGGACGGTAAGCCGATTGGTCTGTTCGAATCCGGCGCGATTCTGCTTTACCTTGCGGAGAAGACCGGGAAGTTCCTGCCGAAGGACCCGCAGAAGAAGTGGGAAACCATCCAGTGGGTGTTCTTCCAGATGGCGAGCATCGGGCCGATGTTTGGCCAGGTCGGTTTCTTCCATAAGTTCGCCGGGCGCGAGTGGGAAGACAAGCGGCCGCTGCAGCGTTATGTCGATGAATCGAAGCGCTTGCTGGGCGTGCTGGATAAGCAGCTGGCCGGGAAGGAGTGGATTGTCGGTGATGAGTACACGATCGCCGATATCGCCACGCTGGGTTGGGTGAATAACCTGGTGACGTTCTATGGGGCGCGGGAATTGGTCGGGTTTGACCAGTTCGAGAATGTGATTGCGTGGTTGGAGCGTGGGACGTCTCGCGCGGGCGTAGAGCGCGGCCTCAAGATTCCGGCTCGGTCGTAATCCCTGATCGTTGTAGGAGCTCACCCTGTGAGCGACGCCGTTCGCGAAAGAGCCGCATGGTCTGTGGCTTTGTCGCGAAAGATGTCGCCCACAGGGTGGGCTCCTACATTTAGTAATCGTAGTTCACGCTAAGCCGCACGTAGCGCGGCTGCTGCAACGACGTCGGCGTCCCATACAGCGGATTCGACAAGTTCGGGCTCGATTCCGAGTTCGGGAAGATCGCCAACACCTTCTGCTCGTTGGTCACGTTGAAGACGTTGAGGTTGAAGGCCAGCCGGTCTTCCGCGAAGGCCGGCCGGTAGGTCGCGCCCAGGTCGAGCTGGCGGATCCACGGCAGGCGGCCGTGGCTGCCCGGGGCCGAGGGTTCGCCGTAGCAGAAGTGGTAGCTGTTGCCGTAGCCGGCCGGGTCGGTACGGTCTTCGCCGAAGTAGCCAAGGCAGGGCTTGGGCGCACCGGAGATCAGGCTGAGGTTGGCGCTGACCAGCCATTCCGGGGTGAACTGGTAATAGCCGAAGAACTTGAACTGGTGCTTGTGATCGTTGTTCTGCACCCCGTTCGTGTTGACCATGATGTAGCTGTTGTCCCAATCCTGCGTGGTCGACACGGCCGTCTGGCCGGTGCCGCGCGATTCGCGGAACAGATCGGAACGCAGCTGGCCTTCGGTATTGCCGTAGCTACGCGAGAACGTATAGCTCACCTTGCCGTACCAGCCGTTGGCGAACGGATGCTCGAGGAAGGTCTCCAGCCCGTAATAGCGACGCTTCAGGCCCTGGAAGCCGAACTCCTTATTGGAGAGCGGCACGCTCACGTAATTGCCCGAGGTATCGACCAGGTTGAACGTATTGGCCTTACCGGGATTGAACAACCAGCAACTGACCGGGTTGCTCGACGTGGTCACGTCGTATCCCAGTGACTGGGCCTTGGCCAGCACCAGGTCGATATCGCAGTAGTCGTCAATCGCATTGCGCAGGATGCGCTGCGTGGCCTTGGCGCCGTAAACCCAGTCGCTCCCCAGGGTCTTGGTGAAGCCCAGGATGAACTCGTCCTGGTATTCGGACTTCAGCCCTTTGGTGGTTACGGTCTTCGGATCGGGCAACTGGCCGAACGTATTGTTGGCCGCCACCGGCACGGAGATCGCGGTGAGGTTGGTCGGCGTACCGTCGGCGGCGATACCGCCATAGGTGAAGTACTGCGACGTGGTGAGCGCGCCGCCGGCAGCATTGAGCGCCGGATTCAACGGCAGGCCGAGGTAATAGCGCCCTGCGTTCGCATAAACTTTGAACGTCGCATCGCCATTCACATCCCAGCTTGCACCGAGACGTGGCGCCCACTGCGGCTTGTGCTGGGTAATGAACGCATCGCCGTCCGCGTTGAAGTTCTCGAACTGGTCGTTGCGGATACCGAACGAGAGCAACCAGCGGTCGTTCACCTGCCACTTGTCTTCGATGTACTGCGCGCGCTGGGTGGAGCGCACCGTGGCGAGGCTGCTGTTGATGTTCTGGATGACGTAATAGCCACCCGCGCCATTGGGGAAGCCACCAGTGGCCGGCACACCCAGGCCGGTCGAGATCGGCGTGTTCGGGTCGCCCTGGCCGTACGTCCAGGAATAACCCGGGCCCGAGGTCACCGAGCCCTGGTCAAGCGCGGTCGCGGTCTGGTTATCGATACCGGCGGTGATGGTGTGGTCGCCGATCTTGTAGGTGATATCGATGCGCGTGTTGGTCGTGCGGTTGCCCTTGCCCGCGGGGATCAGGCTGGAGACCGTCTGCGTGTTGCCGCGCGGCGAGCCACCATTCAAGGCGGGATTCTGGTTGACGATGCCATCCACGTAGGTGAGTGACGGGTCGTAGCCACCCGGTGAATCGTAGGCCGTGGTGTGCAGCTTGCCGTACTGCGCGCTGATCGTCAGGTCGTCGGTGATGTAGCCCGTGTACTTCGCCGTCCACAGGTCGCCGCCGTTCTTAGTGTCGTCATCCGCGCCGATGCGGGCGAGACGCGTGCGCGAGGTGTAGTCGTAGTCGTACACCGTGCCGGAAGTCTGGTACTTGTCCGACGCGCCGGTCACTTCAATGATGTGGTTATCGGTGATGTTCCAGTCGACCTTGCCGTACCAGCGCGGGGAGTTATAACGGTAATCCTCGTAAGGCTTGGTACTGGTGTAGCCCGTCACCGGGTTCACCGTATTGCCTTCCTGCCGCTGGTACTCCGCGGCGACAAACACGAAGAGCTTGTCCTTGATCAGCGGACCGCCGGCATAAGCGCTCACCGTGGTGCTATCGCTGCTGTTTTCGCTATCGGGGGAATAGAGGTTCCCGGCACGCGGCGAGGCGGGTAGGCCGCTCTCGTAATAGCGGTTGCGCTGGTTAGCGCGGGCAAAGGCCGGCTCCCAGAGCACCTGCGCACCGAAGTGCCATTCATTGGTGCCGCGCTTACCGACCACGTTGATCACGCCACCGTCGGAACGGCCGTACTGCGCGCTGTAGCCGCCGGTATATACCTCCTGCTGCTCGATCGCGCCGTAGGGCAGCGAGAGGCCGCCGAAGCCCTGCAGGGGATCTGTCGTGGCGAAACCGTTCACGTAGTAGGCGTTCTCCGATGCGGCCGAGCCGCCGAAGCTCACCAGCGAATGACCTGTCGCGCCCTTGAAGTTACCGCCGTTATTGACGACGCCGGGAGCGAGCAAGGCGATCGCCTCGGAGCTCCGGCCGAGCGGAAGTTTGGCCAGCTGCTCGGACGTGACCACCGTACGGGAATCGATGCTGGAGACGTCGATCTTGGCGAGCGCGGAGGCGGACACGGTCATGCCGGACAGGTCCTGCGCGTCCTTGGCGCTCGACACGAAGGACACCTCGGTACCGGCACCCACCTTCAGGACGATGTTCTGGCGGGTATCGACGGTTTGCCCGTTGGTGCGAAGGCTCACCGTGTACGTGCCGAGCGGCAACTGGGTGGCGCTGTAGCGGCCGCGCTCATCAACGGGTACCTCGCGGCTGAGGCCGGTATCGCTGGTAACGACGACGGTCTGGCCGGCCGCCGTGGGGGCCTGGCCGAAGATGCCGCCGGTCGTGGACTGGGCGAATACCGAGGGTGCGGATAGGGCAAGAGCGACAGCAAGTGCGATATGACGGGGTCGGGCGGTACGGCTGGACATGGGCTAACGTCTCCTCGGTACGTTTTTTTTGCGCACGGCTACTCGCGGGAGCGCGGCACGCTCCCGTGTGGCTTCGATGGACAAACCCCTGGGGTGCACCCGGCCAGCCCGGCTGGCGATGCCGCGGGCGGGTGACTGTTTGATGCTTCCTTTCGGAATCCCTTGCGTGCTGCGTCGCAGCACTTGCTATCGGTTATAGCGAAGAACCGTAAGGTTGTATAGGGGTTTAGGCGGCCAAACGAAAAAGCCTGCGGAGCGGTCCCCATCCGTATCCGCACAAAAAAACGGCCGCGAATGCGGCCGTTTCTCCACTTGCACCACGATGGGGAATTACCAGAAGCGGTATTCCGCAGCGAGGCCGGTGACGCCGACGTTCACCGTGCGCTTGTCACGGGTAATGTCGTCCGCCTTCAGCGAGAAGTGATCGTAGGTCACGGTCAGGCCAAAGTTCTCATTGAAGTCGTAGCCGAAGCCAAGGCCAGCGTAGATACCGTTATCGTTGGAGTCGTTGCGGTCGCGATACGTTCCGGAATGGCAGCAACCGGTGATTACATCCGTTTCGTTGTACTTCGTACGCGAGTGGGCAAGGCCAAGCCGGGCCGTAATCGTAAAGCCGTGCGGAAGATCCCATTTACCATTAGCACCAACCAACAGGGCTTCACTCTTGAACTTAGCCCGATAGTTCACGTCTTCACCGTCGTCGTCCAGCGCAGTGCCATTGGCTGACTGCTTGCCGAGGTTGACGTAGCCTGCTTCAAAGCCGATGGAGAACGGCCGATCGACGACCCAGCGATAGCCGGCGACCACGCCAACGGCCGTATCGTTATTGTCGTCGAAGCGTGTGTTGCTCACGTTGTAGTGCGAGCTACCGCCACTGATGCCGATGAACGCACCCTGCTGGGTAACGGCGGCGGCGGAGAATGAAGCGAGCGAAAGTGCGGCGGCTGCGGCCACCGAAAGCAGAACCTTTTGCATGATGAAATCCCTGAGTCCTTGTAAGTCTGCCGGCCCCGTTGCCGGCGAGCCCGTGGAGGGCTGAGGTATCTTACGAGGCTTTCCACTTGGCTGCCATGACAGCTGATCGTGACGCAGGTCACAAACCGCTGCCATGGCCGCCGTGCCGCTATCAGAAGCGGTATTCCACATTGCCGCCGAACACGCCCACATTCACGGTGTGCTTGCCGGTGAGATCTTCGGCCTTCAGAGCGTAGTGGTCGTATACCACCGAGATGCCGAAGTGCTCATTGAAGTCATAGCCGAAGCCGAGGCCGGCATAGATGGCATTGTCGTGCGATGTGCCGTCGTAGAGCTTGTAAGTGCGGCTGACGCCCGGGCCGTCGACGTACTCACGTGCGCTCAGGTCGATCTGTGAGTGAGCGACGCCCGCGTGTGCGGTAATGGTGAAACCATTGGGCAGGTCCCACTTGCCGCTTGCGCCGACCAACACCGCCTTGCCCTTGAACTTGGCCTTGATCGTGTCCGAGTACTGGTCGGAAGACCCGTACGTGGCCGTATCCGAGTACGTCATCTTGCCAAGATTCACATAGCCGGCTTCAACACCAATGGAGAACGGACGATCCACTACCCAGCGGTAACCCACCAGGCCGCCGACCGAGCTGTCATTCTTGTCGTAGGCACTGGAGCCGCTGACGTCGTAATGCGAGCCACCGGCAGTAACGCTGACGAACGCGCCATCGTGGGTGGCGGCGTTTGCCGCGAACGAGGCAAACGAAAGTGCGGCGGCCGCGGCCACCGAGAGCAGAACCTTTTGCATGATTTGTCCCTGATCCTTGAATGTTTCCGCCAGCCCCTCAGCCGGCGTGCCCCCTGTGGGCCACAGGATTTTACGTCGTTTTAACTCGGGGTGCCATGACAGGTATTCCGGGGCCCGCCCGTGACCTCTGGCATAGGGCGCCCCGCCCCCCGCCATTTAGCATCGGTGGCTTGCGCGGACCGCAGGGGACCGCGCCGACCCACTCGCAGGCAGGACGGCCCGGCGATCCACACGTTCCACGGGAGAACTCTTTGAAATCCACCCTTCTTGCTTCCGCGCTGCTGGCCGCCCTGGCCGGTATCGGCGCCACGGCCGCGTTCGCCGCGGATGATGTCCCCGCCGTCCAGGACGGCCCGTTCAATGGCACCGTCAAGGTCGCCGTCGACGCCACCGACCTCGACCACCGGATCCTCCGGGTCAAGGAAAGCGTCCCGGCCCAGCCCGGCAAGCTCACCCTGTTGTTCCCGGAGTGGATCCCGGGCCACCACTCGCCGACCGGCCCGATCGACCAGTTCGCTGGCCTGATCGTGAAGGCCAATGGCCAGCGCCTCGAGTGGACCCGCGACGAATACAACGTCTACGCCTTCCACGTGGACGTGCCGGCCGGCGCCTCGTCGGTGGATCTGGAGTTCCAGACCCTCACCCCCCAGGACACCCGCCAGGGCCGCATCGTGATGACCCCCGACATGGTCAATGTCGAGTGGAACCAGGTTGCCCTTTATCCGGCCGGCTACCGTACCGACAAGATCCAGGTCGAGCCGTCGGTGAAGTTCCCGGCCGGTTTCCAGTTCGGTACCGCGCTGGAGCAGGCGAGCAAGGATGGCGACACCGTCACCTTCAAGAACATCGACTTCGACAACCTGGTCGACTCGCCGATCTTCGCCGGCCGTTACTTCAAGCGCGTCGACCTCGATCCGAACGGCCGCTCGCCGGTGCACCTGAACATCATTGCTGACAGCGCGAAGTCGCTGGAGATCAAGCCTGAAGCGCTTGAAATCCACCGCAACCTCGTCAAGCAGATGGATAAGCTGTACGGCGCGCGCCACTACAACCACTACGACTTCCTGCTGGCGCTGACCGACAAGCTCGGCGGCATCGGCCTCGAGCACCACCGCTCGTCGGAAAACAGCGCACAGCCGAACTACTTCACCGAGTGGGACAAGAGCTGGCTCGGCCGTGACCTGCTGGCGCACGAGTACAACCACTCGTGGGATGGCAAGTACCGCCGTGGCGCGGATTCGGATATGCCGAACCTCAACACCCCGATGGGCGACAGCCTGCTGTGGGTGTACGAAGGCCAGACCCAGTTCTGGGGCAACGTGGTCGCCGCGCGTTCGGGCCTCGTCTCGCAGGACCAGGCGCGTGACCTGCTCGCACTCGTCGCCGCCACCTACGACAAGGGCCGCCCGGGCCTGTCCTGGCGCAACATCCAGGATACGACCAACGATCCGACCATCGCCCAGCGTCGCCCGCTCTCGTACCGCAACTACCAGATGAGCGAAGACTACTATTCGGGCGGCCAGATGATCTGGCTCGACGTCGACACCAAGCTGCGCGAACTCACCAAGAACAAGCGTTCGCTGGATGATTTCGCCAAGGCGTTCTTCGGCATGAAGGACGGCGAGTGGAACGTCAACGCGTACACCTTCGAAGAAGTCGCTTCGACGCTGAACGGTATTGCCCCGTACGATTGGGCGAAGTACCTGCGCGAGCGTGTCGATGGCCACAAGGGCGACCTGGAAGGCATCGAGCGTGGTGGCTGGAAGCTGGTCTACAACGACAAGCCCTCGGAAGCCGTGAAGGCCTTCGAAGCCCGCCGTCATTACACCGACCTGACCTACTCGGCCGGCTTCGGCGTGTCGTCGAAGGGCGATATCTCCGACGTGCGCTGGGATAGCCCGGCCTTCAACGCCGGTCTCTCGCCGGGCATGCACATCGTCGCCGTCAACGGTAAGGAATTCGACGGCGATGCGCTGAAGGATGCCGTGACCGCCGCCAAGGGCACCTCGGCTTCGATCGACCTGCTGGTGAAGAACTTCGACCAGTACAAGACCGTGAAGATCGACTACCACGGCGGCCTGATGTACCCGCACCTCGAGCGCGACAGCAGCAAGCCGGACTGGCTGAGCCAGCTGTACAAGGCAAAATAAGCACGACAAGGGCCCCGAAAGGGGCCCTTCCCCTATGTAGGAGCCCACCCTGTGGGCGACATCTTTCGCGACACCGCCACAGGCCCTTAGGCGGCATCTCTCGCGATACCACTACAGCCCCTGCGGCCCCTCCGCGAACGGCGTCGCTCACAGGGTGAGCTCCTACCGCTACGATCCGTCACGTAACGGCATACACTGCGCTCCATGGAATCCGCGCCCACGCCCCCCGGCCACGATATCGACACCGCCCGCCGCCGCCGGCGCTGGCTGATGTTCCTGCTGTGGACGGTGCTCTTCGGCACCGCGGCGATCAGCAATATCCTCACGTCGCGGATCGATGCCGATCGCTACAACGTGCCGTATGCGATGTGGCATATCGTCGTCAACGAGATCAGCAGCCCGGTGATATCGCTGCTGCTCCTGCCTTTCCTGCTTGTCGCTTGCGACCGCTGGCCCCTGCACGCGGATACGTGGCGCCGCCACCTGCCGCTGTACATCGCAGGCAGCGTGGCGTGGTGCGTCCTGCATATCGCCGGCATGGACCTGCTCAGGCTGGCCGCTTACCACGTGGGTGGCGACGGCTACGACCCGGGCAACCTCGGGCTGCAGTTCATCTACGAATACCTGAAGGACGTGCGCACGTTCTTCTACATCGTGTTGCTTACCCACGCCGTGGAGTGGTTCGGCCGGCAGTCGAAGGGCGAAGCCAGGTTGCTGGTGGCGCCGGACGACGACGTCGCACCGGTCGAGCCCATCGATCGGCCGGAACGCTTCCTCGTGCGTAAGCTTGGCCGCGACTTCCTGGTCGCCACCGGCGATATCGAATGGGCGCAGGCGTCGGGTAATTACGTGAACCTGCGTGTGCGCGGCCGCGACTATCCATTGCGCAGCACGCTGGCCGCGCTGGAGGCGCGTCTCGACCCGTCGGTGTTCGTCCGGGCCCACCGCAGTTACCTGGTCCAGCTGACCCAGGTGACCTCGATCGAGCCGCTGGATGCCGGCGAGGCTCGCCTGCACATGGTGGATGGCACCGTGCTGCCCTGCAGCCGCCGCTACCGCGAGGCCCTGCGGGCTGTCGCGGCCGGTGCGGAGCCCGCCGTGGCACGGGCCTGAAGGGAAGGCTAGGCCAGCGGGCGGTATTGCCGCTACAATGCCGGTCCGCTCAGATACGCGCCCGTAGCTCAGCCGGATAGAGTAGTGGCTTCCGAAGCCATTGGTCGGGGGTTCGAATCCCTCCGGGCGCGCCATTCTTCGCCGCATTCGCGGCTGGCCACGATGCATGGCTACCGATTCCCTGCCGTTGTTCCACCGTTACGAAGGCATCCTGCGGGATCCGGCGGTGGACTTTGCCGCGCACCAGCCGCTGCCTGATGCCTTGCGCATGGCGAACGATGCGCGCCATGCCGTTTACTACGCGCCGTTCGATCACCTGAACCCCAAGGCACGGCTGGTCCTGGTCGGCCTTTCTCCGGGCCGGGCCCAGGCACTGGTGGCATTGGAGACGGCGCGGCGCGAACTGCTATCGGGTAGCGACGACGTGACCGCCGCGGCCACGGCCAAGCACGCCGCCAGCTGGTCAGGACCGATTCGCCGCAACCTCGTCCGGATGCTCGATTTCCTCGGCGTCGCCGCGCGGCTAGATATCGCCTCCACCGCGGAGCTCTGGACGACGCGCACCGACCTCGTGCATTTCTCCGCGGCACTGCGCTATCCCGTGTTCGTCGGTGCGAAGAACTTCAACGGCGCCGGCGTCGAACGCAGTCCATTCCTTCTCGGGCAAGTCGATAGCTACTTCGCCGCGGAATGCGCACATCTCACCCACGCCATGTTCATTCCGCTCGGTGCCGCGGCACAGGTGGCCTGCGACCGCGTCGTCGCTCGCGGGCTAATCAGGCCCGAGCAGGTTCTTGTCGGCCTTCCGCATCCCTCCGGGGCGAATGCCGAACGCGTTGCGTACTTCCTCGGTCAGAAGACGCGCGAGGCGCTGTCTGCACAGACCCGCCCCGAGCCGATCGATCTTGCTCGTGAGTCCGCACTGCGCCTCATCGCTGCCTGGTTGCCTTGAACGGACCACCGTCACACGCGCAGCGGGTGCGGCTTGATGCATCCATGGGGTCGTGTTAAACCGGGTTTCCAGCCACATCGGGGTGCGATGTACGCGATGGACGTGTTCGGATGGCTATATGCCCAGGTGCTCGATTTCTTCGGTCTCGGCCCGCTGCTTGAGTTGATCGCCAGGGGCGACTACCGCGCGTTGCTCACGGTCGACGGGTTCGGCGCCGTGCTCGGTCCGATCCTTCCCTTGCTGCTTGTCTTTGAGTTGCTGCGCAGCGTTGCCCTGAAGACATTCAAGCGCGAGCACTATCAGGTGCCCCTGCTGGTGATGGTGCTCAACCGGTTCATCGGCAGCTTCATCACCATCGCGGTGGTCGGGCTATGCATCGGTCTGTTCCAGCGCTTCGCGCCCTTCCAGGCCGGCCTGACGTGGTACGGCGTGCTCTACGGCTATGTGGCCTGGGAGCTTTCCCATTTCGTCTATCACTTCTTCGCGCACAAGGTGCGGATCCTGTGGTGCCTGCATTCCACGCACCACGCTCCCGTCGCGATGAACATGAGCGTGAACTACTCGCATATTTTCCTGGAAGCCGCCTACGCGGACTTCGTGCGCACCAGCATCTGCATGGTGCTTGGCGTGAGCCCGCCGCTGCTCGTGCTGATCATGATCATCGATGGCTTCTGGGGCAGCTTCATCCACGTGAGCGACGGCGTGCTGAAGAACGGCAGGCTTGGCGTAATGAACCGCATCATCCTCACGCCGTCGCACCATCGCGTACACCACGCCCGTAACGTGGTGTACATGGACACCAACTTCTGCAACCTGCTGCCGATCTGGGATCGGCTGTTCGGCACATACATCGAAGAGCGCGACGACGTCAGGATCGAGTACGGCATCACCCGTCCGGTGAAGCCGTACAGCGTGACGGATGCGTATCTGGGTGAGTTCTACCTGCTCGGCAAGGACGTCTGGCAGGCCCCCGGTCTGCGCAACAAGTTCATGTATATCGTCATGCCACCGGGCTGGAGCCATGACGGGCATCACAAGACGGCCCGGGTGGCCAAACAGGAGCTGGCTGGGATGGATCCGCATCGGCCGCCCGAATCGCATACGACGCAGGGAGTTCGACCATGAAGCTACTTGCATGCCTCGCCGTTGCCAGCCTGCTCGGCACACCCATGGCTTCCCATGCGGCGCGCGTGGACCTCGCGCTTGGCAAAGCCGTCACCGGATCATCCATCTGCAAACCTGGCGAGGAAGCCGTGAAGGCGGTGAACGGCAAGCTCGCCAGCAAGACGCAGGATAAGTTCTGCACCAAGGACGTCCCGAGCTGGCTGCGTATCGACCTGGGCCAGGTGAGCAAGGTGTCCGGCTTCACCATCAGGCATGCCGGGGCGGGTGACGAGCCCATGGAAATGAATACGCGAGCGTTCACGGTGCGCGTATCGACGGACGGGACCGACTGGAAGTCGGTGGTCGATGTGACGGCAAACACCGCCAGTGTCACCGAGCACCGCATCACGCCCGTACAGGCCCGCTACGTGGAGCTCGACGTGACCAAGCCTACGCAGACGGATGATCCCGCCACGCGGATCTATGAAGTGGAAGTCTGGTAGAGGCCCTGGGCGAATCAGGCAGTCGCGCGCGGTAGCCGCACCCTGAAACAGGCGCCGCCATGCTCGGCGTTTGCTACATCGATGCTGCCGCCATGGCGTTCCACAACCTGCCGCGCGAGGTGCAGGCCCAGGCCGGTGCCGGTGCTGCTGGGCCGGGTGCGATAGAAGGGCTCGAAGATGCGTTCCCGTTCTTCCTGCGGAATACCGCCGCCCTGGTCGGTGACCGTGAGTTCGCCCCACGCGGTGACGGCTACGCTGATCGTGCCCTGGCCATCCGCATGCACCATCGCGTTCTGCACGAGGTTCATGATGACGCGGGAGAGGGCGAGCGCATCGCCGTGGATCCACACCGGACCTTCCGGTGCGTCGAACTCGATGTCGTTGCCCGATTCGAGCGTCAGCGGTGCGATATCTGCGACGGCGGCCGAGGCGACCTGCGCGAGGTTGAGCTTCTGGCATGCCGCGGCGTCGCCGTTGAAGCGCTGCAGGTCGAGCAGTTGCTCGGCCAGGTTCCACAGGCGGGCAGTGTCACCCAGCAAGCGCGTGCGTTCCACGCAGGGATCCATCGCGTCGATGCGCGCACGCAGAATGGCGATCGGCGCGCGTAGCTCATGCGCCGCGCTCGCCAGGAAACGGTCGCGCACGTCGTAGCCTTCACTCACGCGTGTGAGTGCGGCATTGAACCCGCGCACCAGCGGCTGGATCTCATGTGGGACGGTCTGGTCGGCCAGCTTTGCGCCACGCTTCTCCACGTCGATCTCGTCCGCGTGCCGGGCCACCTGGCGCACGCTCTTCATGGAGCGGCGCACGACGATCGGCACCGTGATCAGTGTTGCTAGCACGGTGGGAAGCAGCAGGCGCCAGGTGAGGTAATCCGCGACCATGGTGGCGAGGCCGCCGGCATTCGAGGTGGCCGCGCCGCCAACCATGAAATGCACGCGACGGTGCGTCCAGTTGACCAGGCGGATGGCGGCGGTATCCGTAAAGGGTTCGCTCGAGCCGTGGATATCCGATGCCGCGAGGAAGGCAAGACGATCGAGCAGCGGCGTCAGGCTGGCCGGCGGTGAACCGTGCATGTAAGTGTGGCCGCTCTCATCGCGCGCCACGACCCACAGGGCGGGATGCTCGTCCATCTTCTTGCGCAGCACCGGCGTCGGCGTAAGTGTGATGCCGCCATCCGCGGCCGGCACCAGCGAGGCCTGCACTTCCTCCACCAGCTTCGGATCCACGTACGACACGCTGTCGTGGTGGATCTGGTATCCCAGGATCATGAAGGCCGCGAGCATGATCAGTGCCTGGGGCACCACGATCCGCCACGTCAGAAGCCAGGCCAGGGATCTACCGTGCTTTGCCATGTGCCTTGCTCCGTAACAGGTAACCGACGCCACGGATCACATGGATGTCGACATCCGCGCCGGCATCGTCGAGCGAGCGGCGCAGCTTGGAAATATGGGCATCCAGCGCGTTCGACTGGATCTCATCGTCGAAGTCGTACACCGCTTCGAGCAGGTCGTTGCGCGAGACGGTGCGGCCGTGGCGCAGGCACAGCGCCTCCAGCACCAGGAGCTGGCGCCGGGGCAGGCGCAGCGGCGTGGTGCCGATGAAAGCCTCGTGTGCGCCGAAGTCGAACGACAGGTTCGCCACGGTGGCGCGGGGCACGTCGCGGGAGGATTGCCGCCGCGATACCGCGCGGATCCGCGCGAGCAGCTCTTCCACGGCAAAGGGCTTCACCAGGTAGTCGTCGGCACCGAGGTCCAGGCCAGCCACGCGGTCGGCCAGCGAGCCGCGCGCGGTCAGCACGATGACGGGCATCCCGGGCAGGTACTCGCGGGCCTTGCGGATCAGGCTGACCCCATCGCCGTCGGGGAGCTGGCGATCCAGGATCACCAGATCGTGTACGCACTGACGCAGGGCCTCGTTGCCCTGGAGCAGGCTGGGAGCCACATCGATCACCAGCCCATGGCGCTGCAGCGCGGTGCGCAGGGCATCCGCCAGCTCGGTTTCATCTTCGACCAGGAGGATCCGCATGGCTCACCCATGACTAATGCAGGGTAAATCGTACCGTCTGGGGCTCCCCGTCGCGGCAATGTTCTGGCAATGTGGGCGCCCTGACCATGCAGGCTCCCCCAAAGGGCTTTCCCCATCGCCATGCATTACGGAATCGTTCGACGGATCGTCACGCTGGCCGAGCTCATTGAGCCCGACCGCGCGCAGGTGTGGACCTGGTTCTTCGAAACCCATATCCAGCCACTGGGCGGCCGCCCGGTGGAACTCGCCTTCCATGGCCGCGGCCAGGAGGTCGTCGACTTCCTCCACGGCGTACTGGCCCGTACCAAGGGCGCGGCCAACATCAAGCCCTTCCCCCGCCGGCCCCGCCGCCAGGTGGGGCCGCAGCCGAACGGTGAGCTGTTTACCGGGGGCGATGCCCAGGTTGTCGGCGTCCCTCGCGGCGCTTGATCAGGGAACGGATAGGCCGGTGACGATGCCGGCGCCCAGCCAGTCCGCCAGGAGTTGCCCAGCCCGCTGGATCCCGGCTTCCTCGCCCTGAACGCCTACCAGGGTCTCGCAGAGGCTTCCAAATCCCGTGTCAGCCACCAGGCTTAGCAGCGCGGCGGTTTCGATGGCATCCGTGCGGCGCAGGCGTGAGACGTGGTCGCGGCGCCAGATCACCAGACCTTCCGCGGCGGCAAGCATTGCGCTTTCGACGCCAGCCTCGCCGTCGCGCAGGGCGATCCAGACATCGTCGGCGTTGGTCGTGGCATGGCGCACACGCAGGCTCGGCGAGAGCACCAGGTGGGCGTGGTCCCAGTCGATATCCGCGAGCGCGTCGGGTGCCATCGGTTCCGTATCGGCGGCGACGAACGCCTCGCCTAGCATCCATTCGATCCAGGCCAGCTCATCCAGGTCGGGGTTTTGCGGGTAGAGCGAGCGCAAGGTATCGGCGAAGTCGGCACCGTAGTGGTCGAGCGTCCAGCCACGCGGTGGGTGCGCGTCGATATGGGTGATGGAGGCCGCGCGGAAGGCTTCGTCGCCGATGAAGCGGCGCAGCAGTGGGTAGCTCACCTCGAGGCAGCCCATCAGCTGGACGCGGTAGTTGTTCTGGTACACGTTGAGCCCGGCCGTGGTGCCGTCGCCAAACGCCGCGGCATCGGTCTCATCACCGGTGACCAGCCATTCGCGGAACCGGGCCTGGAGCGTGGCGAGGTTCATGCGGCCTCCCGGCGCAGGTCTTCGTGTTGGGCGATGGCGCGGGCGATGGCGAGTTCATCCAGCAGCTCGGCTAGCGGTGGGATCGCGTCGTCGCGTTCAATCATCGTGGCCACGTCGCCCAGCAACGAGCGGGCGGTGGCGTAGAGCGACCACACGTCGTCGCACACGGGCTGGTCATGCGTATCGATGAGCAGGCCGGGGCCTTCGGTATGCCCGGCGAGGTGGATCTGGCGCACGTGCCCGGCCGGGATGCCGCAGAGGAACGCATGTGCATCGAAGCCGTGGTTGTGAGCACTGACGTAGACGTTGTTCACGTCGAGCAGCAAGCCGCAGCCGGTGCGTTTCGCCATCGCCGCGATGAACTCCCACTCGGCCATCTCAGCGCCCTCGAAGGCGACGTAGCTGGAGGGGTTCTCAAACAGCATGGGCCGTCCCAGTGCCTCCTGCGCCATGTCGATGTTGCGGCAGACCATGTCGAGCGCTTCACCCGTGTACGGCACGGGAAGCAGATCGTGCGAAGAGAAGCCGGCCACACGCGACCAGCTGAGATGGTCGGAGACGAACAGTGGCTGAATCTCATCGGCGAGCGCACGCAGGCGGCGCAGGTAAGCGCGGTCGAGACCATCCGAGGAACCAATCGACATCGATACGCCATGCAGCACGACGGGATGTTTCTCGCGCACGCGGCGCAGGATGTCGCGCGGCTGGCCGCCATCGACCATGAAGTTCTCCGAGATCACTTCGACGAAATCGACCGGCACATCGCCCTCGAGGAAGTCACGATAGTGCTCTTTGCGCAGACCGAGCCCGTAGCCAGAAAACGTAGGGATCATGATGAAAGCTCCTGTAGGAGCGCGCTTGCGCGCGATGGGGGTTAAGACAACCTGGGATCGCGCGCGAGCGCGCTCCTACAACAGCGGTGGGCGTTACTGCGGCTCGGTCAGCGTGCCGCCGGCGGCCTTGCATTCGCTCGGCAGCTTCACGACCACACCCTGGCCCTTGCAGGTGTTGAGGCCTTTGCAATCGTTCTTGGCGGTGGCGCAGAGGCTGGTGCCCTTGCAGGTATTCACGCCGTAGCAGCGGGCAAGCTCTTCCTTGGGCGCGGCGCCCTTGTCGGTAGCGTGCGCCGCGGGGGCGGCGAACTGCGCGATGGCGATGGCGACGAGTGCGGCGGCGCCGGCGAAGGTCGAGCGGGACTTGATGGTGGCGGTGGTATGCATCGGGATCGGTTCCTTGGTTGGGAGGGGGGGTTACTTCGCGTCGCGAGCGGCTTCTTCGATCACCGCGGCGACCTTCTCCGGCTGCGAGATATAGGAGACGTGGCTGCCCTCGACTTCCGTCACATGGGCATGGGCGCGCTTGTACATCCAGCGCTGGAGATCGGGGCTGAGCGCGTGGTCCTGCGTGCTGACCACGGCCCACACGGGCTTGGTGTGCCATGCGGCGACCGGCAGCGTGGCGTTGAACGCGGCCTTGGCGGCCGGCACCTGGGAGACCGCCATGAAGTCCGTGCGGTTCTTCGTCAGGTCACCGGCGAAATCGGTACCGAACTTCGCTTCGTTGAAGAACAGGTGGTCGTCGCGGGTGGCTTCGATATCGTTGCTCGGTGCCGGCATCGAGCCGACCAGCTGCGAGACGCTCTCGCCAACCTCGGGCACGAGGGCCGAGACGTAGACCAGGGCCGCGACCTTGTCGCGGGCACCGGCCTGGGTGATGACGGCACCACCGTAGCTGTGGCCGACCAGCACCACCGGGCCATCCTGCTTGCGGATCTGCTCGCGGGTCTGGTCGACGTCGTCGGCCAGCGTCTCGATGCGCGGCTGCACCACGCTCACGTGGTAGCCCTTGTGGATCAGGATGTCGTGGACGACACGCCAGCCGGAACCATCGACGAAGGCGCCGGGGACGATCACGATGTTCTTCACGCCGCCAGGGGCGGGTGCATCGGCGGCGAACGAGGCGGTGCCGGTGCCGAGGGCGAGCGCGGTCAGCGCGAAAAGGAGGGTCTTACGCATGGCGATGGGCCTGTGGTGATGGGGGTTGGGAGTAGCGTTAGCGGCGCGTCGGGAACAGGTGCTGGTCGAGCGACCAGCCGCCACCGCCGCGGGCGATGAGAGGAAGCAGCAAGCCGGCCCAGGACAGGTGCGTGGGCCACGCATCCGGGTAGACGAAGACTTCAATGACCGTGGTCATCGTGAGCAGCGCGAAGGCGGAGAAGCGGGTGAACAGGCCGAGCAGCAGCAGGATCGGGAACAGGTGCTCGGCATACGTGGCCATGTGCGCGGCGAGGTTCGGGGAAACCAGCGGCAGGGCGTATTCCGAAGCGAACAGGTCGTAGGTGGAATCCTTGATGGTGAGGAGACCTTCGACCTTCGTCCGCCCGGACTGGAAGAACACCGCCGCGATACCGAGGCGTGCAACGAGCAGCTGCGCGTTCTCCGGGATCAACCGCGACAGCAGGTGTGCTGCCGCGGGCGCCTTGCGGGCCGCAGGCGCGAAGGCATTCACGCCTTCGCCTCGAGCGTGCCGTGGCCCTTCGGCGTCTTGATCGTCACGCAGGTGCCCTTGTCGACCAGCTTCCAGGCGTTGCCCTGGTAGTCCGTCTTCGAGGTGCCGGCGCAGGTGGTGCCGGCGCCGGCCGCGCAATCGTTCTGGCCGGCCTTCGCTACGCCAAAGCACTTTTCCATGGGCTTCTTCGCTTCATCAGCATGAGCGCTACCGGCGATGGCGGCCAGGCCGAGGGCGAGGGTGGCGGCGAGGGCGCTGTACTTACGGGTCATGTCGGGTGTCCTTGAAATGGGGAGTGGGTTCAGACGAGGTTGAGTTCGACGTCGATGTTTCCGCGGGTGGCCTTCGAGTAAGGGCAGTTGCGGTGGGCGAATTCGATGACCTGCTCCGCGACCTCGCGCTCCAGGCCCGGCAGGCTCACGTTGAGGCGGGCCTGGAGGAAGTAGCCGCCGGTACCCGTGCCCAGGTCGACTTCGGCGTTCACGGCGGTGTCCTGCGGCAGGCGGATCTTCAGCTCGGCGGCGGCAAGGCCCATGGCGCCGATGAAGCAGGCCGACCAGCCCGCGGCGAACAGCTGCTCCGGGTTGGTGCCACCACCGTGGCCACCGGGCGGGGTCAGCTTGATATCGAGGGCGCCGTCGGCGCTGGTGGCGCGGCCATCGCGGCCGCCGGTGGTGCGGGTCTTGCCGGTGTACAGGACATTCGTGATCTGGCTCATGGTCGTCTCCGTGTGCAGTGGGTGGCTGGTCTCAGCCGGTGATGCACATGAAAACGTCCGGGCGTATCCCGCTTGTGTCGCGATCCGGGCCAAAACGCATCGCAATGTGTCCTGCGACGGCCTGGATACGTTTCGATACAAAGCGGGCCGGTTTGTACATTGCGATACAAAACCCGGCTTCGGAGGACATCCCTGGGACAAACGGCACGCCCTTAATGCATGGCGTACCCACCCACCCGAGGTTTCCCATGAATGTCTTCTTCCGCGTCCTAACCGTGTTCGCGCTGGGCGTTGGCCTGGCCACTGCCTGGCCTGGCGTATCGTCTATCGCTCGCGCCGGTGATCAGGCACCTTCCGCGGCCGCCACCGCGCCGGAATTCACCGGCATCACTCACTGGTTCAATTCGCAGCCGCTACGCATGCAGGAACTGCGCGGCAAGGTCGTGCTGGTCGAGTTCTGGACGAACGAATGCATCAACTGCCTGCATGTGCTGCCGCATACGAAGGAGCTTTACGACAAGTATTCGAAGGACGGGCTTGTTGTCGTTGGCGTACACACACCTGAATACGATGAAGAACGTGACCCCGCGAGCGTCAAGGCAGCGATCAAGCGTTTCGGCATCGACTGGCCGGTAGCGGTCGATAACGAGAACGCTACCTGGAATGCCTGGAACAACCAGTTCTGGCCCGCGCTTTACCTCGTCGACCAGCAGGGCCACGTTGTCTACCAGCACTTCGGCGAGGGAAACTACGCCACGACGGAAGCGAAGGTGCGTCAGCTGCTTGGCAAGGGCTGATTTAGTACGAAACCACCAGCATTTGAATGAAAACGGCATGAGCATGGAACACATCGATCACATCCTCGTCGTTGACGACGACCACGGCATCCGCACGGGCGTCGTCGACTACCTCCGCAAGAACGGTTTGCGTGCCACGGCCGCCGCGGAGGGCCGTGAGATGTTCGCCCAGCTGGATGCCTCGGCGTTTGACCTGGTGGTGCTCGACATCATGATGCCGGGTGACGACGGGCTGGCCTTGTGCCGCACCTTGCGTGCGGGAAAACACAAGGCCATCCCCGTCCTGTTGCTGACAGCGCGCGATGATGAGACCGACCGCATCATCGGTCTGGAGATGGGCGCGGATGATTACCTCACCAAACCTTTTTCACCGCGTGAACTGTTGGCGCGGATCAAGGCCGTCATTCGCCGCACGCGCATGCTGCCGCCCAACCTGCGTATCACCGAAGCGACCGAGATGCTCGCATTCGGGAAGTGGCGGCTCGATACCACGGCGCGGCACCTGCTCGACGAGGAAGGCACCGTGATCTCGCTCAGCGGCGCTGAGTATCGATTGCTCCGCGTGTTCCTTGACCATCCACAGCGCGTGCTCACCCGCGACCAGCTGCTCAACCTTACCCAGGGCCGCGACGCCGAGCTGTTCGATCGCAGCATCGACCTGCAGGTGAGCCGGCTGCGGCAGCGCCTGCAGGATGATGCAAAGGAGCAGGCCTACATCAAGACCGTGCGTAGCGAAGGCTATGTGTTCAGCATGCCCGTGACGGTCGCCGAGGGCGGCGCATGACGCGCGGCCGCATCGCGTGGTTGCCGCGGAGCATGGCTTCGCGGTTGTCGCTCATTCTCTTCTCGGGCTTATTGCTGGCGCACGGGCTCTCGTTCGGCTTGCTGGCCTACGAGCGCTACGAGAGCGCGACGACGGTGATGCTCAACACGCTGGAGCATGAAGTCGGCACGTCGGTCGCCATCCTCGATCGCTTGCCTGCCGCCGAGCGCCCCCAGTGGCTGCCGTGGCTGGCGCGCGACAACTACCGTTTCATCCTGGGTCCCGGTTTGCCGGGCCAGCCGCTCATCACGGAACGCTCGCGCGATGTCACCCAGCGCATCACCCGTGAAGTGGGCCCGCGTTATGGCGTGCACGCCGAGACCGTCTCGACGAAGCCCGAGCGTTACCAGGTCCACCTCACCCTGGGCGATGGCTCGGCCCTGACCCTGGAAGTGACCCCGCATCCGCCGGCCATGGCCGACTGGCTGCCGTTTGTCTTTATCCTGCAGATGATCGTGCTGCTGGCATGCACGTGGCTTGCCGTGCGTCTCGCTACACGTCCGCTTGCGAAACTTGCTGGCGCGGCGGAATCGATGAAGCCCGCGGCCGATCCGCGGCACATCAGCGAAGAGGGGCCAACCGAGGTCGCGCAAGCCGCCGCCGCGTTCAACGCCATGCAGGATCGTATCGGCGTGTACCTGAAAGAGCGGCTGCACATCCTCGCTTCCATTTCGCACGACCTGCAGACGCCTATCACGCGCATGCGCCTGCGCGTGGAATCGCTGGACGAAAGTGCGGAGGCCGAGCGCCTGCTTGCCGACCTCGCCGAGATGGAACACCTGGTGCGCGAGGGCGTGGCCTATGCACGTAGCGCGCATGGCGGCGACGAAGCACCGGTGAAGATGGACCCTGCCGCCTTCATCGAGAGCCTGGTCTTTGATTACCAGGACATGGGCCGGCCTGTGAGCGCTGGCGAGATGGCCCACGGCGCGGCAATGGTCCGGCCGCGCGCGCTCCGTCGCGTCCTCACCAACCTGATCGATAACGCCATCAAGTATGGCGGTACCGCCGAGGTGGCGAGCTGCCGCTCAGCCGAAGGTGTCCTCTCGATCACCATTGCCGATCGCGGCCCGGGCATTCCCGATGACGAACTGGAGAACGTGTTACAGCCGTTCCACCGGCTGGAGGGTTCGCGTAGCCGCGACACCGGTGGCGCGGGTCTCGGGCTGGCCATTGCGGTGCAGTTGATGCGTTCGAGCGGGGGCGATCTGCGGCTCGCCAACCGCGAGGGCGGTGGGTTGGTCGCGCGGGTGACGTTGCCTTGAGGTGATCGCCCCCCTAAAACGGCGGCAAATCATCCGCCAGCTTTTCATGCTCTTTCAGCACCGGAAGCTGGCTCTTCGCCCAGTCACGGATCTCCGTGTCTTCGCCCTTCTCCGCTTCCAGCTGGTACAAGCCCGTCGCCAGCTTGTGATCCTTCACCATCGCATCGGAATACGCGCGGTCGAACTTCGCGCCATCGAGGTCCTTCAGGCGGTCGATCTCCTGCTGCTGTGCTGGCTCAGGTGCGACGGCGAGCTGCAGGCCCTTCCCACCGGCCAGCTTGCCCAGGGCCTCATTCGACTTCGAATGGTCCTCGACCATCCGTGCGGCGAACTTCTTCACCGAATCGCTCGAGGCCTGCTCGGCAGCGAGCTTGCCCAGCGCCACCTCGGTGAGTCCGGCGCTGCTCGCGCGGCGCACGAAGTCCGCATCGGCGGTGGTGGTCTTGGCAAACTCCGCTGCGTACGCCGAGGCGAATATCAGCGGGGCGAGCGCAACGAAGGCAAGGCGGCAGCGGTCGTACATGGTGGGTTCCTCGCAAAAGGAAACGCCCCGGCGTGGGCCGGGGCGTTGTCGGGGTGCTACGCGCTCAGGCCGTTACAACCTCGGTCCGCGGCGCAGCCCGCCAAACAGAAGCGACAGGATGAACAGGATCAGGAAGACGACGAAAAGGATCTTCGCGATGCTGGCGGCACCGGCGGCGATACCGCCGAAACCGAAGATCGCTGCCACGATCGCGACGATGAAAAAGACGACGGCCCAATAAAGCATGCGGGTTCTCCTAAGTGGTGATGGATCCCGCACGGCCCCGGCCGTGTCAGGTCGGATGCCATTCGAGCATCGTGATCCTCAAGGAGTCGTCTTCACGCGGTGAGGTGGTGGATCACCGGTTTTTGGCAAGTTCATCACGTAGCCTTGCCGGGGCTGAACCAAGCCGTAGGACTACTTAGATAACTTGCCCCGGGATTGCGTCGCCAGACTGAACGGGGGATCGTTTGCCTCTTTCGTCATTGGATGCATGCCGTGAGCGCTTCCCGTTTCCGCGACCTCCACCATACCGGCAGCCTGCTGGTCCTTCCCAATGCCTGGGATGCCGGCAGTGCCATCGCGATCCAGCATGCCGGGGCACCGGCCGTGGCGACGACGAGCGCCGGCGTCGCCTGGGCGTGCGGCTGGGCCGATGGCGACCAGCTTCCCGCGTCCGAACTGCTGACTTCGGTGAAGCGCATGACGGCGGTGCTCCGGGTGCCGCTCAGTGCGGATATCGAAGAAGGCTGCTCACACGATCCCGCCGAGGTGGGGCGCTTCGTCGAGTCGCTGGTCGATGCCGGTGTTGCCGGCATCAACATCGAGGATGCCGGGCGCGATCCGGCCGAGCTTGCAGCGAAGCTACGCGCGATCCGCGCTGCCTTGCAGGGCCGCGAGCTATACATCAATGCGCGCACGGACATTTACCTGCGCGGCATCGCCTCGGGCGATGAGGCGGTGGGGGAAGTCGTGCGTCGTGCTGCCCTGTTCCGCGAAGCCGGTGCCGATGGCCTCTTCGCGCCGGGTATCTCGAAGCTCGACGAGATCAGGCGCGTCGCGGGCTCCATCGGCGACATGCCGTTGAACGTGATGCTGGTGCCCGGGCTGCCTTCGCATGCCGAGATATACGACGCTGGCGCGCGTCGGCTAAGCGCGGGGATCGCCCTGGCGCTGGACGCCTATGCCGGTGCCGCGAAGGGCGCAGCGGCGTTCATGGGCAAGCCCGAGCCGGATGCGTTGAGCTATCCGCTGTTGAACACGTTGCTGCGCCGCTAATTCGTAGGAGCCCACCCTGTGGGCGACATCTTTCGCGGGTACACAGCAGGGCCCTGTTGCCTTCCCGCGAACGGCGTCGCGCACAGGGTGCGCTCCTACAGGGGGGCGGCCTTCGGGCAATAAAAAAGGGCGCGGCGAAGCCGCGCCCTTTTTTATTGCCCGAAGGCGGTGTCTTATTTCTTCTTGACGTCGAACGAGGTGTCGCCGGCCGGCTTGCCGTTCAGCGAGATCGCAACCTTGTACTTGCCTTCCGGCCACTCGTTCGGGTTCTGGATCTTGAACGTGGTGACGGCCGGGCCATCGGTGCTGATCGACTGGCTGAGGTCGCTCACGGTGGTGACCGTGTCGCCGTCCTGGAAGGTCCACTTCGCGTTCAGCGTGGCGCCGGCGCTGGTGCCTTCGGTGGCGACCGAAGCGTAGATGGTCTTTTCGTTCGGGGCGAAGGCGGTCTTGGCCTTGGCGACCTTCTTGTCGGCGCCGACGGCGCTGCCGAGGGTGACCGAACCGACGGTCAGCGACTCGGCGACGGCCGGGGCGGCAGCCGGGGCAGCCGGAGCGGCGACAGGCGCAGCGGCAGCAGCCGTGCTGGCAGCGGCCGGAGCGGCGGCGGGAGCGGTGCTGGCGGCTGCCGGTGCAGCGGCCGGAGCGGCAGCCGTCGAGGCGGCGGCCGGGGCGTTGGTCTGCTCTTCCTTCTTGCCGCAAGCGGTGAGGACCAGGAGGCCGGCGAGGGTGGCCGTGGCGAGGACAGGCGTGCGGAAGGAAAGCTTCATGTCTGGATTCCGGAAATAGAACGGGTCGAATGCTTGGTCGGGACGAGGAAAACCCCTCGGCCGCGGCAGGTTACAGGCTATACAACTAAAGGCAAGACCAATGAAGAGCGCATGAATGCGCGGTTCATTTACTGGCGGGCACCACGCGGGTTGCCGGGCTCGGCGGCCGGGTCGGTGCTGCGGAACGGGTTGATGTCCAGGCCGCCGCGGCGCGTATAGCGCGCATAGACGGCCAGCTCGCGCGGGGCGCAGCGTTCACGCAGGTCCATGAAGATCCGCTCGACGCACTGCTCGTGGAATTCCGTATGGCGGCGGAACGAGACCAGGTAGCGAAGCACGCCGGCGCGATCGATCGGGGCGCCGGTATAGCTGATCTGCACGCTGCCCCAGTCCGGCTGGCCCGTGACCGGGCAGTTGGAGCGCAGCAGATGCGAGACCAGCACTTCACGGGCCTCGCCTTCGTGCGTGCTGAGGAAGTCGGCGCGCGGCGGGCCATAGCTATCGAAATCCAGTTCCTGGTCGTCCAGCAGCACGCCCTCGGGCTCATGCAGCGGCACGCCGTTGAGTTCCTCCGGCGCGTGCAGCACCACGCCCACCGGGCCGCCCGAGGCGGCCGACAGGTCGCGCGCCAGGATCTCCGCCAGGGCCTCGCGGCCCGCGATGGTCTCCTGGGCGAAGCTGTTCAGGTAGAGCTTGAACGACTTGGATTCGACGATGTTGGGCGTGGTGGCCGGGAAGCGGAACTCCGCCACGGCCACCATGGGCTTGCCACGCGGGTCGAGCCAGCTCAGCTCGTAGCCGTTCCAGATATCGAGGCCATGGAACGGCAGGGCCGCCCCATCCACGCCGATCTCATCGCGCTTGGCCTGGCGGGGAATGGGGAACAGAAGGCTCGCGTCGTAGCGGTCCGCGTACGTGGTGGCCTTGCCGAGGGGGGAGTGATCAGGAGACGACATCCCCCCATTATACGGCCGCGGGTCAGGCGTTGATGGAGCCCATCATGTTGGCCTGGTAGCGCTCGCCCACCGCCGAATCGGCCGGGAACACGGCATCGATCTCGGCCAGTTCGCTTTCGCTGAGCTTCACATCCATGGCCGCGGCGTTTTCTTCGAGGTACTTCACCCGCTTGGTGCCGGGGATCGGCACGATATCCGGGCCGCGTGACAGCACCCAGGCCAAAGCCAGCTGGCCGGGCGTGCAGCCCTTGTCGGCCGCGAACTTCTTCACCTTCTCGACCAGGGCCAGGTTCTTCGCGAAGTTCTCACCGGTGAAGCGCGGGTTGAAGCGGCGGTAATCGTCCTCGGCGAAATCGTCCGGGCTGGTAATAGCACCCGTGAGAAAGCCGCGGCCCAGCGGGCTGTAGGCGACGAAGGCGATGCCGTGTTCACGGCAGGCCGCGAGCGTGCCCGTGGTTTCCGGGTCGCGCGTCCAGAGCGAATACTCGCTCTGCAGCGCGGTGATCGGATGCACCTTCGCCGCGCGGGCGATGCTGGCCGCCGATGCTTCGGAGAGCCCGAGGTGGCGCACCTTGCCTTCCTTCACCAGCTCGGCCATGGCCCCGACGGTCTCTTCGATCGGCACGTCGCGATCGACACGGTGCTGGTAGTAGAGATCGATGTAGTCGGTCTTCAGGCGGCGCAGGCTGCCTTCCACCGACTGGCGCACGTACTCCGGGCGGCCGCTGATGCCGCGCTTGGCCGGGTCGTTCGGGTCGCGGACGATACCGAACTTCGTGGCCAGGAAGACCTCGTCGCGGCGGCCCTGCAGGACGCGGCCGATCAGCTCTTCGTTGGTATGCGGGCCGTACGCGTCGGAGGTATCCCAGAAGGTGATGCCGAGTTCGAGGGCGCGTTCGAGCGTGGCGATGTTCTGCTTCTCATCGCCCGGGCCGTAGAACTCGCTCATGCCCATGCAGCCGAGGCCTTGCGCGGAGACGTCCGGGCCGTGTGCGCCGAGTTTGCGGGTGATCATGCTTGTTTCCTCCGGGGAGTGGGGGCGGTGTCATCAGTGCTCTCCACGGTGGCGGCGGTGACCGGCGCAGGGGCGCCGTCCGCACCGTAGATGGAACGGTAAAGAGCGATCTTTTCGTCGAGGCGGGCGATGGTCTCGGTGAGCGAGACCAGCTCGCCGCGCAGGTGGGCCGCATGGCGTTCGAGCAGGTCGCCGCGCGCCACGATGCTTTCCTGCGTTTCGCCCAGGCGGCGCAGGCGCACGTACTCCTGGATATCGCGCATGGGCATGCCCGTGCCGCGCAGGCGCAGCACGAACTGGATCAGGCGCATCTCGGGTTCACCGTAAATGCGCTGCCCGCCGCGGCGGGGCACCGGATCGATCAGGCCGATCTGCTCGTAATAACGCAGGGTGTAGGTGGTGAGGCCGGTGGCGAGAGCCGCCTCGGCAATAGTCAGGGATGTGGGCATAGGGAGAGCGTACGGCTTAGAGTGCGCTCTAAGTCAACACCCTGAAGGGTTACGAGGCGATGACGCGACCCTGCAACGCCGGAATCACCCGCGGTTGTAGGAGCCCGCTTGCTCGCTACCCGCCGCGAGGCGGCCGGTTCATACCGTGAGGCAAGTACATCGCGCGCAAGCGCGCTCCTTACAGGTGCTGCGCATACAGAAAGGGCCGGTGCAGTGATGCACCGGCCCTTCGAAAGCAGCTCTTGTTCGGGAAGGGTTTAGCCCTGCGCGGGCAGCGATTCCACGGCGGTCGGCTTGTGGTTCTCGTCGAGGGCGATCATGACGAAGGTGCCGCGCGTGCACAGCTCCCGCTCGCCGGTGATCAGGTCTTCGGTGTACATGGCGACGTCCACGTTCATGGAGGTGCGGCCGACGGAGACGACGATGGCGATCAGCTCGACCATCTGGCCCTTGCGGACCGGCACGTGGAAATCCACCTGCTCGGAGCGGGCCGTCACCACGATCTTGCGCGAATAGCGCGAGGCCGCCAGGAAGGCCGCCTTATCCATCCAGGCCAGCGCCTGGCCGCCGAACAGCGTGCCGAGGTGGTTGGTGTGGTCCGGAAAGACGATCTCGAGGACACGGGCCTCGGTCGGGCGGGCAATGGGGAGCATGGTGGTCGTGGACTTGGTCATGATGAAGCCCAGTATATTGCACTGCAGCAATTATTGCCGCGCTCATGCTGTAGGAGCCCACCCTGTGGGCGACATCTTTCGCGGAAAAGCCACAGGGCCTGCGGCGGTATGGCGAAAGATGTCGCCCACAGGGTGGGCTCCTACGGGGTCAGAACGACTCGTCGAACGAGACTTCGCCCTGCACGCCGACCTGGTAGGACGACACGCGGCGCTCGAAGAAGTTGGTGAGCTCCTGGACGTCCTGCAAGTCCATGAAGTCAAACGGGTTCTTGGCGCCGTACTTCTTCGGCATGTCGAGCTGGACCAGGCGCTGGTCGGCGCAGTATTCGAGGTACTGGCGCATGTCGTTCACCGACAGGCCGGCCACGCCACCCGACAGCACGTCGGCGGCGAACTGGGTCTCGCAGGTGATCGCGTCTTCCAGCATCTCTTCCACCTGCAGGCGCATCTCATCGTCGAAGAGATCCGGCTCTTCCTCGCGGACGGTGCGGACCACGTCGAAAGCGAACGCCATGTGGCCGGACTCGTCGCGGAACACCCAGTTGGTGCCCGAGGCCAGGCCGTGCAGCAGGCCGCGCGAACGCAGGTAGTACACGTAGGCGAATGCGGCGAAGAAGAACAGGCCTTCGATACACGCGGCGAAGCAGATCAGGTTCAGCAGGAACTGGCGGCGGTGTTCGCGCGTCTCCAGGCGGTGCAGGTTCTGGATGGAATCGATCCACTTGAAGCAGAACTCGCCCTTGTGGCGGATCGACGGAATGGTCTCGATCGCGGCGAAGGCCTTGTTGCGTTCCGTCGGGTCCGGGATGTAGGTGTCGAGCAGCGTCAGGTAGAACTGCACGTGCAGCGCTTCTTCGTACAGCTGGCGCGAGAGGAACATGCGCGCTTCGGGCGAATTCACGTGCTGGTACAGGTTGAGCACCAGGTTGTTCGACACGATGGTGTCGCCGGTGGCGAAGAACGCGACCAGGCGATGGATCAGGTGACGGTCGGCATCCGACATCTTCGACTTGAGGTCGGTCACGTCGAGCGAGAAGTCCACTTCCTCCACCGTCCACGTATTGCGGATGGCGGCGCGGTACATCTCGTAGAACTTCGGGTAGCGCATGGGGCGCAGCGTCAGCTCGAAGCCCGGGTCGAGCAGGTGCGAGTCACGGGTAATCGGGTGCGCGGACATAAGGTGCCTCTGGAATTCGTTGAAGACCCGTAGGAGCCCACCCTGTGGGCGACGCTGTTCGCGATAGAGCCACAGGGCCTGTAGCCGTGTCGCGAAAGATGTCGCCCACAGGGTGGGCTCCTACGAGTGCGGTGTTCGGTGGTGGAACATCGGGGGCGCGGCGCAATGCAGCCGCGCACCCGATCGGTGGTGCGTTACTGGCAGGCTTCGCAGTACTCGGGGTTCTCGAGCGAGCAGAACACCGCGGCTTCGGCCTGTTCCTGCGTGTTGGCCGGAGCCACCGGGGCGACCGGTGCGGCGGCCGCGGCGCTGACCGTGGTCTTGGCGATGCGGGTAGCCGGGCGCGAGCGCAGGTAGTAGGTGGTTTTGACGCCGGACTTCCATGCGTACATGTACATGGATGAGAGCTGGCCGATGTTCGGGTTTTCCATGAACAGGTTCAGCGACTGGCTCTGGTCGATGTACGCGCCGCGGGCGGCGGCGAGGTCGATCAGCGACTTCTGCGGCAGTTCCCACACCGTGCGGTAGATCGCGCGCAGTTCGGCCGGGATGGCGTTGATGCCCTGCACCGACCCTTCGGCGAGCTTGATCTGGTCGCGCACGTCGGCGGTCCACAGGCCGAGCGTCTTCAGCTCTTCCACGAGATGGCGGTTCACCACCAGGAAGTCACCGGAGAGCGTCTCGCGCTTGAACAGGTTCGACACCTGCGGCTCGATGCACTCGTAGCAACCGGCGATCGACGCAATGGTCGCGGTCGGCGCGATCGCGATGAGCAGCGAGTTGCGCAGGCCGTGGGTCTTGATCTTCTCGCGCAGTTCGGCCCAGCGGCCGTCCTTGCCGTGCGGGGCGGCAGCCGACCAGTAATCGAACTGAAGCTCGCCGTTGGCGGCGCGGCTCTCGTCGAAGCCCGGGTGGGCGCCATCGCGCTCGGCGATTTCGTTGGACTGCGACAGTGCGTGGAAGTAGATCTCTTCCGAGATGCGGGTCGACAGCTCGCGGGCTTCCTCCGAATCGAACTTCAGGCGCAGCTTGAAGAACACATCCTGCAGGCCCATCACGCCGAGGCCCACCGGGCGCCACTTCATGTTGGCCGTGCGCGCGGTGTCGATCGGGTAGAAGTTCAGGTCGATCACGCGGTTGAGCTGGCGAACCGCCGTGCGCACCGTGCTGGCGAGCTTCTCGAAATCGAACGCGCCATCGACGACGTGGCGTGCCAGGTTCACCGAACCCAGGTTGCACACGGCCGTCTCGCCATCGTTCGTCACCTCGAGGATCTCGGTGCAGAGGTTCGACAGGTGGATGACGTTTTCCGGACGCGCGGTCTGGTTGCTGGTGGCGTTGGAGCGATCCTTGAAGGTCATCCAGCCGTTACCGGTCTGGGCCAGCGAACGCAGCATGCGGGCGTAGAGCTCGCGCGCCTTCACCGACTTCACCGCCAGGCCATCGGCCTCGGCCTTGGCGTAAGCCGCGTCAAACGTCTCGCCCCAGGTGTCGACGAAGTGCGGCACGATCTTCGGATCGAACAGCGACCAGTCGCCGTCGGTCTCGACGCGGCGCATGAACAGGTCGGGCACCCAGTTCGCGAGGTTCAGGTTGTGCGTGCGGCGCGCGTCGTCGCCGGTGTTCTCACGCAGCTCCAGGAACTCTTCGATATCCGCGTGCCAGGTTTCCAGGTACACGCAGGCCGCGCCTTTGCGCTTGCCACCCTGGTTCACGGCGGCGACCGACGCGTCGAGCGTCTTCAGCCAGGGCACGAGACCGTTGGAGTGGCCGTTGGTGCCGCGGATGAGCGAACCGCGCGAACGGATGCGCGAGTAGGCCAGACCGATACCGCCAGCGAACTTCGACAGCTGGGCCACGTCGCCGTACTTGGCGTAAATCGCGGCCAGGTCATCCTTCGGCGAATCGAGCAGGAAGCACGACGAGAGCTGTTCGTGCGCCGTGCCGGCGTTGAACAGGGTCGGCGAGCTGGCCAGGTATTCCAGCGACGAAAGCATGCGGTACAGCTCGAGCGTCTCGGCGACGTCGTTACCACCGAGCGCGCAGGCAATGCGCATGAAGAAGTACTGCGGCGTCTCGATGACGTGGCGCTTGGTCGGGTGGCGCAGCAGGTAACGGTCGTACACCGTGCGCAGGCCGAAGTATTCGAAGCGACGCGAGGCGTTCAGGTCGATGGCGTCGTTGAGCTTGCGCGCATTGGCCTGCACGAACGAACGCAGGCGCTCGTTGAGGATGCCGAGCTCGGCGCCGATGTTGATCGACTGCGAGAACGACTGGATTTCCTGGCCGCTCACTTCCTTATCGACGAAGGCCGAGAGCAGGCGTGCTGCCAGCTGGCCGTATTCCGGCTCTTCCGCGGTGAGCGCGGCGGCGGTACGGATCGAGAGCTGGTCGAGTTCCTGGGTGGTGGCACCGTCGTACAGGCCGCCGATGGTCTTCAGCGCCACGCGCATCGGATCCACCGAGAACAGGCCATCGGCGCTGCGAGTCACCGCGCGCACGATCTTGTTCACGTCCACGGTTTCCTGGCCGCCGTTGCGCTTCTTGACGCGCATCTGGCCGGGGTTGTGCGGAGGGGTCAGGGCGAACGCCGGCGGGGCGTCCTGCTTGTAGCCCGCTGCGGGGGCCTTCTCATTATTGTTGGTGGGGGTCGCGGCCGCGTCGGCCGTCTCGGTGCGCTCGCGCGCTGCGGAATCCATCGTCGTCATTCTGTGCCCCAAGGCCTGGTCCAGACTCCCGTTCCCACGAAACGGGGCTCGCTATGGCTAGGCAAACGGGAAAAGGCCGGGGACGAAGCCGCGCAGGGGGGCTTCGGTCCACGACGCGCTTCCCCGCGGAAGCCGTCACCACTCACCGGGGCCTTCTGGGCCGCGGGCGCTGGCAGGTCTTCGGACTTCGTGGACGTGGGGGCTTTCGCACCCGGCCTACCCGCCGCTTCCCAGCTCCTCATCGAGCCAGTGCATTGAACGGGATCGTTTCCACTTACCGCTGCGGGGCAGTTCCGGATTCACACCGGATTCCCTATTAGTTCCGACGGGCAGTCGCGCCGCCTCGGACACCAGCGGGACACACGATATAGCTGGGGGGAGGGTAGGTCAACACAAGATATAGGGGAATTTTTCCAATGCGCTGTCGCTTCAATGAGTTGGCAGGAAACGTTCCAAAGTGGTCTGGCCAAGCCTTAACCAAACGCTTCTATACCAATGTGAAGATCGCGTACACATAAGGTATCCGCCCCCAACGCTAAGATTCGGGCCCGTTCCATAACAGCCCCGGTTAGATGCCATCGACGTTCGCGCTGCAGGATCACGCACTGCTCAACCAATCGCTTGACGCGGTGCCCTTCGGCCTCGTCGCGCTGACCGTTACCGGCGGCACGCTGCAGGCCAATGCCTGGGCTCGCGCCCGGTTGCAGGGCAGCGACTTCCTGGCGTTCTGGGATCCGGCGGGCCGGGCTGCCATCGAGGCACTGCTGCCCACGATCGGTGCCCGTGGTGTCCGCGACCTGGATGTCACCGGTGCCGATGGGCAGGCCTGGGGACTCTCGTTCGAAACCTGGCGTTCGGCCACTGCCGGGGACGGTGTGATTCTCGCGACCTTCCGCCTGGCCGGCAGCGACCAGGCCTGGCTTGGTTCCGACCGGTTCCTCGACATCACCCAGGAACAGCTGCGCCAGGCACAGAAGATGGATGCCATCGGCAAGCTCACCGGTGGCGTCGCACACGATTTCAACAACCTGCTTCAGGTCATCAGCGGCAACCTCCAGCTCCTGGTCGCCGACGTGGCCGGCAACCCTCGGGCGGAGCGCCGCGTGGCCAATGCCATGGCCGGTGTCACGCGTGGTTCCCGCCTGGCTGCCCAGTTGCTCGCCTTCGGCCGCCGCCAGCCGCTGGCGCCGAAGGTGGTCAACATTGGCCGCTTCGTCCGCGACATGGATGACCTGCTGCGCCGCGCGCTGGGCGAAGCCGTCGATGTCGAAACCGTGATCGCGGGTGGACTGTGGAACACGCTGGTCGATGTTGGCAACGTCGAAAACGCGCTGCTCAACCTCGCGATCAACGCGCGCGACGCGATGGCCGGGCAGGGCAAGCTCACCATCGAAGCGGGCAATGCGCTGCTCGATGAGGCGTACGCCAAGTCCCACGGTGACCTGAAGGCCGGCCAGTACGTGATGCTGGCCGTGACCGACACGGGCTCGGGCATCACGCCGGAAGTGCTGGCACAGGTGTTCGAGCCGTTCTTCACCACCAAGCCGGAGGGCCAGGGCACGGGCCTCGGCCTGTCCATGGTGTACGGTTTCGTGAAGCAGTCCGGCGGCCACGTGAAGATCTACAGCGAGCCTGGCCACGGCACCACGGTGAAGATCTACCTGCCGCGTTCGACGCAGAGCGAAGACCGGCTGGTCGCGCTGGAAGAAGGCGCCATGCGTGGCGGCGACGAGACCGTGCTGGTGGCTGAGGATGACGACGAGGTCCGCGAGACCGTCGTGACCATGCTGGCCGACCTGGGCTACCGCGTGCTGAAGGCGCGCGATGCGGAAAGCGCCTTGTCCATCATCGATAGCGGCATCGCCATCGACCTGCTGTTTACCGACGTGGTGATGCCGGGCCCCCTGCGCAGTACCGACCTGGCGCGCAAGGCCACGGAACGCCAGCCCGGCATGGCTGTGTTGTTCACCTCGGGCTATACCGAAAACGCCATCGTGCATGGCGGGCGCCTGGATGAAGGCGTGGAGTTGCTCAGTAAGCCTTACACCCGCGAGGCGCTCGCCCGCCGCGTACGCCACGTGCTGGCGCAACGTGCACCGGTGGCGCCACGCATACCGGCGAACTCGCCCGCGCCTTCGGTACCTGCGCCACAGCCGCCGCAATCGCTGCGTGTGCTCGTGGTGGAAGATGATGCGCTGATCCGCATGAGCATCGCCGAGATGCTCGAGAGCCGGGGGCATACGGTGTTCGAAGCCGGCGATGGCAACGAAGCGATCCGCGTGCACACCAGCGAAACCATCGACGTGTTGTTGGCCGACGTGGGCCTGCCGGGCATGAGCGGCGTGGAAGTGGCCGAGCGCATGCGCGAAGGACGCCCGGAGCTACCCGTGCTGTTCGCCACCGGCGACCAGACGGCCAACGGCGTGGTCCGCGACGCGCGCACGGCGGTGATCGTGAAGCCGTACGGTGTAGCGGACCTGACCGAAGCGATCGGGCGGATTACGCGGGGTTGAGGGGCCGGGGAGCGCGCTTGCGCGCGATCCCCGTTTACCTCAGAGACCAGCCATCTTCTTACCCTGCTTCAGAACGGCATCGCAGGCCTTGTGCACCAGCTTGCCCTTCATGTCGGACGGATCGCTGCTGTTTCCTCCAGTGAGGCTCATCTGCTTGCCGTCCCCCGTCGTCAGCAATCCCTTGGCCCCATCCAGGTAACCTTTGTCCTTGGTCGGGTCTGCGCTCGTGGAACTGTTCTTCTTCGACTTGCCGCCCAGCGACCCGAGCAGGTTGCTGCCCGACGAGCCGCCGGCATCGGTATTCGAAGCGTTCTGGTCACCCGACAGGCTACCGAGTAGCTTGTCCTTCACACCCGACGCGCCCGAATCACCGCCGAGGTAGTTGTTGTTCACGCAGTACTGGATGATGCCTGCGGCATTGCTGGCGCTGCCGGAGGTAAGGCCGCCCCCCGATCCGCCCATCAGGCCGCCGAGCTTATCCAACTGTCCGGCATAGGCAGCGGTACTGGCGATGGCGAGGCCCAGGGTGAGGCCGGCGATACGGGTCTTCATGACGATGGCTCCGGATGGCTTGGGTGCGTACTGTGTAGCCCCGCACGCGTTAGACGGATGTATGCGGGTATGCTCGAGGCTTCATGCCTTGCCCCCGGGATGCCACGCCTTGCCACCACGTGCCCTGTTCTGCGCACTGCTGATCGTGCCCTCGCTCGCCCCTGCCGCTACGCTCGAGCGCCTCCGCGTCGAACGCGTGGACGCACCGCTCTATGTGGATGTGGCGAAACCCCGGTTCGGCTGGGTGATCCATGCCGAAAAGAACGGGACAGCCCAGCAGGGTTACCGGATCCGGGTCAGCCGCGATGGCAAACCCGTGTGGGATAGCGGCGACGTCAGCAGTGCGCAGTCGTTCGATGTGCCTTACGGTGGCCCGGCGCTGACGCCCGGCGAACGCTATGCGTGGCACGTCTCGGTGCGCACCACCGAAGGTGCCGCTAGCGGCGATGGCGCGTTTGGCACCGCGCTTGATGACGCGGGTTGGGGTGGTGCGCAGTGGATAGGCAAGGCCGATGCGGCGAGCCTGCCCGCGCCTGTGTTGCGCCGCCCGTTCCATGTGGATAACGGCGTGCAGCGCGCGACGCTCTACGTGGCGGGCGGTGGCTACGCGGCCATGCAGGTGGACGGCCACCCCACCAGCAATGCGGTGCTGTCGCCGGGCTTCACCGACTACGCGAAACGCGTGGAGGTCACCGCCACCGACATCGACCTGGCACCCGGCGATCACACGCTCGGTGCCGAACTTGGGCGTGGCTTCTACGGCATGACCAATCCCAACGTGTGGCATTGGGAGCGTGCGCCATGGCATGGCCAGCCGCGCATGCGTGCCGTCCTGGTCATCCGCTACGCTGATGGCCGGACCGAACGCATCCCGACGGATACGCGTTGGTCGCTTGCCGATGGCCCGACGCGGCTGGATGACCTGTACGGTGGCGAAGACTACGACGCTCGCGCCGCCGCGCCATCGCAGTGGGCGCCAGCGGCCGTTCTGCCGGCCCCGTCCGGGCGCCTCGTGGCGCAGATCGAGCCACCGATTCGCGTCACCCAGGTGCTCAACGCCACCGCCGTCACCGAACCGAAGCCAGGCACGTTCGTCTTCGCCTTTCCGCGCGTCATCGCAGGCTGGGCCGATTTCGATGTCGAAGGCCCTGCCGGCACCGTGATCACCGCGCGCTATGGCGAAAAGCTGCTGCCCGATGGCACGGTCGATGCGCGCGACGAACACCACTACTTCAAGCACGGCTTCCAGACCGACCACCTGACCCTCGGCAAAGGGCGTACGCAGTGGCATAGCCGTTTCTCGTACAAGGGCTTCCGCTATGTGCAGGTGGACGGTTGGCCGGGCAAGCCGTCGCTGGCGGCGCTGAAGGCTGCCGTCGTGCATAACGATGTGGCCGTGACGGGCCGGTTCGACAGCGCGAACGACCTGCTCAACTGGATTCACCGTGCCACGGTGGACACCATGCTCAACAATCTCTACAGCATCCCCACCGACACGCCGATGTACGAGAAGAACGGCTGGACCGGTGATGGCATGCTTGGCGTCGACATGTTCCTGCGTAACTTCGACGCCGCGGCCATGTTCACCAAGTGGGAACGCGATATCGCCGACACCCGCGGCGCCGATGGCGCGCCGCTGGTCACCGCGCCCAACGCGGGTTGGGCTCTCGATGTACATGCGCCCACCTGGCACTCGGCGTATGTCTTCGTACCGTGGGCGCTCTATCAGCAGACGGGCGATCGCGCGCCGATCGACGAACACCTTGAAGGCATGGCTCGCTACGTCGCCATGGAACACGCGCGTTCCCCCGGTGGCATCGCTAATACCGAACTAGGCGACTGGGTGAGCCCGGAAACGGATCCGTCCGGCGAGAATGCGCCCGAAGACAAGCGCATCGCCGCCACGGCTTACCTTTACCGGATGGAGCGCGTGGTCGCCGACATGCAGCGGCTCGCGGGCAAGCCGGCAGAGGCCGCACGCTTCGACGCGATGGCCGATGCCGTCCGCGACGCGTTCAACGCACGCTTCCTTGATCGCGACAAGGCGATCTACCAGGGAGAGGGCGACCAGGGTTACCGCCAGGCGCACAACCTGCTGGCGCTCGGCTTCGGCCTCGTGCCTGCCGAGCTCCGCGAACGCGTGGCGGCCAGTGTCGCCGCGGATGCGAAGGCGCGCGGCGATCACCTGGATACCGGCGCCCTCGCGACCAAATTGATCCTGCCCGTGCTCACCGCGACCGGCCATGCCGACGAGGCCTGGGCGATCGCCAACCAGGTGAGCTTCCCGAGCTGGGGCTTCTGGCGGGCCAACGGCGCGACCAGCCTTTGGGAGCACTGGAAGCTCGCCTCGCGCTCGCGGGGGCACTATTTCCTCGGCACCGTGGACGACTGGCTGTTCGAGGACGTGGCGGGCCTGCGGCCGCTGGCGCCGGGCTGGCGGCGGATCGGCGTGCACCCCGCATTTACGGACTTCCTCGACCACGCGTCCGCAGCGGTGATGACCCCCTACGGTGAGGCGTCCGTGGCTTGGCGCAAGGCCGGTGCTCAGGTGGAGGTGGATGTGCAGGTGCCCGTGGGTACCGAAGCGGAGGTGGGCCTGCCCGGCAAGGCGGCCACGACGGTGGGTCCCGGGAGCCACCGTCTCACGCTCGACTGAGCCTGAAATATCGTTCGCAAGTTGTCACGCAAACGCCATCAAGGCCTTCCCGCTTTTGCCGATAAAGCGCTTACGGGGCAATTCTTGAGGGCGAACGTCGCATGTCGGCTGTAATGAACTGGTTTGGCCGCACCACGCTGAACACGCGGGTGTGGATGGTGATGTCCATCGTGGTGCTGGGCCTGGTCGGCCAGGTCGTGATGTCGGCCATCGAAAGCCGCGATGCGCAGATGCGTTCGCTCGAGCACGCGCTGGCGCAGCACGTGATGGCGGCTACCGCCGTGGCGGATGCGTTCCACGCCCGCGCGGAAAAAGGCGAGATGAGCGATGCCGAAGCGCGCGTCGGCGCCTTGCGCGATATCGAAGCCATGCGTTGGGATGGCAACAACGGCTACGTGTTCGCGATCGACTCTGGTTTGATCATGCGCCTGCACCCGCTGCGCCACGACGAGATCGGCAAGAACGTCGGCGGGGACGCCGATGGCCACGGCTTCCATCACTACACCGCCATGCGCGATGCGGACGCAAAGGACGGCCACGGGTTCACCCGCTACACGCAGGTGATGCCGAAGACCAACGAACTACGCGACAAGATCAGCTACTCCGCGCTGTACCAGCCGTGGGACCTGCACTTCATTTCCGGTGCGTACTTCACCGATATCGACCAGGCATTCCGCCAGCAATTGCTGCGCGACCTGTGGAAGTCGGGGCTTATCGCTGCGCTGGCGCTGTTCGTCGTCTGGTTCTCCATGCGCAGCATCCGCGCCACGATCGGTGGCGAACCGAACGAAGCACAGCGCATCGCCAGCCGCATTGCCGGCGGCGACCTGCGCAACGAAGGCGCCGCCGACGTGGCACCGGAAAGCCTGCTCGGTGCGCTTGAGCGCATGCGCGGCACGCTGGCTTCCATCGTGGCCGAGGTGCAGCAGGGCGCGCACGTCGTCTCCACCACGGCGGGGGAAATCGCCCGCGGTAACGATGACCTCTCGCAGCGCACGCAGGAGCAGGCCTCCAGCCTGGAAGAGACCGCGGCGTCGATGGAAGAGATGACGGCGACCGTCAAGCAGAACGCCGAGAACGCTACCGCCGCCGATCGCCTCTCGCGCCACGCGCGCGGCGAAGCGGAGCGGGGTGGTGACGTGGTGGCCAAGGCGATGGACGCGATGCGCGACATCGGTGATTCGAGCCGCCGCATTACGGACATCGTCGGCATGATCGACGAGATCGCCTTCCAGACGAACCTGCTGGCACTGAACGCGGCCGTGGAAGCGGCGCGTGCCGGTGAGCAGGGCCGCGGCTTTGCCGTGGTGGCCAGCGAAGTGCGCCGCCTCGCGCAATCGAGTGCAGCGGCATCGAAGGAGATCAAGGCGCTGATCATCGAAAGCGGCGAGCGTGTGGAAGCCGGTGCGGAGCTCGTCGGCCGTTCGGCGGACGCGCTGCGCGATATCGTTGGCAGCGTGAAGAAGGTGACCGATATCGTCGCCGAGATCGCGGCGGCCAGCTCGGAGCAATCAGCCGGCGTGGATCAGGTGAATATCGCCATCGCGCAGATCGACCAGGTGACGCAGGAGAACGCTGCACTGGTCGAAGAGGCCGCGGCCGCCGCGAAGTCCATGCAGGACCAGGCCCAGTCGCTGCGCGACCAGGTGGCGTTCTTTACGGTGGATGGTGGCAAGCCGGTGGAGGTTGCCCCGCCGGCCGCGCAGGATCTGCGTTTTGGCGAAACGAAGAAGAAGGCGGCCGACGCCGGCGCGTGGGCCGAGTTCGCCTGATCGGCTAGTCGTGACGTTTCGTCATCAATGAGCTGAGCCTGCGTCGCTTCAGTCACGGATGGCCAACGCCTACCCTGTGCTCCGTCCTTTCCCCATGACGGAGCCACACCATGTTTGCCATCACCGGTATCACCGGCCAGGTCGGCGCCTCGCTAGCCGAGGCGCTGCGTGCCGCGGGCCAGCCTTTTCGCGCCGTCGTGCGCGATGCCGCCAAAGCCGAGCGTTTCGAGCACTCGGCGATCGCCGAACTCGACGACACGCCCGCGTTGACCCGCGCTTTCGAGGGTGCCGAGGCTGTCTTCATCCTGCTGCCTCCGCTGTTCGATCCTTCCCCGGGCTTCCCCGAGTCGGAGCGCACGATCATGTCCATCCGCGACGCGCTGCTCGCTGCCCAGCCCGGGCGCGTGGTGGTGCTCTCTACGATCGGTGCCGATGCGCCGCATGAGAACCTGCTTTCGCAGCTTGGCCGGATGGAGAAGGTGCTCGGCGCCCTGCCGATGCCGGTGGCCTTCCTGCGAGCGGGCTGGTTCATGGAAAACAGCCAGTGGGACGTGGCGCAGGCACGCGAGACGGGCACGATCGATAGCTATCTCGTGCCGCTTGACCGCCGTATCGCGATGGTCGCCACGAAGGACATCGGCCGGCTCGCCGCGAAGCTCCTGGGCGAATCGTGGGATGGCGTGCGCGTGGTCGAACTCGAAGGCCCGGTGCGGGTGAGCCCGAACGATATCGCCGCCGCGCTGGCCAAGGCGTTGAACCGCGACGTTGTCGTTCGACCGGTGCCGCGCGAGACCTGGGAGCCGCGCTTCCGCGAACAGGGCATGCAGAACCCGGGCCCGCGCATGCGGATGGTCGACGGATTCAACGAAGGGTGGATCGATTTCGGTGCCGGCTCGTTGAAGGGCGAGACCGGTTTGGATGAGGTCATCGCCAGCCTGACAACCCGCGCCTGACGCCCCCGGTAGGAGCCCACCCTGTGGGCGACATCTTTCGCCTCACCGCAACAGGCCCTGCAGCGCTATCGCGAACGGCGTCGCCCACAGGGTGGGCTCCTACCGGTGTCGCGAAGGATGTTGCCCACAGGGTGGGCTCCTACCGTGGGATTGGCTAACCTCGGGGTTACATTCTCGAGGATCGCCCGATGCCCACGCCCAGCTACGTCAACGGCGCCAGCGCCACGCCGCTCCTGGGCGAGACCGTCGGCGCGCTGCTCGATCGCATCACCGCGACGTGGCCGGAGCGCCCCGCACTCGTCGTACGCCAGCAAGGCGTGCGCTGGACGTACCGCGCCTTCCACGCCGAAGTGGAGCGCATCGCGGCCGGCCTGCTGGCACTTGGCCTCGCCCCCGGCGACCGCGTTGGCATCTGGGCGCCCAACCGTGCCGAGTGGGTGGTCGCGCAGTTCGCGGCGCCCAAGGCGGGCCTCATCCTGGTGAACATCAACCCCGCTTATCGCTCGCACGAACTGGCGTATTCGTTGAACAAGGTCGGCTGCCGTGCCTTGATCCTGCCCCGTGCATTCAAGACCTCGCGCTACCTCGATATCCTCGCGGGCCTGGCGCCCGAGCTCGCGCAGGCGGAACCCGGCGGCCTGCGCGCGGCCGCGCTTCCCGACCT